>JBDNGP010000017.1:0-23609 GCA_041689265.1 Verrucomicrobiota bacterium
GCTCCGAACCCGCTCCAAGAGCAACTCAACCACGAATCAAAACACCCAAAACCAAAAAGGCTACGGTGTCCAGGTTGTGAGGCAATGGAAGCCCAATCCATGAAACCCTTCGGTGTCCTTCAGTTATGAGGCAACAGGCAGGGCGTCATTCACGACCTCCCCACGTCCGCTCGGATCATTGATTGGGCCTACCAACAGACCAGCGAGTTCAAGGGGCTCACCTGGCTTCGTGCGAAGGAACTCGAAGCACTCCCTGCGGACTGGCACAAACTGCTGACGACATTGCTGAACTGATGTACGGTTCAAGATGAGCCCGGACAATCCACACACCCCTCCACGTCAGTTCGCCGAGAGCCTGTCCGGGCTTATCGAACGCGTGACGTTTTTCAATGAGGAGAACGGGTTCGCGATTCTCAAGGTGAAGGCCAAGGGACATCGAGATCAAGTGACGGTCGTGGGCTCCCTGCCCTCAGTCAGCGCCGGGGAATGGGTGACCGCCGAGGGCCGCTGGGTGCAGGACAAGGAGTTCGGTTTACAGTTCCGGGCGGCACAGCTCGCCAGCACTGCACCAACCAGCAAGGAGGGCATCGAAAAATACCTGGGCAGCGGCATGGTCAAGGGCATTGGCCCGGTGTACGCGAAGAAGCTCGTGGCCAAGTTCGGCGAGCAGATACTCCAGATCATTGAAACGCAGTCCGCACGACTGGAGGACCTGGACGGCATAGTCGCCTATCGCGCCGGCAAAAAGATCGATTACGACGGCGCCGCCGGCAAGGTCGTCGGCGACCCGGAAGCTGACGCGCTTTTGCGAAAGACGTATCGCGACGGCTGGACACTCAATGGCTGACCGTTGCCACATGGGCAAAGAGTCCATGGCAACGCGTGAGAATGAGCGTATGCCAAAAAGGTTTTCAGGTTCACGTAAGACCTTACGTGCCCACGCGCGTAGCGTCATGGGAAGTCGAACTTCGACCAATCATTTTCAATTCTTCCTCCGTCGTCCTACCCTCCGGCAAAACCTCACCACGCCGGAACAGCTCCGTCATAGTGTCGCGACTGATCGCACCGGTTTGCCAGGCTGCGACGATCGCTTGAATATCCTGCGAGGCCAATCCCTTGGTGCTGAAGTTTGTGATGAGTTCAATCAAGACCTGTTCATTCGTGATGTCATCCGGCAGGGCATCCGTTGAATTCCACCAATACGCCCACCGCAGAACCTGTGTGAGCGACGCGCTCACATTGAACGCGATGTTTCCGAGAATCGAATTCTCACCCGACTGACGCAGCTCAATTGCCGTGGCGGTTTCACTGACTTTCTTCTGATCTTCGAGCAGACGCGAACCCAACACCGCCATCAACCGTTCATCACGATCCATTGCCCGTTCGAACGTGGACAGTCCCTGACCGGTAAACTCAAGAAACCCGGCACTGGCACCTGCCGTATCCGTCACCCAGGCTGTACTTGCTCCAATCCGCAGCTGTAAATGCCGGATGAAAAGCGGTACGGATAGCGGGGTAATACCGGTACGCTGGTTGATAGTTTGATTTCAGTGTGATGGGAGATGGAAGATTGCCCTTGCGATTCAAAGCGACGCGGTGCTCCGCAAAATTCTGCGATTCCTGGGCGATGCACGGACAGGCCTGAAGCTGATGCGGGGATCAAAAAAGCCGGCACAGATATGTGCCGGCATTGAGTTGCAAACTTCCCGCGAACCCGCTGAATATTCCAGCGGCGTTCTTTCGCTGCTTCAATGTCTACCTGGTGACTTCGAAGGTCGTCGATCCCGCGCCGAGATCATAGCCGGATTTTGTCGCTGTCACATAAGCTAAATAAGGGCCAATCCCGTCGCGTTTGCTGTTGACCTTGTAGGTGAATTTCGCCGTGCCGTTCGCATCAGACGTGGCGTCGCCCGCGAGTCGGCCACCGCTGGCCGTGGTCAGATCAAGATGGACGGCCGCCCCGCCGACGCCGGCACCGGAACCATCCTTGACCGTGGCCGTGATGGTAACGGTATCGCGATTAACGTAGGTGACTTTGTCCGTTCCAACCACGACCGACAGCGGCTGTGTCGGTCCCACCGTGGTCAGGATCGTTTGGAGTTTGTTGAGGGCGACGTCGGCCCGGACCAACCCGTAGCCGAAGGAGGTGTCACGATTGGGGGTACCGAGGTCTTCAGCTCCGAGATCAAGGGCGTCCCGGACCTGCGCCGCCGTGGCGTTCGGGTACTTGCTCCAGATCAGTGCCGCTGCGCCTGAAACGTGCGGGGTGGCCATGGATGTGCCGTTCCACGAGCCAAATCCGCTCGCCGGGATGAGTTCGGTATTCGTTACCGTTGCGGACAGCCCAAGCTGACCCTTGAGCGACATGCCGTCGGTGTCACTCACACTAATGGCCGGGATCGTGGAGGAATTTCCCGCGCCCAGGGTGCCGAGAAATCCGCCGGGCGCATTGTTGTAAATGACCACCGCGAGTCCGTCGGAGTTTTGGACGTTCATGACCTTGTCGTAAAAACTGATGGAACCTCGTTGCACCAGCACAACCTTGCCGGCCCACGCACTGTTCATCGTATCAGCGAGTCCGCCGTCGATCAATGTTCCCGTTGCCGTGCCTTGGGCGGCGAATTCGATCGGGTCACCCGTGAAGGTTGATCCGTTCACGGTCACTGACGCAGTGTTGATGTAGGGCAACGTGCTCAGCACCGACACCCCCGGCGCCGCCAGTTCCACTTGCGAGTTCTTTTGCGAGAAATCCGCCACCAGTTTCGCAGAGTCAATGGCCGCCACCGAGATCACCGAGTTGTAGGATGCCGGATAGCTGTAGGCTGTGGTCCCGTCATTCCCCGCGGCCGCGACGAGCAGCACATTCTGCGCGTAAAGCTGGTTCAGTCCTGATTCTTCCGAGGAGCTGGGAACGCCGCCGCCCAAAGACATGCTGATGATGTTGGCCCCGCCTTGTTTGGCCTGCTGCGCCGCGTCGAGCAGCGTGGAGCTGTAGACCCAGTTGCCCGCGTCTCCAAAAACCTTGACCATGAAAATGTTCACCTTCCCGGGCGATACCCCCACCACACCCAGGTTGTTGGCGGCCGCCGCGATCGTGCCCGTCACATGTGTGCCGTGCCCGAGGTAGTCACGTCCCCAGAACGTCTCATCATCAGGACCCAGTGGCGTGGTCTCGGTCGTCGTTGTGGGTTTGCCTCTCCCTTTCACCGTCGTCGTCACGGTGAGCTCCGTGGGATACCCGCCAATGTTCACGTCTGCAAAATCGTCATGCCCCGGATAGATGCCGGAGTCGATCACTCCCACGGTGATGCCCGTGCCGTCCGCGTAGTTTTTCTCCCCCGGAACGCTGGTGGCGCTTGTGCCCGCGGTGATCGCCTGTGGCGCTCCGATCATGCCTATCCCGTAGGGTTGCGTGTCGGCCAGCAGGAAGCGTTGCGGGTCCGGCTCAATCATGGACACATTGGGATTGCGGCTCAGTCCAGCCAGCGCTTGATTCGGAATGGACGCCGCGATTGCTCCGATGCCATCGAATTCGTAATGAACCTTTCCTCCGGCAGCCGCCAACGCGGAAACCACGGCACCCTTGCCGCCGGTTTGAATGTTGATGTAAACGCGACTAAAACCCGGAGGAGTGACTTCTTCAGCCTGCACGCTGGAGACCGCGAGGCCTCCGGCTCCGAGGCAGACGGCGCCACCGAGCAATACCGCCCGGTACGTTGAGACTAGTTTTTTGGTGATCATACTGATGGTGGATTCAAGGTATGCATAACGAATTGGTCGTCACGGTCAAGAGCAGAATCGGGCCCAAGGCTCGCTCCGTTCGTCTCGACGGGTGGATATCACCTGATTCATTGAGGAAACCAAAAATATCGAGGTGGAACCCACGATCTCTGGTGCGTGGCGAGTCAGCGGCGCGCGGCGGAGTTGTTGACCGTCTTTTGGGTGGAGCAAGAGAGAGGGCTCCACCCAAGCCGGTGAACAACTCCGGTGATCCTATACGATGCCGTATCGGTTTGCGCGTTGTTAAACCTGATGAATCGCCTTGTGAGCGGCCTGGGCATCATGGCGAATGACGACGATCAGAAGCCGGCCGCTGCACGTCCCGCACAGCAGGGCGCGCCGGGCAGGTAGCGCGTCATTCCGGCGTTTCCGTTCACTCCCAGTCGCTGCAAATCCTCAAACGAATCGGCATCTGTTCCGCGCGGCTAAAACCACTCGATGACCTCGACCGCCCGGAAGACTTGGCGGCGAATCGTCGAAACCGATGAAGCGGATTTGAGCCGCGTTTCCTTCATCATTCCGGCGTTGAACGAAGCCGCGCACGTCGCAGCAACGCTCCAGTCGGTGCGCGCAGGTCGCCCGCACGAAATTATAGCGTGGACGGCGGCAGCACGGACGACACGCGCAACGTCGCGCTGACCGCTGGAGCGACCGTTACTTAATCAAAGCCCGGTCGCGCCCGGCAGATCAATGCCGGAGCAACGCGAGCCACGGGCAACGTCTTCCTCTTTCTCCATGCCGACACGTTGTTACCGAACGACTGGACGCGCATCGTAATGAAGGTCATGAGAACTGCCAGTGGCAACAAGCCGGAGATCCCAATGGAACTCGCAATGTGCCGAACCATGACAATGGTGACGAGAATCTCCTCGCTTATCATGTTGGGAGAAACGTTGAACCGGGCGACACTGGAGTGATGCACGACGCACATCCGGTTTACCGAGTTGAGATCGGACCACACTGGAACCTCAAGCCCAACGGCGGTCAGGTGATCCCGTCACTCAATCCGCCGCGTGATGCTGCCTACGTTCCTCCAACTACCAACGATCTGGTGCTTGCGGAACAGGTTGGGGAGCGATGTTGTTTGGAGGGTAAACATCAGCCAGAGAAGGTCGCGCGCGAGCTTTTCCATGAGAGACAGAACCAGCTGCCAGCGCTCGTTCCGCGCCATTCGGCGGACGAAGAGGTTAGCTACGGCGGTTCGAGAGGAAGTCTATTCCTGCGGGAATAATCACCGTGGCTAGTGGTTCCCACCTGCCAGAATTCGAGTTCATGAAGAACAAAACATCCATTCTCTTTGGATTGGTGATCGTGGCACTGGCGCTCTTGTTGACTGCCGCGCGCAGAGATCCCATCGAGTTGGAAATCGCCTCCGCACCTGCGTGGCGCAGCCCAACGTGGGCACTCGAGGACGTGAATGGTGAGCTGGTCAAGTCTTCCGACTTCGCCGGGAAGGTCGTGATTCTCGACTTTTGGGCTACGTGGTGCGGGCCGTGTCGCATGGAGATTCCCGGCTTCATCGAACTGCAAAAGCAGTATGCGGACAAAGGCTTGGTGGTGGTCGGCGTGTCGTTGGACCAGGACGGAGCGTCCGTGGTGAAAAGCTTCATGGAGAAGACAGGCATCAATTATCCGGTTGTGCTCGGCGATGAAACAATCGTCAGCGCATTTGGCGGCGTGGAAGGCATTCCCACCACGTTCGTTATTGACCGCGATGGGAAAATTATCCGCAAGCACGTCGGCTACACCGCAAAGGCCGAGTTCGAGGCCGAGATCAAACCGCTGCTGAAATTGTGACTGCCGCTTCCTTCAACGAGCCAATATGCCGAAGTCGCCTCGTCCTACTCGCAGCCGCAGTGAGCCTGGGACTGATGCCGCTGGCTTACGCTGAACCGCAAGGCACGAACGAATCTTCTCCGCAGACGATCACCCAAACTCTGCGCGTTCCGTTGAACGACAAAAGCCGCTGGCACGAGATCAGATATGACAAGATCCCGGCGCACACGTTGCGATTCTCCGAGTCGGGCCTGGAAATTTCCGTGCGCCGTTCCGCGATGCCCTTGCTTTTCCCTTTGCCCCGACCGCTGCTGGTGAAGTCCATCCATGTCAAAGGACACCTCTGCGGCAACATCAAAGTCGCGCCGGAGCAGCAGGGCAAGAAAGGCCACGACGATTACTCGCTGCGGGTCGGACTGGTTGAACCCGGTCCGAGGACTCTCACCCTGCTGGAACGATGGACGGCGGCCAGTTGGGTGAAAGCGTTGTTTGAATTCGCCCCCGCAGGAAGCGGGATCGCGAAGGTGCATTTTCTCAATCTCGGCGTGAACGGTTCAGAGATCGGGAGCACGCGCCAGCATCCCATGAGCAAGTTGCTCGAAGAGGAGGTGGTGGCCGCGCCGCGCGCGGACGGCAGTTTTGAGTTTACGCGCCGCTTCGACCCGCCCCTGGAAGTCAGTGCCCTCTGGATCAGCGCCGATGGCGACGACACAAAATCATCCTTCGAGACCGTCATCAACAGAATCGAACTCGAAACTCATTCCCCATAACTGAACCGTGCATCACAACTTCACCTCGTCATGAAAAAGCCTCGCCTAAAACTGATCTTACCGCCCGTGGTCGTCACCGTTCTCAGCTGGTTTTTCCGCGAGCCATTGCGAAGCGGGATCGCCCTGCTGCTGGCCGGATCGATCACCGTGACGACCGATGCCCTCGCCGCGCCACCAGGTCGTGGCCCATTCAACGGCTTCGATGTTTCGAACGCCGCGATACCGACCAGTGAAATTCTTTCCGGAGGGCCGGGCCGTGACGGCATTCCCTCGATTGACAAACCAAAATTCATCCGCCCCGGTGCCGCGAGCTTCATGTCCCCGAATGACCTCGTGATCAGCGTGACTATCGGTGACGAAACCCGCGCCTACCCTCTACGCATTCTCGTCTGGCATGAGATCGTGAATGACGAACTTGGCGGACAGCCCATCGTCGTCACCTATTGCCCGCTCTGCGGCACGGCGATGGTGTTCAACCGCCAGGTCGGCAACCGCACACTCTCGTTCGGCGTGTCCGGATTACTGCATTACAGCGACGTGCTGATGTATGACCGGCAGACCGACTCGCTCTGGTCGCAACTGGCGATGAAATCCGTCGCCGGGCCGCATGTGAACACCACGCTTGAATGGCTGGCCAGTGAGCATCTGACATGGGCCGCGTGGAAGGAAAAGTATCCCCAGGGCAAAGTGCTTTCCACGCAGACAGGCCACCAACGGAACTATGGCGGCGTGGCCTATGCCGGATATGAACAACGCCCAGGCCCGGTGTTCCCCGTGCCGACCTTTCGCACCGAGTTGCCCAAGAAGGACTGGGTGATTGGCGTCATCGTGAACGGCGTGCCCCGGGCGTATCCGTTGAAATTCCTGCCGCCCGACCAACCCGTGCGGGATGAAATCAATTCTGCCGCTCTCGAAATCACCTTCCACCCCGGCAGCCACCAGGTCGAGGTCAGGCGAATAGAGAGCGGCGAAGTTCTTCCGAGTGTAAAAGTCTATTGGTTCGCCTGGCAGGCGTTCTATCCCAACACCGGACTCTGGCAACCATGAAGAACAAAACTTCAACCGACGAGCATTCCGCAAACGACGGCTGTTCCTGCGACGGGCATTCGAACGCGAGCCTGATGCCGCGCCGCCGGTTGCTTGGCCTTGGCCTCGCGTTGGTGATTAGCGTATGGCTTTTCCGCGCGCCGTTGCAGGAACAGATTCGGAACAGGGTCACTCTGGCCAATGACGCGCCCATGCCCGAGATGGTTTCGGACATGATTGAGCAGGCCACTGATCCGCGCGCGGCACTGCTGGCAGCGTGGAACTCCGGGAAGATTGTCCATCGTGAAGTGGCGATCAGGTCCATCCGTCGCGTGTTTCAAAAGGACCAGCCTGAATCGCCCAAGATCGAGTCCATTTTACTCATGGCGGCGCTCGATCCGGACATGAACGTTCGCGAATCCGCGTTCAGCATTTTGCGTGAGCGCAGACATCCCGCTTTGGCCGCACTCGCCGCCGAACAACTCAAGGACCCGGACCAGCAGGTTCGTTTGCTGGGTCTGAACTACCTCAAGCACGCTGCGCCGGCGGTCGGAGTGCCCATCGTTGCCGCTTTGTTGGATGATGCTGACATCGCCGTGCTCGGCATGAGTTTAAAACGTCTGGAAATCTGGACCGACCAGAAATTCGGCTCCAAAATGGTGGACACGGTTCAAGTCGAAAGCGAAACAACCGGCTTGCGGGAATTTCAGGCGGATGGTGAGGCAAAAACTCAAGCCGCCGCCGAGAACGCCAAGGCATGGTGGGCCGAACATCAAAGCGAGTTTCCACCGGTGAAACTAAAAGTCCCCGACGAGGCTTACACCGCACGACGTCCCGTTCCGGCGGCAGACTTTGAGCTGCGGACGTTGGACGGCAGGACCGTCCGACTCTCGGATTTTCGCGGCAAAGTGGTGCTCATAAACTTCTGGACAACTTGGTGCACCGCCTGCGTCGGTGAGATGCCCGCGCTCGTGGCGTTGCAAAAAAAGCATGGCGACAAACTGGTCATCCTCGGCGTCTCGCTCGATTACGTGCCGGACAGTCACGGTCACATCGGGGGCCACGCGGCGGTGGAAGATCGGAAGCACAGCGACGGCGACCATGACGATCACGAAGTCGCGGCAACGGCATTGAAGCGCGTGCGCGAAAAAGTGGCCCGCACCTCCAAGGCGCGTAACGTCAATTATCCAGTTTTGCTCGACGAGAAAAACGACGTGGGCGGACGCTACAACGGCGGCGAACTCCCCACCACGGTCATCGTGGACGCCCAAGGCAACGTGCGTCGTCGTTTTGTCGGCGCGCGCAATCTGGCAGTGTTCGAGGCCATGATAGCGGAAGCGGAAACGGAAACGCCTTTCCCGCAATTAACTGCCGCCAATCGGAAATCGGAATAAACCCCACCGGCCGTCGTTCCTACCATCGTGAATGAAGCGGATTACGAACTCGCGGTTGCGACCTGGTATGGGGCGCTGCATGCCCTCGGGTACAGTCCCTCAAGATTATGAACGACGCAGAAGCCAAATTGATCCTGCAGGCGTATCGCCCCGGCGGGCAGGACGCGAACGATCCGAAATTCCGCGCGGCGTTGGAGCAGGCGCAGCGCGATCCGGAACTGGCGCGATGGTTTGCGAACGAGCAGGCGCTCGATTCCCTCATCAGCGCCAAGGTCAAGTCCGCCATCGCCACGCCCGCGCATCTGAAATCACAATTGCTCGCGCAAACAAAAATAATCCGGCCCGTCGCGTGGTGGACAGCGCCACCTTCAAGGACGCGCCTGCGGAATCGCCGGTCTTCAAGCAGATCGGCAACGTCGCCACCGCCGGTTAGAGTCTCGGCGGCAAGACCTGCATCGTGGCCAGTAAAGTAGCCAGCCAGACCGATTTGATGAAGCTTCCTTAAACTTTCGAACCAACTTCATGAAAAGCGAAACACTTTCTATCCGTCCCGAAGCCGCCACCGAACAACGCTACGCTGCCGCCGCCAAAGCGCCGGAAGCCGCGCTTTGCTGCCCGGTTGACTACAACAAGGACCTGCTCAAGATCATCCCGCAGGAAGTGAATGAGAAAGACTACGGCTGCGGCGATCCGTCGCGCTACGTGAAGCCCGGCGAAACCGTGCTCGACCTCGGCAGTGGCACGGGAAAAATCTGTTTCATCGCCGCTCAAGTCGTCGGTGAGAACGGCCGCGTCATTGGTGTGGATATGACGGACGACATGTTGGAAGTCGCGCGTCGCAATGCACCCATTGTCGCTGAGCGGCTTGGCTATGCGAACGTCGAGTTTCGCAAAGGGCGGATTCAAGACCTTGGGCTCGATTTTGAAATCCTCGACGCCGAGTTGAAGAAAAATCCCATCGCCACCGCCAACTCCTTTTTGCGGGCGCAGGAACTGGCGACGGATCTGCGCGTCAAACATCCGCTCGTGGAAACTGAGTCCGTGGATGTGGTGGTTTCCAACTGCGTGCTCAATCTGGTCGAACCGCAGGATAAACGGCAGTTGTTTCAGGAGATCTTCCGCGTCCTTCGCAAAGGTGGACGCGCCGTCATTTCCGACATCGTAAGTGACGAGGAAGTGCCGGACATTATGCAGCAAGACCCGATGCTCTGGAGCGGTTGCATCAGCGGCGCACTGCGCGAAGATTTGTTTCTAAAAGCGTTTGAAGACGCGGGGTTCTACGGCATTCGCCTGCTCAAGCGCGACGCACAACCCTGGCAGACGGTCGAAGGAATCGAGTTCCGTTCCGTCACCGTGGAAGCCTTCAAGGGCAAGCAAGGCGCCTGCTTTGAGTTTAATCAAGCCGTGGTCTATCGCGGTCCGTTCCGCGAAGTGCTGGACGATGACGGTCATCGCCTCCGCCGGGGCGACCGGGTGGCCGTGTGCGACAAAACTTTCAACCTTTACCGGAAAGCGCCCTACGCCGAACACTTTGAATTCATCGAGCCGCGTGTGCTGGTGAAACCGGAGGACGCCAAAGACTACGATTGCGGAAGAACTAAACTACGTCACCCGCGCGAAACCAAGGGCATGGAATACACTGCGACAACCGAGGCGGCGAAGTGTTGTGATGGCGGCAATGGGGGGAGTTGCTGATGATGTCTGCGCTCATTTTTCTCGCCGTTTGCTTTCTCGCCTACTCGAACGGAGCGAACGACAACTTCAAAGGCGTGGCGAGCCTGTTTGGGAGTCGCACCTGTGGTTATCGCACGGCGATCTCGTGGGCCACGGTCGCCACATTTGCGGGCAGCGTTACGGCGTTGTTTCTTGCCCAGGCGTTGCTCAAGAAGTTTTCCGGCAAGGGACTTGTGCCGGATGCTCTCGTCGCCTCGCCACAATTTGTTCTGGCAGTTGCGCTCGGCGCAGGTGCGACGGTGATCCTCGCCACGCTGCTCGGATTACCCATCTCGACCACGCACGGGTTGACGGGAGCATTGGTCGGGGCAGGTCTGGCTTCGTCGGCGGGCGCGGTGAACTTTACTCTGCTTGGCACTGCATTTGTGATGCCGTTGATCGTCAGTCCGCTGTTGGCGGTTGCGACGGGCGGATTGGTCTATCTCGCGTTTCGCTTCGCCCGACTGCGACTCGGTGTCACGAAGGAGATGTGCGTCTGCGCCGGTGTTGAGCAACTGGTATTGCCGTTGCCGCAGCCCAATGGCGTTTTCGCGGCCCAAACCATGCCAACGCTCTCCGTGGCGGTGGATAATCCTTCGGCGTGCGCCCAACGCTACACCGGCATGGTGCTGGGAATGAATGCCGGGCACTTGCTCGATTCGCTGCATTTCCTGAGTGCGGGCGCAGTGAGTTTCGCTCGCGGTTTGAACGACACTCCGAAAATCGCGGCGCTCTTGCTCGTGGCCTCCGCGCTCGACATCCGCTGGGGATTGATGGCCGCAGCCATCGCCATCGCCCTCGGCGGTTTGCTGAACGCGCGGCGCGTGGCGGAAACCATGAGTCACAAAATCACCGGCATGAATCCAGGACAAGGCTTTGCGGCGAATCTTTCGACGGCGGCCTTGGTGACAACCGCCAGCTTTCACGGACTGCCCGTGAGCACAACACATGTCAGCGTCGGATCGCTGCTCGGCATGGGCATTGTGACCGGTCAGACGAAATGGAAGCCGGTGCTCGGTGTGCTGGCTTCGTGGGTCGTCACACTTCCTTGCGCGGCACTTCTTTCAGGTGTGGCATATCGGCTCGTTCAGTTAATCTAGCGACCATGATCCAACTCTTACGCGGACTGCGCGGCGTGGTGAATGTCACATCGCACCCCAAAATTTTAATCGTGATGATTTACTTCGCAACGATACAAGGAGCCACATTTGCGGCTGAAAGCCCGGCCACGGACGAGTCTCAAGCCAAGGTCAACGCAATCCTCACGCGAGTTGCAGCGCACGACTTCCATCCCATTCTCGACGGGTTCACCCATGACCGCGACTTGAACAAGCACGGCGTCGCCAGTCTCGATGATCAGGATTGGCGCGTGCGCACCCTCGCTGTCCGCGATCTGGTGCGCTTGGGGACGCCCGCCACGCCGGAGTTGGTCACGGCATTGGAGGACAAGAACGCTCATGTCCGTCAAGTCGCCGCGATGACACTCGGCATCGTGCGCGTGACTAACGCCGTCACGGCCCTGGAAAAAGTGCTGCGTGAGGACAGCGATCCGGTCGTCCGCTCGCAGGCCGCGATTGCTCTCGGGCAAATCGGCGTGCACGATTCACTGGCCGCTGTTCAAGCCGCGCAGAAGCGGGAGAAATCCAAGGACGTTCAGCATCAAGCCGAGCTTGCCGCCTACGCGATCGAGCACGGCAAGAACGCAACGCCGGAACTGGCGGCTGCCTACGCTGCGCTCGACGAATCCAAGTTCGGGCGCGTGCGGGTCGGTCAGCCAGCGAGCGATTTTCAACTCACCGACACCGATGGCAAGGAGTGGCGGCTCTCGGACTTTCGCGGAAAGAAACCCGTCGTGCTCATCTGGGTGTTTGCCGATTGGTGTCCAGTCTGCCACGGCGAGTTCCGCGAATTGATCGAACTGCGCAAGGATTTCGAGGCCGCGAACATCGAGGTTGCCACGCTGGAATGTCACGACCTGTTTCCCTGTCGCGTGATGGTCGGCAAGGAACTCGAGCCGAAATACTGGTTCAGCAAAACGTCGTTCAAGGATTCCTACACAAAAAACATCTGGTGGCCGCATCTGGTGGATCGGGCGGGCGTAGTGGGCGCGGAATACGGCGTGCAGCCGATGATCTTCACCGTCCACGCGGAGTGGATCAATCGTCCGTCGGTCGTGATTGTGGACAAGGAAGGCGTCGCGCGCTTCGCCTACTACGGCACATTCTGGGGCGACCGTCCGAGCATCCATCAACTGCTGGAGATGGTCCGCAGCGCCGATTACTCCTTCGACGCGCCCAAGCGATTGAAACCCGCAAGTCACTTGCCGCCATCCTCGGAGAATGTTCCGTGACGGCCACCGGTTTTTCGGGAGATGAGTCGGAGGGTGAACCTGGTTATCGAGGCCCGGGCGTTCGCGCAGCAGGGCGCGCCAGGCAGGTAGCGCATCATTCCGGCGTTTCCGTTCACGCCGACCTCGGTATAGCTGACTGTTGCGGCGTCTGCCCGATGCATGCACAGCGAGTAGGCGCCTCGCTCCGGAGTGTGTGAGCGGTGCAAGCCGCGCAGCCAGGGCAGCGTGCCAGCCCCCGATTCTCTCAACGCCCTTTGAAACACCCCGCGACGCCGCACTTCCGCGCTGGCTTCGTCGAAGCCGGAAGAGATCCAGATACCGGTCGACCATGGATGCGTCATCCTTTCCAGAGACTGGTGATTCCAACGCCATTCGACCACGGTGCGTTCACGGCGAAAAATCCCGATCAGCCGGAATGGGCGAAGGCGTCGCAGCGGCATTTCCCGCAGGTACGCCCCGGTCTGTGCCTCTTCCAGCATCGGCAGCGCCGCCGGGATGACGTGACCCCGGCTGACCGGTTCACCTGACATTCGGGCGCGAACGGAATACCAATTGACCAGGGCGAGGCAATTTCCGTGGTCGTTGAGACCGATCCATGTTCCCCCGGTCGGTTCGGCGGGAAAGATCAGATCGCGACCTGCGACCCGATGACGTCGGGGTGGAAGTGCGGTGACACGCGTCAACTGTTCATCGCGGTTCATGCCGAGCACGTAGCCCCCGCGCCGCGGACTGAAGATAACGGTACACATGGTCGGTCAGTCGGCGTTGGGCAGAGCAGCGGTGCTGGCGGCGGAGGCGCGCCAATGTTGCCAGAGCAGGCGCAAGGTGATGGGTCGGACTCCCTGGCGGCGGTTGGCGTGACCGATGGCGAACACCAGCCGCCACTGGCGAAATAACATTCGATAGGCGGACCACAGGGAATTCCGCGCATCGTAAATACTCGTGTCCTCTGACGAGGCACCGTTGAGTTCGACGATTTGGAAGTTGCGGCCCTGCGTTAGTTCTTCCGCTGCGGCGTAGCGGATGTCATAGCGACCAATATAAAAGCCCGGGACTTGTTGCGAAATATCGTCGATACGCTGCTCCAATGCCTCCGACCACAGGTGAGCGCCGTCCCTAAAGATGCAGCCTTGGGCGTGATTGCCGGACTCAACGAGCTTGAGCGTCTCCCCCGCGCGCAAAACCTCGTGACGGCGGGCGGCAAACCGTTGCAAGTATTTCGCCGCCATGAAACGGGCGCGCGGATCGAGGCAAATCAATTCTTCCAAAGTATGCGCGCCATCACCGGTAACGGTCGGGAAAAGTTTTTCCGTGATGGCGAGAATCCGACCACGGGCCTCATGGGGGAAGCGGTAGTAAAACACCCCGATTTCCTGGGGACCGGCGGCGTACTGTTGCACGATCAGCGGAGCGTGCGTCTGCTGCAAATACGCGTCGGCCTGCGCCTCGTTACGAATCAGTTTCACGCCCACACCCCGCTGACCGACGTCCGGTTTGAGGATCACCGGATAGGTCAGGCGGCGGCATTTCATGATTTCGCGCAACTGTCCGAGGCGTTGGTCTGTCGGCCCGTCGAGGGCATGGGCTTCCGCGGTGAACTCCGGACGGGCCGACTGCAATTCAGTCAGGGTTGCCGTCTTGGATTCGCCGACCAGGCCACCGGAAAACATCCCGGGATTCGCCGCAGACGGCAGGGTGAAGCTGCGGTGTCGCAGTGCCAGCCCCAGGTAAAAAAGACTGACCGGCGCATAGAACAACGCCGGTGGCCAGAACTCCCAGTGCGACCAGCGCTGACGCGAGAGCCAGGCCCGGAGTCGGGATTCGCGGCGAAACCAGGCGGGAATCATCCGCCAGCACAACCAGAGGCTGGCGACCACCAAGAGCACCGATACGGCACCCGAAGTCCAGCCGGTCAGCCAACTCACGAGCCGACCGCCGACCAGGTGTCCCAACAGGAAGAGAGCCGTCGTCCAGCAGGCGACGGTCACCCCCGTCACGAGGAGAAATCGCGGGAACGATTGCCGCAGAAACCCGGCGGCCAGATAAGTTGGAAGCCGCGTGCCGGGCACCATGCGGCTTGTCACGAGCAGCCAGACGCCCCGCTCGGCGAACCACGACTCACTGCGCGCGACTGCCTCGGGACTGATCCAGCGGCGGAGCCACTGCCGATCCAGAAGCGGACGCCCAACCCCTCGCGCCACCAGGTAGAGCATCGCATCGCCCACCCAAATACCCAGGAAACACCCGAGGAAAGCCGGCAGCCACGGTATGCTTCCGCCGGCCGACAGGAGGCTGCCAGCCAGCGTGGGAATGTCCTCCTGCACGAGCGTCATCAACGCCAGGGTTGCGGCCTGCAGGGCGGGATGCCAGTCGGTGAATCCGAAAGGAAGAGACTCAAATGGCGAGGGCGACATGATTGTGATGTGATGCTTGAACCGTTTGGCGTGTTTGATATGCCAGCGTGGAAGGGGCGAGACCGAACCCCTCCGGCAGAGCCACCCCGTTCAGCCGGGCCATGAAGGCGATCAGGGCGTAGTGGTGGATCGCATGAGCGATGGCATATGCGAGTTCGCGTCCCGCCGAGGAGGCGGCCACAGCCGATTCGCCCGGCGCGTAGCTGACCTCGGCGCGCGTGGCGATCGGCCGAGCAAGCGTTTCCTGCGTAAGTGCTTCAATCTCGCGGCGCAAGCGTCCCGTGAGCTGGCGGGCGAATTCAGGATCACTCTCCAGGCGCGGATCACGGTCGCGCGCGTCGTAGTTGATTTCACCGCGATCAAGGCCGCGCAGAAAGCTGGCAAAGTGATCGAGGCAATGCCGGTAATGACCACCAATGGACGCGTTGAAGGCCAGCGGCGTTCTTTCACGGTAGGCTGCGACCGGGAGGAACGAAACGAGTTGCTCGCCCTGATCGAGGATGGCCAGCGCGGCGTCCTTGATGCGGTGTTGAGAAGGCGATTCGGGATTCGCGTATTCGGTTTCTTTGGTCATAAGCATGAAACAATTCAGGACTCAGCGTGAGCGGTCGCGGTGTATGTCTCGCCGGCCTCAGTATAAAATTTTGCCGCGCCATCAGCCGTGCGTCTCGTATCCAATTCAGTCATCATAACGTCATTGGGTATTCTTGTGCGGCCGCATTGACGATGCTGTCGACACCGCCACAAGTTCACGTTACCTCCTCTTCGCCGCCCGATGAGAATCCTTACAAACTTTCTTCGAGCTGCGGGTGAGATGCTCGTGCTATCGGCCAACTTGGGGGATCGCTTGGTTCAATCCGGCGCGGGACTTTGGTCCATGCGCATTTTCAGCGCCGGTCGTCGGACCGGTCTTCTGACATGAACCCAGAATCTGGGAATAAACCATCTGCCCGGTCATTCATAGACGCACAATGGCGCCTCTTGTGTTGCGCCGGAGCGACCCGCCTTGATCGTATTCAACACGGATGCAGGGGCGACCAACGCAAATGAAAAAAAACACTGACGAACAGAACAAGCCTATGATCAAACGTATCTTATCCCTCGCCGCCATTGTGGCGACTCTCACCCTGACCACTTCCGCTGTCCAAGCCCAGGATGGCAGTTCAACAAAGCTCACCCCGCCCGGCACGGCGGCCAAAGCCGGGGAATCCCAGCCCTACAACTCCGGTGCCTTCGCCAAGGCCAAGGCCGACGGCAAAACCGTGCTGGTGGATTTCGCCGCGAGTTGGTGTCCGACCTGCAGGAAGCAAGGCCCGGTAATCGAAAGCCTGCTCAAGGAGGACAAGTTCAAGGGTGTCGTCGCATTCAAAGCGGACTTCGACACCGAAAAGGAACTCCAGAAGCAACTCAAAGTCACCGGCCAATCCACGTTGATCGTGTTCAAGGGGGACAAGGAAGTGGGCCGCTCCATGGGGATCACGGACAAGGCGGCCATCGGAGAATTGATCGCCAAGGGACTCTGAACATCTCAGGCCAAGCCGGTCTCTGGCGTCATCCTCGTGCTGGTGCCAGTAGCGATTCTAAGCGGCTGGGACATGCGGCTCGAAGGTAGCATCGTGAGTCGGATGCCCGAAGACTGGTCGGACCTGACGACCCAGTTCCAAGCAACGCCCCGGACGCTCAAACTTCAATTTGAAATAATGGCCAGCCTGCGGGCCTCCTACCAATGATCGAAATGAAACTACAATCCAACCGAACACACATGAAACCGAACTTCCTCATCGTCGCGGGCTTGCTGCTCGCCCTCGGAATGTTTTCCACGAGCGCGGAAGACGCGGCCAAGCGTTACGAAGTTGACCCCGTCGCGAGCAGCATCAAATGGCACGGCGCGAAGGTCGGCACGGACCATTACGGCAAGGTAAAGCTCAAAAGCGGCTGGTTGACGGTGGCGGGAGGGCGCATCACGGGCGGCGAGTTCGTGGCGGACATGAATTCCATCTCCAACAACGACCTCTCCACGAAAAAGGGCTTCTTCGGGGGCGAATCTGACAATCAGAAACTCGTTGACCACTTGAAGTCGGCGGATTTTTTCAATGTGAAAAAATTTCCCGAGAGCAAGTTCGTCATCACCAAAGTCGAAACCAAAGCGGACGGTACGTATCAATTGACGGGCGACATGACCATTCGCGGCATTTCCATGTCGCTGGGCTTTGCGGCCACGGTGAAAATCGACGGGGACACTTTGCGCGGCACGGCCAAACCTGCGTTTGACCGCGCCCAGCACAACGTGAAGTTCCACTCCGGCACAATCGCCCAACTCGGCGACAAGCTGATTGAAGATAACGTGCCGCTGGAAGTGGAACTGGTGGCGAAGACGAAGTGAACCTCAGCTCCCTCAATGCCCATGAGACCAACAAACCAGAACGAACCGGACGCTCCGCGGCCGTGTTCGTACCACGTGAGCGACGCCTGTTCGCGCGGGCTGTGCCCGGGGACGATTGCTGCGATTGTGCTGGTAGTAATGGTGATTCTCTACCGTGTCATCGCAGGACTGCTCTGATTCAACCCAGGACCGCGGTACTAGGTAAGATTGCAAAATGGTTGAAACAAAATCGCAGGCTGCTCTAGCTATGGGACGTTACTCCCGCGCGGCTCGAAGGCTGGGAGATTCAAACCGGCGTTCACTGCCTGGCTTGACCGCCTGACAAGTCGGATACTTTCCAACGCCGATTCAGCTCAGCACCGATTACGTCGGAGCGATGGTCGTCTTCAGCGCTTTCTTGACGGCGGCTGTGACGGTGCCCAGGCAGCATGAGCCTTGGGGATTTCGGATTTCGCAGGCGCAGTTTCCAGCTTTCACTTCGGCAGCGATGCGTTGCGGGATGGTACATTTGCCCGTCGCCAGAATTTCCTCAACGGCCATCGCCTCCGTGAAACCGAAGCAATAACAGAGCGGCACGGGGTCTTGGGTTTCCTTGATTCCCACGCGCGGGCGCACATCGGTTTTTCGCAAACAGTCGCCGTCGGGATGAAAATAGACCACGTTGCACTCTGCCGAACGGCAGAACAGAAAGCCGGGTTGGTTCACACGCTCCAGATGACGCGGCTGCACCGCATGTTTCAGCGTTTTCGTTTCTACGAGCTTGCCGGGCTGACCACATTCCGGGCAGTGGTGCGATCCGGCCTGTGTCGCTTTGACCAGGGACGCTTCAGCGGGAGATTTGATTGAACAGCAGTCTGGCATAGACGCAACTTCAGGTTTTATGGTTTATCGGCGGGTTCTGCCTTGAACCCGGTTTCATCAATCGCCGCGATGATTTGCTCCGGCGAAAGTTTCGTGGCGTCGTATTGCACCACGGCCGCTTTGGTGTCGTAACTGACTTCGGCGTTCTCGATGCCGCTTTGCTTCCGCAACGTGGCCTGAATGCTGGCGGCGCACGCCGCGCAATCCATGCTCGGGATCTTCACTTTCAAAACGGCGCTGTTCGCATCGCTGACGGCAACCAGTGCATTCGTTTGCGTTGCTCGTAGAATCAACGATGAAAGACTTGGAAACGCCGCCGCCACCAAAACGAAACCCGTGGCAACCCAAAGAACCACTTTATTCCATTTGGCCACGGGCTTGGTGGCGCACGCCGAGCCTTCTTCGCAGTCGGTCTTCGGCCTGCGATAGGTAAGATACCAAGCCAACGCGAGTAGCGAGAACGTGACGCCCAAGAGCACCGGTCGCCACTTTTCAAACACGGCGGACGCGGCGAAGCCGCCCGCGCCCAACGCCACGGCAATCAGCGGGCCGATGCAGCAGAGGGACGCGGTGATGGCAGCGACGATACTGCCGCCCAAGGATGCTTTTTGCAGAGCTTTCGATTTTTCCATAAACTTTTCCAATTTCAGTTTCTGGACCAACCTACGGCCTCTACCCGGCTAGAGGGGCAAGGGGCTTTTTGATTTTCTTTTTGTCCGCAGCAGGAGCGGGTTTGTTTTCACCCAATTGCTCAATCAAATCGCAGAACTCGCCCGCGCACCGGCGCTGGCCGGTGGTTTCCTTTTCCCATCGGGGCACAACCGCCGCCAGCGATTTCCGAAATTCGCGCAGCGCTTTGATGCGCGCGTCCAGTTCCCGCAAGTGCTTCCGAGCCACGTCTGCGACACAGCGGCAGGGAGCGCGGCCTTGCTCGCGCAGGTCGAGAACTTCTTTGATCTCTTCCAGGGTGAAGCCAAGGGCCTGGGCTTGCTTGATGAACTGAACTCGGCGGAGCGATGCCGGAGAATAGAGTCGGTAGTTCGCGCCGGAACGGTCCGGCTTGGGCAACAGGCCAAGCCGTTCGTAGTAGTGCAGCGTCTGAACGCCCACTTCGGCGCGGACCGCGAGTTCACCAACCTTCAAGAGCGATTCTGGCTTCATCTGCTTCGCAAAATAGACCGGGCGCAGGTGGTGGGCAAGACCGGCGGTTTCGCCCCGCTACGAATCAAGTGGCCACCCCGGTTATTTTTTCGGAATATCCTGACCATGCCAGAGTTCTCATCCTCGGAAACATGAATCGTTTTGAAATCAAACTGGACGAGCACCGGCTGACACTGCATCGGGGGCAACTCCAGACGTTGCAAATCAACGTCGGGCGCAAGTGCAACCAGACTTGCACACATTGCCACGTGGATGCCGCCCCATGGCGCACGGAGATGATGCCCGAGTCGGTGGCTCGTCGCGTCGGCGACTGGATTCGCGAGAATCGCCCCGCCATCGTGGATATCACGGGCGGAGCGCCAGAGTTGAGCGAGCATTTCCGCTACTTCGTCGAGACGGCGCGTGATTGCGGCAGCCATGTCATTGACCGGAATAACCTCACCATCATTGAGACTGCTGCCTTCGCCTGGCTGCCGAAATATCTGGCACAGCACGAAGTCGAAGTCGTGGCTTCGCTGCCGTGCTACTCGGCAGAAAATGTAAATGCCCAACGCGGCGATGGCGTGTTCGAGAAGAGCATTTCCGCACTGAGGAAATTGAACGCGGTCGGCTACGGGACAACGTTGCCGCTGAACCTGGTTTACAATCCGCTCGGCGCGAAGCTGCCCGGACCACAGGCGGAACTTGAGGCGGATTACAAGGAAGCGCTGGCCCGTGAGTTCGGCATCGTGTTCAACCAGTTGTTCACGATTACCAACCAGCCCATCGCCCGCTTCGCGGAAGACTTGCGCCAGCACGGTCAGTGGGACGAATACCTCGAACTGCTCGCGAACAATTTCAACCCGACGACGGTGGAAGGTCTAATGTGCCGCAGCACGATCAGCGTCGGCTGGATGGGCGAGGTCTTCGACTGCGACTTCAACCAGATGCTCAAGATGCAGGTGCGAAATGGGAAGCCGCTTTACTTGTGGGACGTGACCCCGGAGCGACTCGAAGGCTGGGACATTCAGACTGGCGTTCATTGCCTGGCATGCACCGCCGGCAGCGGCAGTAGTTGCACCGGGGCCGTTGGATAGCATTTTCCTTCCAGCTGGAAAAACCGCTTCGGGACAATGCAATTTTTGGGACGAAGCCGAACTCGCTGGAACTGAGTTCGAATCTGATACAGACGCGCTCGACGGAGTTTGTCGTAAATACGAGCCCAAACCTGGCCCAAGAGAATCGAACCCGAAATGAAGACGAAACCGTGCGGGTGCCAAGCTACAGAATGAAACAAACCCTTGCCCTTTCGCTCACATCATCAGTCGTCAAGCGCGCACTCAAGTACGCAGTCGTCGTGGGTTCAATTCTCATCGTCATCAATCACAGCGACGCCATTCTGCGGGGCGACGTGCCGCTCTCTCGCCTCTTTCGCATGGGCCTCACCGTGATTGTGCCCTACGTCGTTTCGACACTTTCGAGCGTTGGCGCGATGAAGGAAGCACAAAGGCCACCCGGCACGGAATAGCAGTTCCTCTTCGAGACTCTCAATTGTGTCGATGAGTCTGCGGCCACCGTTGACAATTCCGACGATTACGCTTCGATGAAACCAATCAAGAAACTGATCCTCGTTTACAACGCCGAGAACGGTGCGTTCAATGCCATTGCTTCCACGTTACACCGGGTGTTCTCTCCATCCACCTACGAATGCAGCCTGTGCTTCTACACTTATGACATTCGCGGCATGAGCTTGAAGTGGAAAAACTTCCTCGGCGCGCTCGGGTGTCAGCTCGAGTTCTACTACCGGACCGAATTTCGCACTGCCAATCCGCAGATCGCATGTGAGCTGCCCGCCATCTTTATCGAGGACGAGAATGAGCTGACACTACTCCTGAGCGCGGAAAAAATCCGGGGAAGCGGCGATGTAGACGGACTGATCCAAAATGTGCTCGCGAAGCTGGAGGTCATGGCATCATTCCCGGCGAACCAGGAGCCCGGGCTTCCACTCTTGAATCTTGACTCCTTGGAGAACCGGGCTTCTGCTGCTCAGCAAGCGGCCGAGCCCCGTTCAAACTCATAGCAGTTTCGAATCATCAATTGAGCATCGCGCGCAATGGACGAATCTTTAACAACCGCCAAGATGTCGGAAAAGTCCGGCGAGGAGTCTCACGATCAGGTCGATCCGAAGTTATGGATCGAGCGGCACGGCGACTACCTGTTTCGCTTTGCCTTGATTCGAGTCCGCAACGAAACCATTGCGGAAGATCTGGTGCAGGACACCTTGCTGGCGGCATTCAAAGGCCGCGACCGATTCTCCGGTCAAGCCACGGAACGCGGTTGGCTGACGGGCATTATGAAACATAAGATTGTCGATCACTTTCGCCGCCTCGCGCGGGAACGAACTGTCAATTCCGACGATTCGATGCCCGACGAACTGGAGGGACGTTTCGATGACCTCGGCTTGTGGAAGCGAGAACCCGAATCCGGCCCGATGGATTGGGGACCGGACGCCGCCGGTCAGATGCAGCGCAACGAATTTATGGTGGCCCTGAAGCAGTGTATCTCCCAGTTGCCGCCGCGCGCTGCGAACGCCTTCGTGATGCGCGAAATGGAAGCGACCGATTCCAGTCGCATCCAGGACGTGCTGGGCGTCACTCCCGCAAATTTCTGGGTGCTGCTGCACCGCGCTCGGATGCAACTTCGACTCTGCCTGGAGCAGAACTGGATGAAACACTGAACGGAGATAGATCGCCATGCCTTTAAATCCTCTCCAAAAAATCACCCATGCCATGATGCGACTCATGGTCCGCGTGATGCCTTCGTGCCGGGATGTTTCCCAGCTCATCTCCGAAGGGATGGACCGTCACCTTCCTTTGCGAAAGCGCCTCTCCCTCCGCCTCCATGTCAGCATGTGCAAATACTGCCGCCGTTACGAAAAGCAATTGCACTATTTGCACGAGGGCGTCGATCACTACGCCGATCCAGAAAAGAACACGGTGGAGAAATCACTCCCGCCCGCAGCCAGGGAAAGGCTCGAAAAAGCTTTGGAGCGCCACACGAAATAGCGGGGGAACGATTCCCCCTTCCATCGTGCCGGTTTTTTCGTACCCGGATTATGGGACAGGACCGATGACGCCGCGATCCGCATTTCTCATCCGTTCCCAATGCTATCTTGTTCGACAATCACAAATCAACCAGACCGCCACCGCGTAAGTTTCACAAGGTGGCCCCCTTCGAATCGCTCGATACTTGACAGATCACCCGCCGGACACCGGCGATGGATCGGATTGTCGCCGTTCCCTTTTGGAGAAGGCTTCCAGTGGCACACTTCTCATCAGCCGAAACAATGTTTAAAAAAGGGGAGCGTGTGTGTCGCGCTTCGTGCCGAACAACTCCGCTGCGTCATCCGCATCGCACACAGTGCCACCTGAATCCGGTCGGGCATCTGGCGGCCTATCGTCGGCATAAGTTCTTTGGGGAAACCGTTGCCCATCGGAAACTAATTGTCAGTCGGTGGGAATCTCGCGGCTGCGCTGAGGCTCCCATACGAAAGACAACCGCCGATCCGTGGATGGAAATCCCCCGTTCATGCGGTCCGCTCAAAAAACAGGAACATCATGTCACGCAAAGGAAAAATTACGTCACCAAAGAAAAAACGATCCACCCCGCTGCACAACGCGGATTTTTTCTATGAATCATCATCAGCCAATGAAGTTTGTGTAGCCGGCGATTTTAACAATCTGGGTATGCACTTTACGCCCCCGACCACTACAGGTAGTGTTTGGGCATGGCAGAATATCCCCGAACGGTGGTTCAAATGCGTGATTGGTTCCCGACCGAGGACGCCTGCCGCGTTTACCTAGTAAGTCTGAGGTGGCCCGATGGAATGACTTGTCCCGCCTGCGGGAACAAGAAGGTATGGGAGAGAAGGACGGCGCTTTACCGGTGCGCCAGTTGCAGACACGACTTTTCCGTAACGACGGGCACCCTGTTTGACTCCAC
>JBDNGP010000018.1:0-37192 GCA_041689265.1 Verrucomicrobiota bacterium
ACCGAGCTAAGTTCCACGGCGATTTTCATCCCGCTTGACGAAGCTTCGCCGCGTCCGTATCCGGTCATTGAATTCATGCGGCGGTGAATATGCGAAAGCTCATTTCTTCAGGCGAACTAAATCTGACAACGAAGCTCAACCTTACGCTGAGACAACAAGCTGATGCTGTTCTTGACCGTGTGCAGATGGATTTTGCTTGTGAGGAAGGCCTGCTATCTCGCATTAAACCTGTTTTATGAGCCAGTCAAAAACTGAACTTTGGAATCGTTTCAAGAAGTACTACACAAACTATCCGTCGATCAATCTGTCACTCGACATCAGCCGGATGAATTTCGGTGCGGACTTCTTCGAGAAAATGGAGCCGAAGATCCAGGCCGCTTTCAAGTCGATGGCGGAACTTGAATCGGGTGCCATTGCCAACCCGGACGAAAATCGAATGGTCGGCCACTACTGGCTTCGCAATCCTGAACTCGCGCCGGACGCCGGGATCAAAGAAGCCATCACGTCGACATTGGGGAAGATCAAGCGGTTCACCGGCGATGTCCATTCAGGCGCGATCAAAGGACAGGGCGGCAAGTTCGAGAATTTGTTGGTGATCGGCATCGGCGGATCAGCACTTGGCCCTCAGTTCGTTTCACGCGCGGTGGGCAACCCCGCGAGCGACAAAATGAAGGTCTATTTCTTCGATAACACCGATCCCGACGGCATGGACGTGGTTCTTCAGCAATTGGCCGGAAACCTTGACCGAACATTGTGCGCAGTTATTTCAAAATCCGGCGGAACCAAGGAAACGCGCAATGGAATGCTCGAAGCCAAGAACGCTTACGTTAAAGCTGGCCTCGATTTCTCGAAACACTGCGTGGCGATTACCGGCGATGGAAGCAATCTGGATAAGGTTGCTGCGGAGGAAAAGTGGATCGAACGCTTTCCCATGTGGGACTGGGTCGGTGGCCGGACGAGTGAGCTGTCGGCTGTCGGATTGCTTCCCGCAGCGTTGCAAGGCATTAATACGGAAGAACTTCTGTCAGGCGCTCGTGATGTGGATTCGGTAACGAGGATCGCTGAAACCACCAAAAACCCCGCCGCGCAGTTGGCGCTGATGTGGTTTCATTCCGGTAACGGTAAAGGAGAGAAAGATATGGTGATTCTTCCTTATAAAGATCGGTTGGAGCTGTTTTCCAAATATCTTCAGCAGCTCATCATGGAATCGCTTGGCAAAGAACGTGACTTGGCCGGGAACGTCGTTCACCAAGGAATCGCCGTTTATGGAAACAAAGGATCGACGGACCAACATGCGTACGTCCAGCAGCTTCGCGACGGCGTGAACAACTTCTTCGCGACATTCATCGAAGTTCTGACGGATCGGAAGGAAACATCCATGGAGGTCGAGAAGGGGAAGACTTCGGGAGATTTCCTTTTCGGGTTCTACCTCGGAACCCGCCAGGCACTTTACGAAAATGACCGTGAATCAATTACGATTACGATAAAGGAAGTAAATCCAGCCGCAGTCGGTGGACTGATCGCGCTTTTTGAGCGGGCAGTTGGCTTCTATGCGTCATTGGTGAATATCAATGCCTACCACCAGCCGGGAGTTGAAGCAGGTAAGAAAGCGGCAGAGTCGCTTCTTAACCTTCAGCAATCAGTGATCGAATTTCTCGGCTCGAAAAAAGGCGCAGGCCTTTCAGTTGATCAGATTTGCGTTGGACTGGGTGTGGACGAGTTTGAGTCCGTCTTTAAAATATGCGAACACCTCGCGTCAAATCCCCAGAAGGGAATTTCAAGATCGTCAGCTGACGCGATTGAGGGCGTCACGTATTGTGCGGCGAACGCCTGATGTTCACCTATCCAAAACCCTATGACGTCGTAGTTGTCGGCGGCGGACACGCCGGTGTCGAAGCGGCGTTGGCTTCCGCTCGGATGGGCGCGCAGACGTTACTATTGACGATCAACATGGATACGATTGCGCAGATGTCCTGCAATCCGGCAATCGGTGGATTGGCGAAAGGACATTTGGTCAGGGAGATTGACGCGCTCGGTGGGGAAATGGGGAAGTGCACGGATATGACCGGGCTCCAGTTCCGGATGTTGAATACTTCCAAGGGACCGTCCGTGTGGGCTCCGCGGGCCCAATGCGATAAGAAGGCCTACCAATTTCGGATGAAGTGGGTTTGCGAACGGCAGGAAAATCTCGATTTGAAACAAACCCAAACAAGCGCGCTCCTGATCGAAGAGGGCACAGTGAAAGGCGTGGAAACAAATCTGGGCGTTCTGTTTCGATCCAAAACGGTGATCATCACTACCGGCACTTTCCTAAAAGGGTTGATGCATATTGGATCGAATCAACAGTCCGGCGGACGAGCGGGGGAAAGTTCAGCGATGGGGCTTTCAGGGTCGTTGATTTCTGCGGGCCTTGAGTTGTGTCGGCTAAAAACAGGAACTCCCCCGCGCATCTTGAAAAGTTCCATTTCGTTCGACAAGTTAATGGAACAGCCCGGGGAGGAACCCATTCCATACTTTTCGTATTGGAAAGACGAATTGTTCCACGTGGAACAATCTGGAATCAATCCGAATGACATCGGTCACTCGAAAGGAAAATATCCTCCGGGATCGATTCTGGATCGGAATAACGGTCAAATGCCGTGTCACATCACATACACGACAGATTTAACAGCGCAGATCGTTCGGGAGAATCTCCATAAATCACCGATGTACTCCGGTGTAATTGAGGGAATCGGTCCCCGATACTGTCCGTCGATTGAAGACAAGATCGTCAAGTTTTCCGATAAGGCGAGCCATCAGATCTTTCTCGAACCTGAGGGCATCGGCACGGATGAGTATTATATCAATGGCTTTTCAACCTGTCTTCCAATTGACGTCCAGATTGAGCTGATCCAAACCATCGTAGGGTTAGAGAAGGCGGAGATTCTCCGTCCAGCTTATGCCGTCGAATACGACTATGCGCAACCGACCCAGCTGAAACCGAGCTTGGAGACGAAATGTTGCGAGGGACTTTTTCTGGCCGGCCAGATCAACGGTACGTCGGGATACGAAGAAGCAGGCGCTCAAGGGTTGATGGCTGGTATTAACGCAGCTCGAAAGACGCAGGGCAAAGACCCGGTCGTGCTTGGGCGCGATCAGGCGTACATCGGAGTATTGATTGATGATCTCGTCACGAAAGGAACCGTCGAGCCGTACCGGATGTTTACTTCGAGGGCCGAGTACCGGTTGCTTCTGAGGCAGGATAACGCAGACATCCGGCTTTCAGCAATCGGCCACAGAATCGGGTTGCTCCCAGATCGGCATTTCAAGAAGACCGCGTTGAAGGCCAAAATGATCAAGTGTGAGATTGAGCGTCTGGAGAACACTCGACACGGTTCTGAGTCGCTCGCGAAAATCCTTCGACGTCCGGAGGTGAACTATGGGGGTCTGGAAGGGAGGAATTCAGAATTGGATCCCGAGGTCATCACCCAAGTTGAAATTGAAATCAAATACGAGGGCTACATTCGGCGACAGGCCCAGGAGATCAAAAAGTTCCGGACCAATGAAGATCGGAAGATCCCCGAGAACTTCGATTATCTGGGCCAGACCGCGATCAGCACGGAGGCGCGGCTCAAGCTCGATGCCCTTCGTCCAACTACGGTAGGGCAGGCTTCACGAATTTCCGGGGTATCGCCTTCAGATATTGGTGTACTTATGGTTTCACTAAAGAAACGGGCAGCTTCGGCGCACCAAACGGAGGCGTCGAAATAGAACAGTCAGAGCCACTGTGGCACACTTTAGGGACTGCGTGACACTCTTCCGGTCGTTCTTCAGCATTTCTAAAATACATAAAGTGTTTATTAATAATGATTTATGAAACATTTTTGGATTGGATTTGTCTGTGCTGGGTAGGAAGAGAAATAGATTTTGAATTATGCCAAAAGTATTAGGAATTGATTTGGGCACGACCAACTCGTGTATGTCCGTGATGGAAGGTGGGGAGCCGATGGTTTTGGAGAACTCCGAAGGCAAACGCACGACGCCGTCGGTGGTCGCATTTTCAAAAAACGGTGAGCGATTGGTCGGCGATGCGGCGAAACGCCAGGCCGTCACCAACCCCAGAAATACGATTTACTCGGTGAAACGGTTCATGGGCCGCAAGTACGATGAAGTCGCGGAAGAGACCAAACGAATTCCTTACAGTGTTGTGAAGGCGTCCAACGGTGACGTGGCGGTCGAAGTTGAAATCGAAGGCAAGAAGAAGCAGTTCAGCCCGCCGGAAATTTCGGCAATGATTCTCGCCAAGCTGAAGGCCGACGCCGAGACGCGTCTCGGTGAAAAAGTCACCCAGGCGGTCATTACCGTTCCGGCCTACTTCAACGACTCACAACGTCAGGCAACGAAAGACGCGGGCAAGATCGCCGGGCTCGAGGTGCTTCGCATCATCAACGAACCGACTGCCGCATCGCTTGCGTACGGTCTCGACAAGAAAGCCGACGAGAAGATCGCGGTTTATGATTTGGGCGGCGGCACCTTTGATATCTCAGTGCTCGAGATCGGTGACGGTGTTTTTGAGGTCAAGGCGACCAACGGCGACACCCACCTTGGTGGCGACGACTGGGACAACAAGATCATCGACTGGATTCTCGCTGAATTTAAGAAAGATCAGGGAATCGATTTACGCGGCCAGCCGGACGCGTTGCAGCGGATCAAGGAAGAAGCCGAGAAATCCAAGATCGCGCTTTCCAGCTCACAACAATACGAAATCAATCTGCCGTTCGTCACCGCTGACGCGAGCGGGCCGAAACACATCGCTCTGAAGCTGACCCGTTCAAAGATGGAACAGCTCTGCGATGATTTGTTTGAGCGGACCATTACGCCGGTCAAGGCCTGTCTGAAGGATGCCGAGCTGTCGACCAATGAAATTGATGAGCTGGTGCTCGTCGGTGGTATGACCCGTATGCCGCGCGTGGTTGAAACCGCGAACAAGCTCGTTGGCAAACCTGCTCACCAGGGTGTGAATCCCGATGAAGTGGTGGCGATTGGTGCCGCGATTCAGGGTGGCGTTTTGCAGGGCGACGTGAAGGACGTTCTTTTGCTGGACGTGACTCCGTTGTCGCTCGGCATCGAAACGATGGGCGGCGTGTTCACCAAGTTGATCGAACGCAACACCACAATTCCATCGCGCAAATCGGAAATTTTCTCAACCGCCGCGGACAACCAGCCGGGCGTGGAGATCCACGTTCTGCAGGGCGAACGTCAGTTCTCGAAAGACAACAAGACGATCGGCAAGTTCAAACTGGATGACATTCCGCCGGCTCCTCGTGGTGTGCCGCAGGTTGAAGTTACTTTCGACATCGATGCGAACGGCATTCTGCACGTCAGCGCGAAGGACCTTGGCACCGGCAAGGAACAGAAGATCACGATCACAGCGAGCAGCGGCCTGTCGCAGGACGAGATCGAGAAGATGAAGAAGGACGCCGAGATTCACGAAGAAGAAGACAAAAAGAAACGTGAAGAAGTCGAGACCCGCAACGAAGCCGACAACGCCGTCTATCGCACGGAGAAGATGCTGAAAGACAATGGTGAAAAGATTCCAGCGGCGGACAAAGAGAAAATCGAAGCGGCGGTAAAGAACGTTCAGGAAGCGCTCAAGGGCGAAGACTCCGCGGCGATCAAGTCGGCGAGCGAGAAGCTCAACGAATCCTGGCAGGCGGTTTCCGAGCAGCTCTACAAGTCGGCCCAGGAAGAACAGGCCAAGGCCGGCGATAAAGGAAAACCCTCCGGCGATGCCTCGTCGGAAGCGGAAGGTTCCGACGGCGACAAGAAGACTGATTCTGACGACGGCCCGATCATCGACGCCGAAGTCGTGGACGAGAAGAAGAACTAATTTTTAAATGGTCGGCGGCTCACCAATGCAGCCGCCAACCATCTTTAAAACCTCCTTCCGGCGTGGGTGCGCCGGAGATTGTTTCAACCAACAAAACAAACCCAAGATAGGAACGAATACAGTATGGCACTGAAAATAAAACCACTCGGCGACCGAGTTCTCGTAGAACCGGCTGAAGAGAAGGAAGTAAAAAAAGGCGGAATCATTATCCCTGATTCCGCAAAAGAAAAACCGCAGGAAAGCATTGTCGTGGCCCTTGGCACCGGCAAGCTTGACGAAGACGGCAAGAGGGTTCCGTTTGAAGTGAAGAAGGGCGACACCGTTCTTGTCAGCAAGTACGGCGGAACTGAAATCAAGATCGACGGCAAGGATTACAAGATCCTGAACAGCGACGACATTCTCGCGATCATCGGCTAATTAAAATTTAACCACAGATAAAAACAGATATGGCAGCTAAACAAATTATTTTTGACGAACAGGCCCGGCAGACTCTGCTTCGGGGTGTTTCGAAACTCGCCCGTGCGGTCAAGGCGACCCTCGGACCCAAGGGACGCAACGTCGTCCTCGACAAGAAATTCGGTTCCCCGATCGTGACCAAGGACGGTGTCACCGTCGCCAAGGAAGTCGAACTCGAAAACCCCTATGAAAACATGGGTGCCCAGATGGTTCGTGAAGTGGCCAGCAAGACCAGCGATGCAGCTGGTGACGGCACCACAACCGCGACGGTTCTCGCCGAAGCCATCTTCCGCGAAGGTCTGAAGTACGTGACCGCCGGTGCAAACCCGATCGGTATTCAGCGTGGCGTTCAGAAGGCTGTCGACGCTGCGGTCGACCAGCTCGCAAAGATCGCCACCAAGGTGAAGAACAAGGACGAGATCAAGCAGGTCGCGACCGTTTCAGCCAACTGGGATTCCACCATCGGCGAGATCATCGCTGAAGCCATGGACAAGGTCGGCAAAGACGGCACCATCACTGTCGAAGAAGCCAAGTCGATCGACACCACTCTCGAAGTGGTCGAGGGCATGCAGTTCGACAAGGGTTACCTCTCGCCTTATTTCGTCACCGACGCGGAGTCGATGCAAGCCAAGCTCAGCGATGCTTACATCCTGATCTTTGAAAAGAAAATCAGCAACCTGAAGGACCTTCTCCCGGTACTCGAAAAGACCGCGAAGACCGGCAAGCCGCTGCTCATCATCGCTGAAGACGTCGAAGGTGAAGCGCTCGCCACTCTCGTGGTGAACAAGCTGCGTGGCACGCTGAACGCCTGCGCCGTGAAGGCGCCTGGTTTCGGTGATCGTCGCAAAGCGATGATGGAAGATCTCGCGATCCTCACCGGTGGTCGTTGCATCACTGAAGACCTCGGCATCAAGCTTGAGGGCATCGGCATCGAAGACCTCGGCCGCGCCAAGAGCATCGTCGTGGACAAGGAAAACACCACCATCGTTGAAGGTGGCGGCAAAGCTTCCGAGATTCAGGGCCGCGTCAACCAGATCCGTCGTCAGATCGAAGAAACAACTTCGGACTACGACCGCGAAAAATTGCAGGAACGCCTCGCAAAACTCGCCGGTGGTGTTGCCGTCATCAACGTCGGTGCCGCAACCGAAACCGAGATGAAGGAAAAGAAAGCCCGCGTGGAAGATGCGTTGCACGCCACCCGCGCAGCCGTTGAAGAAGGCATCGTTCCTGGAGGTGGTGTTGCGCTGATCCGCTGCTTGCCAGCCGTCAGCAAGGTCGTCGGGGCCAACCACGACGAGCAGATCGGTGTCGATCTGATCAAGCGTGCCATCGAAGAACCCCTCCGCGCACTCGCCGCCAACGCTGGCGTCGAAGGCTCGCTCGTTGTTCAGGAAGTCAAGAAACGCAAGGGCAACGAAGGTTACAATGTCGCCACTGGCGAATACGAGGACCTAGTGAAAGCCGGTGTTGTTGATCCCAAGAAGGTGACCCGCACCGCGCTGCAGAACGCTTCGTCCATCGCGGCGTTGTTGCTCACCACTGAGTGCCTCATCACCGAGCTTCCGGAGAAGGAATCCCCTAGTGCTGGTGGACACGGCCATGGCCCTGACATGGGCGGCATGGGCGGCATGATGTAATCGCGTTCCCGCAATTAATCAATTCACAGCGAGGCCTGGAAACGGGCCTCGCTTTTTTTTGCCCGGAAGACGGGTCAAAAAGGAGGACAAACCATCCGGGCAACGTCGGGGAGCACGATTACATCATGCCTCCTATATCAGGGCCATGGCCGTGTCCATCGCCACACGGAGTTTCCTTCTCCGGAAGCTCGGTGGTGAGCAACAACACCGAGAGCCTGCAGGCATCCGATGTATTGAGTTCTCCTTCGGTTGCTACTGGTCGTTAGTTGAAGTTGGGGGACTGCCGGACGAATTGTCGCCGGTAATGGTGTCCATGTCCGTCTTCACCGCGCCGGCGGTCTGGTAACGCAGTTCGGGATTTCGTTCGAGCGACTTCAGCACCACTTCATCGATCCGGATATCGACCTTCAGTTTCTTCGACGGCAGTTCGAACCGGCCCATCGGTAGTTCGCCCGTCAGCATTTCGTAGAAAACCACACCCAACGCATAGATGTCCGCGCGATGATCCACCTTGGTCGGCGTGTCCATCTGTTCGGGCGCCATGTAGTTTGGGGTGCCCAGCGCGTGTCGCGTCCCGGTGAGCGAATAGTCTTCGTTCTTGCCGACAATCTTCGCGATTCCGAAGTCCGCGATCTTCACCCGCCCCGACTTGGCGATGAGGATGTTCTCCGGTTTCACATCACGGTGAACGATGCCTGCGTCGTGCGCATACTGCAACGCCTCACAAATCCTGGGCACGATGGCGAAGGCTTCCTCGGGGCTCAACCGCCGCGAACGCTCGAGCTGACGTAAGTTCGCGCCGTCCACGTATTCCATCAAAAAATAGAAGTAATCACCGGACTGGCCAAAGTCGTAAATGGCGACAATGTTCGGATGATTGAGCCGGGCCAGTGCTTTGGCTTCGCGCTGAAACCGTTCGGCAAACGCGGGATCTTTCGCGGCGTCGCGCGGGAGGATCTTCAACGCGACAATCCGGTCGAGGTGCGGCTGGCGCGCCTTGTAAACCATCCCCATGCCGCCCTTGCCGAGCAGTTCCATGATTTTGACTTCGCGCCATTTCAGCGAAGTGAATCTCCGCCCGGTCGCCGCCAATCGTCACTTTCAGTTGATCGAATAATTTGGATTTGCCGCTTTCGCGATATTCATTTTCCAATCGTGCCAGAACTGTTTCCAAAACGGCCAGCGCCCATCGCCGGTCAAACTCCCGGTCCGGAGTGGCGGAGATCGACGGTTCGCGTTGGAGCCGCGTTTCACCTTCAGGTGCGTCCAGCGGAACAATCGTCACATGACCGCCGCGTTTTTGCGCTTGTGACTTGTCCCATTCGTTCGCGAGAAAGTGCTTCAGCGAACTCAGCAGAAATGTTCGGAACCGCCCGCGTTCCCGATCTGCGGAAGCGAGCCAGTCCTTTTCCAGCAGCTTCTCGAAGAATGCCTGGGTCAGATCTTCCGCGTCTGCCGGCTGATGCCCGAGTCGGCGAACGTGCGCGTACAATGGAAACCAATACGCCTGACAAAGATGTTCCAAGGCCCGCGCGGCCTCCGGTGATTCCTTGTCGCCCACCGACAAAACGACCGGCCATCGCGTTGTCACGAAGGCCGGACTGCCGGACTGTAGTTGTTCGTCTTGGAGGGGAACGTTGTCAATGAACGACCTCGCCGTTAAAAGCATCAACAACGCCGGATAGCGCCGGATGGCGGCGCTTTGGCGGGCGGAATTCTCGGTGGGAATCAGTGATCCGAATCCATGTTTCGGGCCAGCACCTCCACCAGGTAACGTAGCTCGCCGTCGACATCGATTCCTTCGGCCACGGTCTGTCTGATCTCGTCGCGCACAACCTCCCGGAAACGTTTGCGCAGGCGATGAACCCCCACTTTGACCGCGCTTTCGCTCCAGCCGAGTTGCCGGGCAACCTCAACCTGGGAGAGCCGGGAGGTGTCCCCCACGAGCCAGGGTTTCAGTTTCTCAAATTGTTCCGATTTGCCCGCCGTCTCGAACTCATTCTGCACGGTGATCAGAGCCTGTTCCATCACGGTCATTGCCCATTGCCGATCGAACCACGAGTCCGGCGAACGATCGATCGGGTCGGCCACCTGGATCTCCGGCGCACCGTCTTCGGTCGCGGCGTCGAGAGAACCGGGTTCGATCCCGCTTCCACGTTTCTGCCGGTGTTCGTGCTTTCGGATGTCCGCCAGAAAATGTTTCACCGCTCCGAGCAGATAGGATCGAAAACGCCCTCTCTCCGGGTCCGCAGTGCCGAGCCCTCCACGCTCCAGCACCTTCGCGAAAAAGGCCTAGGTCAGTTCCCTGGCGGCATCCTCTTCGCGGCCTTCCCGGCGCAGGAAACGAAAGACCGGCTGGTAATAGGTTTTACACAATTCGCTAAGTGCCGCGCGGGCCTCCGGGGAGGTTCCCTGAGCACGCAGGATCAGCGTCCAGCGGGTGGGCGCAAACGGAGAACTGTTTTCAACCGAGGTCATTGATCAGGCGGCGGTCGTTGCTACTCCATGGGTCGCATCGTGAGCGAGAGCGACACTTCATTCTCCGGCAACTGCTTCACGGTCAGAATGGGATACTCGTCACCAGCGTGAACGATCAAATGATTTCCCTCCCACCGGTCGCGTGCGTGCGTCAAGGCAATACCAACGTCCCTGCTGTCGATGTCCTTTGGCAATTCCAGCGCGACGATGTTCCGGTACACATTCGTTTGTCCGGAGCGGGCGCCTGCGATAATCGATGAACTCTCCAACACACTCACCGGAGCATCTCGAAAGCGACCATCCGTTTTCCATTCGAGCCGGGTCGAGCTCTCAGATTTGGTGCTTGTTGGATACGTGGTGTAATGAAGCTCCAAACGGGCCACCCCATCTACGCTCCGCAGTGTGACCTTGCTGAAGTCGACGACGACCCCGGGCCGAACAGCACCTGGATAGTCGCCAGTGAGGACGCGTGGCTCAAGTTGCACATTCTCGAAAACTGCCCAACGAAACGAACGAACCTTCAAACGAAAGCGACGAATATTCTCCAGCGACAGCCCTGCGAACGTCGCCGTTGCTTGGCTACCAGAGGTGGTCCGCTCAACTTCGCGGGTTTCTTTGCCTTCGGCATCAACTGCAACCAGCTGCAACTGCGCGTCTTTAATATCGTGCGCCACAACCAACACGGTATCCCTTTTTGCGTTCTCTTCAACGCTGACAAAGTTGATGCTAACCGGAACACCACGACGAACCATTGAAAGACTGGCTTGCGATCCGGACGGCTCATCGGCGAGCGTCTCCCAATGACCGAAGGCCACGCCGACAGCCACCGTCGTCTCAGTCATGTCTTTCGGGAACAGCGCCGCAGTGAAATAACTATTGTCTACCGGTTCTCCGTTTTGGATCACGGGGCTACCCCCTGAAGACCCCCTTGATCCTTCCAGCCTAAATTTGTAAGCCGGATACGGATCGTCCACGCCCGGTGTCCTAAACACCATCTCCACAGCGCGATGTTCAGCCCTTGAGTCGGCGTTATGGCCGGGGTTGGTAAACGGTGCTTCCGTCCACGGTGAGCCCTCCGGTTTCCACCAGATGCCATCTGAAGGATGTGTCGACAAAGCCACCAACTGAACGATGCCATGCGGCAATTGTTCAGCGGTGCTGATTCGAGAAACAATTGGATCGGACGATCGGCCGGAATTCATGGAATTAATTTTCGGTCCGCCAGTGTTGCCGAGCGCAATCAGGAGAAGGGGAACGAAAATCGCACCCGACGTGATAGCCCAACCGCGCGAGTTCCAATGTTCGCCACGCGGACGATTGTAGGCCCATCGGCAAATCGCAACCGCACTCCAGATCAACGCTGACAATAAACCGGCGATGAGAGCAAAAATAGTCATTCGGGCAATCCAACCCGGACCCGCACCCGCTTGAAATTTGATGACCATGGGAAGCGCAACGATCACCAATGCGGGCAACGCGATTGGATAGGTCAATGCGGCGAACAAGGCGATGGGGGTGCCATAAAGTTCACCACCAGACCGCTTGATCTTCACCAACCCAACCCAACCAAGAACCGTTCCCATGATGGACATCGCCAGAAACGGCACGACAACCGGGAAAAAGAAACTCGCTGAGCCCACCGGAACTTTCATCAGAAAGTGAATGAACATTCCGACAACAATGTTTACCAAACTCAATCCCACGAGCAAGGTGCCGACAGCGGCTACATCGCATACTTTCGATTCGGATTCCTGGCGTGAAGCTGGTTTCGGCGGCACCTCCCCCGCACCCGCCGTCTGCACCTGCGTCTTGAATTCGTTCGCGCTGTGTTGTCGCTTCTCACGGTTCTTTTCCAGGGCGCGAAAGACGACGTCATCGACACCTTTACCAACAGGCGTTTTGGCTGAAGGCGCATCGAAACGGCTGATCGGCAATTCGCCGGTCAACATTTCATAGAGGACCACACCGAGGGAATAGATGTCCGCGCGATGATCAACCTCGGAAGGATTCTCCAACTGCTCCGGCGCCATGTAATGCGGCGTGCCGAGAGCGGAACCGGTGTTGGTCAACGTGACGTTCCCCAGGTTGTCGTCACCGACCAGCTTGGCGATGCCGAAGTCGGCGATCTTCACGTTTCCCTTCGTGTCGAGCAGGATGTTCTCGGGCTTGATGTCGCGATGAAGAATGCCCTGATCGTGGGCATACTGCAGCGCCTCACAGATGCTGGGCACCACCGTCAGCGCTTCCGTCGGCGAGAACCTCCCGGCACGCATGGCTTGCCGCAGATTCACGCCCTCCACGTATTCCATCATCAGGAAGTAGAAATCATCCGTGCGGCCAAAATCATAAACATTGACAATGTTGGGATGGTTCAGCCTCGCCAAGACTTTCCCTTCCCGATTAAACCGCTCGGCGAATCGGGGGTCCTTCGCCAGCTTGTCCGTCAGGAGTTTCAACGCGACAAACCGGTCGAGATTCGGTTGCCGCGCCTTGAAGACAAGCCCCATCCCGCCGCGCCCGATCAGTTCAATCACCTCCAAATTGGGAAACGCCTGGCCCACCCGTTCCAGGGTCGGAACATCCCCGGTGCCGACCAGTGGCAGGCCGCCGTCCGACTCGGTCGCCACCACGGACATCACGCATTTCGGACACAATCCCTGCGGCGCATCGGTGGAGATCGAGTCACCGCACTTGGGACAGACGGCTTTTGAATCGCTGTTCTTTGTCATGCCGGTTCCTGAGATAAGCTTGGTCCGACGTTACAAAAAATCTTTGGAAGAACGCCAGCCTTGTTCAAAACCAGTCTCTTATGCTGAAGAAAACCTCCGATAAACTGAGCCGGAACCATTTGATTGAACCACGAATGGGCACGGGATCACCGGCTGCTGGTGGGAAACCCCATCCTGTCCACCCGATGGGGCCTTTCGCCGACTATCCAAAAGATTGCCGGGGCTTCCCTGGATTCGTGTCCATTCGTGGTTTTCTACTGCATTGTTGGCTGAGATGATATGCCCCGGGCCCCGTCTGGGTTCCCCGGATTAGCGACCGCGCGAGACTGTAATTGCCTGCCGGGCGTCGGGCAGTATTCTTCGCGAATGCGCCGCCCGATGTTTATCTTTCTGATGCTGCTCGTTACGGAAGCCCCCGACACTTCCTTTGCCGGTGACTGGGTAAGAGCTGGTCAGACGACCAACTCATCAATCTGGGGAATCGAGGGAGGGCTGAAATTTGCGCTTCATCCCGGTGGGTTCACCGGTGGCGATGGCGGACCGCGCGGGCTGATCCGCCTCGGCTACCCGACGTTGCCGGACGGTGGATACGATCTGATCAACTTTATCGCGGTCGAACCAATCGTGGCCGGGAAGAAGGGATTCAGTGAACTGGAGAAAAGCTCCTTCGACCAGAAGAACGGCAAACTGTTTTGGACCGGTGACATTTCGCAACCAGCAATTGAATCTCCGCATCTCGACGCAGGAACCATCACCAGCATCGCGCCGGGGGTCGAAGAACTATCGATCATCGTGTTCGTCGAGAAGTTCAACAACGGCGCTCACGTTCGACTGAAGCTCTCGCAACGAAGCGATGCCCCGGATGAACTGAAGTTGACCGTGACCGCCGAACCCGGCAGCGCACCCTTTGAGACCTGCATCCTCACCGCCACGATGGGCAACAAGTCGCGCACACGATTGTTGTTTCTCGCAGACGGTCCGGTTTCGAGTCTTCAGCTTTATCCGGACTATCGCGACAATCATTTCGCCGATCACAGGATCTTCAATCTCGACCGTCTTCCCCGCGCGCCCAACGGCGATGTCTTCGTGGCCATCACGAATGACGAGAGCGACCCCGCCTCCGCTCGACCTTTTGGCCGACCGTCCTTCTGGGATTACAAAGGAACGAAGGTCACGCAATACTGGCGGAAGCCGAGCGCCGAGATTCGCCCTGAACTGACGGCGGTCGTGAACGCGCGGTTCACCTATTGGATGGGCAAGCAACCAATCCCCGGCGGCATCGCCTTTGAGAACTTCGAACTGCGCGAACCGTTTCAATCCGGGCAGTCGTTCAACTTCGGCATCACACGCAGATACGTCCTGGAGATCCTGGCTCCGGTGGAGTCCAAGTAGCCTGAATTCGGGATCGGCAGACCGAATCGCTGTGGACGCAGGTGGGTCGGAAGTGTGTTTCGGGAAAGTACGTTGGCAAAAAACTTCCGTGGCTGGAGTCCAAGCAAATGACGTGGGCTGCCGCTCGGGAGAAGTTTCCCAAAGGCCAAGTGCTCTCACTTGAAACGGGGCACAAAAGGAATTACGACAGCGAAGCCTACGCGTCGTACAAGAACAGTCCGCGCAATTCGTTTCCAGTGAATTTCAATCGTGAAGAACTTGCACGCAAAGCATGGGTCGTAGGGATCGAGATCGATGGAAATGCGAAAGCGTATCCGATCGAATTACTCACGGTGGCGAAACAGTTCGATGACCTAGTGGGGAAGATAAACATCCAGGTGACCTCCGACGATCAACAACAATACGCGGTGGTGATTGATCGAGAAACAAAAGAGCCCATCCCCAGTGTTCGCTCCTACTGGTTCGCGTGGCAGGCGTTTTATCCCGAGACGGAAGTTTGGGGAGGCGACCAACATAAAAATGATTCACGAGGGCAGTGAGTTCCCGTTTCCGAATTTCTCGATGATCGCTTTCTCAGTGTAGCGAGGGGTGATGTGCTGAGGGCAGTTCCAATCGTAAGCTTGGATGGTCAGCACCACCAGCCGCTCCACCTTGCCGCGGTAGTCTGGCATCACCAGTTTCTTCGCCAGCGCAGGGTCGTCCGCAACATCCGTGATCGTGGCCATGGTCCAGATTTTTAGGCGCTGTCGGTTTGGGTAATCCATCAGGAACAACATGGCCTTCTTCTGCGAAGCAATATTGCCGGTGCTGATGTACTGTTTGTTCCCTCGAAAATCCGCGTACCCGAGCGTTCGTGGATCGAGAATTTTTAGGAACCCGTTCGGACCGCCACGGAATTGCATGTACGGCCAGCCGTTCTCGCCGACCGTTGCCATGTAGAATCCATCCGTCGATTGGATGAACGGGATCTCGCGTTGGGTGAGGTAGAAACGATCCGGCTCATTCTCTTCACCGTCCCAGTTCTCTCTGGCACCGTATCGAGTTTGAGCGGCCTTCACGCTGTCCGTAAAAGTGAGAGTTGAAAAGTTCTGTCCCATGATGATTTGTGTGTGGTTGACGTTCAAAAAGTCGATGGACTCAACGGAGTTCCCGAGCTGATTCGTTGATGAGGACGTCGTTAATACTGGCTTCGCGTCGCCGCATTAAACCGGTCTCGGCAAACTCCCATTGTTCGTTGCCGTAGGAGCGAAACCACTGTCCCGACTCGTCATGCCATTCGTAGAAGAACGCGACCGAGATGCGATTGTCCGTAAAGCTCCAGAGTGTTTTCTTCAACCGATACTCCTGTTCCTTTTTCCACTTATGCGTGAGGAACGTACGAATGGCGTCTCGTCCTTCGATGAACACATTGCGGTTTCGCCAGGTTGAATCCGGTGTGTAAGCCAGCGAAACGCGTTCGGGATTGCGGGTGTTCCAGGCGTCTTCGGCGGCCTGAACTTTTGCCAGTGCCGTTTCCAAAGTGAATGGGGGCAATGGCGGGCGGCTTTCAGGTGTGGGGCAGGTATCGGTCATGGAAATTTTTTGTAAGTTATTTATTGGTAAGGCGCCGGGGTGGGAGGCCCCCGGCGCTTGTTGTTGGATCTATTCTGAAACGTTGCGACTGAGGAACGCACACATGAGCTCGGCGATACGTTCACCGTCTTCTTCCAAAGCGAAGTGACCGGTCTCCAGAAGATGGAACTCCAGATTATTCAGGTGCTGCTTGTAAGGATGAGCGCCATCGGCAGGGAAGATGTGATCGTTCTTCCCCCAGACGATGAGTGTGGGCGGTTGATGAACGCGAAGGTACTTCTGCCACTCGGGGTAAAGTGGAGGATTGCTGCCGTAGTCAAAAAACATCTGCAGTTGAATCGCCTGATTACCCTCGCGATCGAGAAGGGGTTGATCGACTGCCCAATTGTCCGGACTGATGGTTTCCGGCTGCCGGGTGCCGTGAGTGTACTGCCACTTCGTAGCATCCAATGTAAGAAGGCCGACGAGTGCTTCAGCATTCTTTTGTGTCCGGTTTGCCCAATAAGCTTTTAGCGGCTTCCAAAACTCACGGAGACCTTCCTCATAGGCGTTGCCATTCTGAATGATCAGGGAATCCACGCGTTCCGGATGTTTGGCCGCCAGACGAAAACCAACTGGGGCTCCATAATCCATGAGATAAAGGCTGTAACGCGTGAGTTCGAGTTTTTCAGTGAAGGTCTCGACGAGCGCCGCGAACCGGTCGAACGAATAATCAAACTCGTCGACGGAGGGCATTGAACTCTGTCCGTAACCAGGGTAGTCCGGCGCGATCACATGATACGAATCCGCCAACGCCGGGATTAGATTTCGAAACATGTGGGACGATGTCGGAAAACCGTGCAGGAGCAGTACTGTCGGGTTGTCCCGGCTCCCGGCTTCTCGATAGAAAATATCAAGGCCATCGATCTCGATCGTTCGATGAAAGACCGTTTTGGCGGAAGCGCCGGAGTCGTTCTTTGCGTGAACCGTCGCGCTTGAAGATGATAGCAACAATGTGCCGATCGCGATGGCTAAGAGAGGTTTGAATTTCGTGATAATCATGTCTGTTCCTTTCATTTGTTTTTTATTGGTAACTCGAGGGGCGAAGAATTTATTAACGGCTTGAGGCGTGTTCGGTCGGCTTGTCTTTTTTCATCCGTTGAACGGTTTCGTCCGTGGTCCAAACCGCGTTCGCTAGAAACCGAAAATTCACTACGGCGGCTTGGTAACCGTCGCCTTCCTTTACTTTCGCGGCGGCGGTGGCGTCTTTGACAACCGCGACTTCGAACCCTTGCTCCAACAGTTCACGCAGATGCGATTCAGTGCAGAGGTTGGCCGACATGCCGCCCAGAATAATGCGATCAATGCCGCGTTTGCGTAGTTGCAAGACCAGATCGTTCGATTCCGGCCCGTAGACTTTGTGTGGGCTCGTGATGATCGTGGCGCCGTCTTCGATATGCTTTTTGTAGCGGGTCAACCAATCGGCTCCCGAGCCCTCGAATCCTTCGGGGGTCAATGCCCCTTCGCGATCGAACATCCCGATCTGGTGCATGAGCATTTCGAGGGCGCCTTCGAATTTCCAACCTTTGTCGGTTGGATAGTAGTAATGCGGTGAGATGAAGAGTGGATATCCGTTCTCCTTCGCGGCGCTCATCAGCCGATCGATGTTCTCCACCGTGTTGTTCTCCCGAACGCTCTCGCCTACGACACCCCAGGCGACGCCGTCAGGGCGGAGAAAGTCGTTTTGCGGGTCCGTGATCAGTACCGCCGTATTATTTGGATTGGCCACCATTCCAGGATCGGGCAATTGCGCGGCGAGCTCGAAGCCGCTCAGCAGGCAGAAAGCGGAGAGAGTGACTGCGGATAGGGCACTGAGATAAGTTTGGTTTTTCATTCGTTGTGTTGGTTCTCTATATTTATTCACTAGCTAACAACCACTTATCATTACGTATGCCATTGAACAAAAATGTCATAACATGTTCATATACAAAGAATTGCTTTGGAGGTGTGCAATATGATGAGGAAACGATAAATCGTTAAACACGAAATATAGTCGTAGATAAACGACAATTCGTTTCTGGTGAGTGCGTGAATGAGACATGGGCAGACGAGACGGGCGCTTTTCGAAGTCTGTTGTTGGATATTGCGCTGGAACAAACCCTTGAGGGGTTGTTGGAGCGAATCGTCGCGCGTTTGGCGACTCGGCCGGATGCTGCGCTTGTTCGGATTTGGCTGAAGTATCCGGGAGATATCTGTCGGGACTGCGCGCTACGGGAAGAATGCCCGGATCGCACACATTGCCTTCACCTCGTGGCGAGTGACGGTCGTTCCCAGGCGAACCCGAATGTACGGTGGCAGGATATCAACGGCTCCTTTCGGCGTTTTCCGTTGGGCATCCGAAAAGTCGGGATGATCGGGGCCACCGGTGAGGAGCTGGTTCTCAAACGGGTAAGGGAAAACGATCAATGGATCGCGCGCCCGGAATGGGTGGACAAAGAGAAGGTTACAGGCTTCATCGGTCAGCCGATTCATTACAAAGGTGAGGGCCTGGGAGTGCTGGCAGTGTTCCTCCGAAACGAGATCCAGGATGAAACGAAGTTCTGGATTTGTGCGGTAGCGGATCATCTCGCAGCGGCGATCGCCAACGCGCGCGCGTTTGATGAAATCCAACGATTGACGGAACAGTTGGAACGCGAGAACCAAACCTTGAAAGAGGAGATTCAGGAAACCCATCAATACGGCGAGATGGTCGGGAAGAGCGATCAACTTCGGGCCATCATCCAACAGATTGAAGTCGTGGCACCCACCGACGCGAGTGTCCTGATCCTCGGTGAATCCGGAACGGGCAAAGAACTCGTCGCGCGAGCAATCCACTCTCGCGGCAGCCGAAAAAATCAACCACTCGTGCGCGTCAATTGCGCGTCCATTCCCAAGGAACTTTATGAAAGTGAATTCTTTGGTCACGTGAGAGGGGCCTTTACCGGGGCGGTGAAAGACCGTGACGGACGATTTGCCGCGGCCAACGGGGGAACCATGTTTCTGGACGAAGTCGGAGAGATCCCACTCGAACTCCAGAGCAAACTGCTTCGAGTTTTGCAGGAAGGAACTTACGAGCGCGTTGGGGAGGAAAAAACTCGCAAGGTCAACGTCCGCATTATCGCCGCCACCAACCGTGACCTGGAAAAGGAAGCCGCTGCCGGCCGGTTCCGTCAGGATTTGTTTTATCGCTTGAACGTGTTTCCGATGGTCGTTCCGCCGTTGCGAAAACGACCGGTGGATATCGCGCCGCTCGCGCAACACTTTTTGGTTCAGGCCGGTCGGAAGTTCAATCGTCCAGGGCTTCGTGTTTCTTCAGCCGCTTTGGCCCAGTTGAATGACTACGACTGGCCCGGCAATGTTCGTGAGCTTCAAAACATCGTGGAACGCGCGGTCATCACAAGCCGGTCGTCGCTCGTTCGATTTGATTCGATACTCGCGGGTGACCAGAAGAGCGAAGAGAGTGCTATCCAGAAAGACTTCGAATCGTCAGACGTGCATACGAGCTCAACGATGCGAAATCGGGAGAAGGAGAATATTCTACGGGCACTCTTGCAAACGAACTGGAAAGTCTATGGAGACGGTGGCGCGGCGGAACTATTGGAAATGCGCCCGACGACTCTCATGTCGCGCATCAAGAAGTTCAAACTCAAGCGTCTGCGGTGAGCAGAACAGCAACCAAACTCATGCCGGCGCGGATGTCGGGCTTCTCGCCTTTGGAGGGGAGGAAGACGAAGGGCGTCGCTTCGGTGGCGGCGTTCTCGCGGAGTTCCTTGAGTACGCTGTAACCGTTAAGCTCCGGTATCATCACGTCGCACAGGTTGAGATTGGGGCTCTCCTTGATCGCGAGTTCAACGCCGGCGCGAACGTGGTTCGCCGCGACCGCCGGAATGACCCCGTGGACCGGCCCGTGGGGAATCAGCTACGCCGCCAACCTGACTCCCGACGAACACACCGGCCTCGGCATCTGGACGGAAGCGGGACCCACTTACCCCGGCGGCGCCGGTATCAATGTGGTGGTGGCGTCTTGCCCTCGCTGCGCCTTTGGCGATGTCCTGAACGCAACGGTTGCAGCAAAGCCGAATTCCGGAAACACGTTGCTGCCACCGTCTCGTGAACCTCTTGCCCCCGGCTTCGAAAATTTCATACGCGAACTGGCCGGCAATTGTCCCCGTCATCCAGACCCGACATGGACGTCGTCGGACGGGATCGCGAGAAGGAAGGCATCGACATTGTCGAAGAGGACTCTATGCCGAATCCGCTTTGTTGTCGCGTCGTCACTCCAGCCACGGGAATTTGATTTGGACTCTGTAAAACTGTTGGGCCTGGCTGGCGTCGATGGGCGCGACGTGACGTTGCGGGCCGCTCGACAAAACCGGGGCTGCAAGCGGATTCCATTCGGTGACCGGGAAGAATCCGGCGGCCATCCACACTTCGTAGTCCACCGTGGTCGAGCCGTCCCACATGATCGAGGGACCGACGCCGGGAGTGAACTCGACCCGCATCTCGCGCGGTGTGGCAGGGAAACCGGTCGGTATCAAGAGCGGATTCGTGGGATCAGTTCCCGCTCCGAGTTCTTCGGGATCGAGGAAGCCGTCGCCGGCGGTGTCGCCGCCGAGCGGTGAGCCGACACTGCCGAGGAAAAACTGTTCCCACGCATCGGGCAGCCCGTTGCCATCGAGATCGGCGTAGCCAGCCTCGGGCACTTCCAGAACCGCGACCGCCAGCACTGCGATCGCACCGGCGAGACCGGGAGCGGGCGTTCCAGTCGTGGGAAATCCTCGGACCATTAGTATGGACCCCGGCACGATGATCTCGTGACCGGTCGGGTGCCAGCCCTCACCGCCCATAATCAACAGATCGTAACCGTCACCCGCGACCAGCAGTTCCGCGCCGCCCGGTTTGGGAACGAACGTACCGGTGAGTTCCACCTGCGGACGCGGATCGACCAGCGCCAGCAACTGGCCGCGCAAGTTGATCGCCGTCGCCTGAACGATCGGAAACAGGTAACCCGCCGGCACCGGCTCACCGCTGATGAAATTCCGGAGTGCGTGAACGGGCGAATCCAACGGCGCGCCGTTCCGGGTTGCCCGCATCGCCTGGGCGAAGGCGGCCTCGGCCGTCTGTCGCAGCGGCGCGAAGGAGGGCTCCTGTTGCAGCGCTGTGTTGAGCTGCTGCCAGACTTGGGCCAGTTCATGCCCGGGTTGCAACAGCGTCGCGGGTTCCTGGATCGCGGTGATGTCGGCGGCGTTCATGAAGCCGGCTTGTGGTGAGTTCGGTGAATCTGCCAGACGCGGGCGCTCCGCCAGCGAGGCGATGCGTCCGAGTTGCAGCAGCTGCGTACCGTACCAGTATTCGATGATCAATGCGCCGAGTGCGCTCGACGGCCCCACGGTGAATTCTAACGGCACCGCATGGAAGTCGTCCAGAGCCAGCTCTGCGGCGGCGCGCCAATCGGCAACCGGGTCGGCGGCGTTCAAATCAATTTGAATGTTCGGGACGGGTGGGAACTCGACGCCGACGAGTGAGGTCATTGCCGGTCCGAAAGCGCCGCTCCGCTCCACTGCGTAGCCGGCGGGGAACCACGCCCGCTGTCCGATCACACCGCGCTTCAGCGTGATGTCGCCGACTCTGTGCATCCCGGGCACCTTGCTTACCTTGGCCGATGCCTGGCCCGGTTTCGCCGGATCAGAAATGAACATTTCCTGGTCGTCGGTAGAGATTACGGCGGACGCGTCGTCATCCCACACAAACGACGCAGCAATGCTATCGAAAACTCGCACGTGTGGCCCGGCCCGGCTGGCGGGATCGTTTGGATCGCTGCCATCGAGAAGTTCAGCGAAGTCACTGTCGCCGGCGCCGTCGGTATCGGCCTTGGTCAGGTTCGTGCCGACCAGCTCTTCGATCGCGTCGGGAACGCCGTCGCCATCACCGTCCGCATCCGGCGCTTGATCAACGATGTAGGCGGCGGATTGGATCGGACTCAGCGACCCGCCGACATGTTCGCCGTAGAATTCCACGGCGGCGTTCTGCGCGATCCAGACCGGTCCCGTTCCCTGCTGCCACGTTCCCAGGTTCACGCGATAGTGCACCGTCACGTTGGCACCGGGCTGGAAACCCACCGCAATCGAGTTCGGGTAACTGCCCGGCGGCGGCGCGGTGAAGACCGAGGTGCATCGCATGAAACGGCGTTACGCCGAACGGATGCGTGAAGAGGTCGCCCGCACCGTGGCTGACGAGGCGGAAATTGATCTGGAATTGCGGCACCTGATCGACGTGCTGGGGCGGCAGTGAATGGTAGGGCGAAGCTCCTGCTGAGCCCATTTTAAAGTCCCTCGAGGGACGTCACGCTTTTGGTTTCGCTCCGATGGAGCTTTGATCAGGGCTCCGCACGACCGCGGCATTCTGCATCGCTACCTGAAACCTTCGAACATCCTGCTAGATCAAGCGGGGGAACCGCCCGTCGCTCCCCGACAACGCGTATCCAAGCTGCCACGCGATCTCGAATCGATCTGTCTCAAGGCGTTGGAAAAAAGGCCGGCGGACCGGTATCCGTCCGCACCAGCGCTGGCGGATGACCTGCGACGCTGGCGGCGTGGTGAACAAGTCAGCGCGCGCCCCATTTCACCGTTGAGCTAGGCATGGCGCTGGTGCCGGAGGCGGCCGGCGTGGGCCGCATTGATCGAGGTTTCGCTGGTGTCACTGATCGTTCTGGCGGCGGGGTTGACCATCGTGGCGCGGCGCTTTCAAATTGATGGCGAAGCCAAGCTGGCGCTCGTTCAACGGCTCCAGCATGAGAAGGCTGAGAACTTTCTCGCGGCGGGCGAAACTGGCAAAGGCCTCGCCGTGCTCGCGTATTTGCTCCGCGAGAATCCAGCCAATGACGTCGTCGGAAACCGGCTGCTCTCCGCGGTGAGCCGGCGTTCGCTGGCGGTGCCGATGGTTCGACCGTGGATCGGTGGCGCCGAAGTGTTGGCGTTGGGTTTCTCGGAGGACGGCCGTTACTCCTCAACCATTTCGCGCAAAGGCTGGTTTCGTCGGCTGGAGATCGCCACCGGCGAAACGTCGGACGCACGATTGTGTTCTGACAGAGAAGTGCTCACGTCCGCGTCGTTGCATCCCACCGCCGCCCTGCTGGTGACCACGCACTCCGACGGCCGGGTGATGATCCGGTCACCGAATCAACCGGAACAACCTTTGGCTGAACTGGTGCATGAGTCGCCCGTCAAGATGCTGACGTTGGGTCCGGACGCGCGTGCGGTGGTCACGGTCGACCAACGGAACGCCGTGCGCTGGTGGCGGGCGGTAGATGAACCCGGCGTTTGGATTGCGAACAAAGTGCCCGAGCTGGAGGGTGAAACTATCACCGCGCTGGAGGTTCATCCGAACGGAACCCGGCTTGCGGTTGGCACCGACTCAGGGCGGTTGATCCAGATTGACGGTTCTTTGGATCCGACGAAACGGATTGAATCGTCGGCGGACCAAAGTGTCATGGTGCTGGAGTATTCCCGTGATGGACGGCATCTCGCGGTGGCGACCGCGGCAGGCGAGGCGCTGATCTGGGACGTGGACGGACCTCGCGAGGCGGTGTTGCGGATGCCCATGCCTGTCACCCCCACTGATCTCGAATTCAGCCCGGATGGTCGCTGGCTGGCTGGCGCCGGTTGGTCGCGCAGCCAGGGAGCCATGGTTTGGGATGCCAGGACCGGCGAATTAAAAGCGAGGTTGTCCCATGGAAGCCACGTAACGGTCGTGCGGTTCAGCCCCGACGGCGGCGAACTCGTGACCCTTGGCTACGATCATCAGGCCCGATGTTGGGCGGTGGATGCGTGGACCCCCGTTGGTGAACCGCTGGTTCATATTACTTCACCGTTGCAGGTGGCGTATTCTCCGGACAACCACCGGTTGGCGACCAGGACCTACACGGGAACCGTCTGGTGGGATGTCTCGCCCGCGCTCGAAATGGAACGTCAGTTCATCCACCGGTCGCCGGTGACGCGTTCCGTGTTCTCCCCACGCGGCGACCTGCTGGCGACCGGAACGGAGAGCGGCCAGGTGACGTTGTGGAACACTGCCGACGGTTCCCTGCGCCAGACCTGGCAGGCGCAATCAAACGAAGTGCTCTACCTTGAATTCAGCCACTCCGGCGAACTGTTGGTGGCGTTCGGTCGCGACGGCGTTCCGCAGATATGGAACGCGGACGAGGGCACGCGCTTCGGTCAGACGATCGTTCATCCCAGCCCCATCTACCGTGCTGTATTCACTGCGGATGATCGCGCGCTTCAGTCCGGACGGTCGCCAGCTGGTCACCTATGGCGAGGGGAATTCGATGCGGCTTTGGGACGCGCAAACCGGTGAACCCTGCGGTGCTCCGCTGGCAATGACCGACTGGGTTGCGGACGCGAATTTCAGCCCGGACGGCCGTCTGCTGGCGGCCGGTGGACGGGGTGAGGGTGTCGTGCTGTGGGGTGTCGCGACCGGCCGCAAGATCGGGGAACCGTTGCGACACCAGAACGAAGTGGTACACGTGGCCTTCAGTCCGGACGGCGACCGGCTCGCCAGCGCCTCGCGCGAGGCCACGGTCCAGCTGACGTCCCTCCGCGATCGGGAACAGACACCTTTGTCGATCCCGCACGACACGGTGGTCACCTGGGTGGAGGTTAGTCCGGACAGCCGGTGGCTGGTGACGATGACACAGGAGGGCACGGCGCGGGTCTGGGATCCGGCGACCGGTCTTCCGCTGACCGAGTCAATGCATCACGCTCCGTCGCTGAATGCCCGGGCGGTGTTCAATCCGGCGGGCACCCACGTGGCAACGGTCGGAGGCGACCATCGGGTGCTGCTGTGGGCACTGCCCCGTTATCGTCGCGAGACCGCTGAGATTCTCGTCGCCGTGGGCGAACTGGTGGGGCGCTACAAAATGGTGGATGCAAACCGATTCACCGTATCGCCGCTGGAAGATTGGGAAAAACTGCCCGTGCCGTTTGACCGCAGCATTCTTCTCGAACCGCAACCGGACCACTGAAAGAACACGACAACTGCTTTGCCGTTTGAAATTCCATGGTGGACTGCAGCCTCTCCTGTCTGTTCACGGATGCTTTACAAGGATCTTGTCCCTCAACGCGTCGGTGAGCGGGTCGGCGTCGGATTGGCAAAACCCGGCATGCAGGTGCTTACGCCAGCCTTCAGCGAACTCAAACTGCCCGCTCATTTCGCCCACTTTGCGGCACAGATCCTCCATGGTTTTCACGTACGAATCCATCCCCTGCGACGCATCAAGCCAGCTGCGTTGACTTTCGTGTGCGGACAAGGCAGCGCGTTTGGTTTCCATGACAGAACTGATGTCGACGAACAGCCCCGGACGCACCACCTCACCCAGCGGATCGCGGTTCATGTGTGGCTGCGCATGATAAACCGTGACAGCGGAGTCCACATGTTTCACATGGGGTTCGGTGGAAAAATTGGGCATGCCGCGTGCAAACGCCGCCGTCAAAGCCAGCCGGCACGTCGCCGTGTGATCCTCCATGTAATCCGCCGGTGAGTGCGTCATCAGGATTTGTGGATCTACTTCGCGCACGGTCGCGGCGAGCTGGCGAAGCAGCCCGATGTCATAGACAATCTCCAGATCGTCGCAGATCGGCGGATGCCAGGTGGCGCCGAGAATTTCAGCGGCATTGTTCGCTTCAATTGCGCGAATTGAACGGGTTTCTCGAGCGGCCATCGTGGCGCTCCCGAGATTGCCGGACGAAAGGTTCAGGTAATGAATGTTCCATCCGGCTTTCTGGAGCAGCAGCAACGTGCCGGCGGCAACGAACTCGATGTCGTCGGGATGCGCAAAAATCGCGAGAGCAGTTTGGTTCATGGTCGGGTTGGAGATGGAAGTCAGGAGAGCGGAGTGGGGTTCACAGCTTCCAGCCGTCGCGATATTCCTTGTGCAACATCGCGGTGGCGCGTGAAGCGTTTTTCACCGTGCCGTTTTTTGCGTCGTAATTCAGTTTTTCTCCGCTCTTGAACGCCACAATGCCGAGCAAAACGGTTTCCGTCAGCGGACCGGAGTAATCGAAGTTGCAGGTCGTCGTTCCGCCGTTCTTGATCGCATTGATCCACTCGGCGTGATGTCCGATCGAGTTTGGGATGAATTGATCTGGACGTTTGAAATCCTTGTATTGATCGACCGGCAGCAACAGGTGCCGGCCGTAGTCTGCGATGATCATTCCTTTCGACCCGATGAAGAGCTGGCCGCTGCCCCACTTGAGTTGCTTGCCATCGGAATCTTTCATCCCGGCGATCAGTCCGTCCAGTTGATCTGGCTTACCCGTGCCGTGCCAGGTGAGATGCACCGGTGGTTTCCCCTTTCGTGCCGGGTAGTGGTAATCGACGGTTAACCATTCTGGCGTGCTGAATGGATCAATGTTCGGACCCTTCGCTTCGACGGTCAACGGGTGTTTCAAATCGAGCGCCCAATGAACAAGGTCGATGTAGTGGCAGCCGAAATCGCCGAGTCGGCCGTTGCCGTAATCCCAAAATTGCCGCCACGTGAACGGTTGAATCCCCTCGCTATAAGGCCGCTCAAACGCGGGGCCCTGCCAGAGATCCCAATCAAGTGTCGCGGGAACAGGTGCCCCCTTGAATCGTCCGCCGGAATAGCTGCTGCCGACGTTCGCCCACACGTGGACTTGACTGACTTCGCCGATCGCGCCGCTCTGGATCAGTTCGACGACTCGACGATAATTGTTGCCCGCGTGAATTTGGGTGCCCATCTGCGTGACGCATTTGTTTTCACGGGCGAGTTGTTGGAGCACGCGCGCTTCATGGACGGTGTGCGTTAGTGGCTTTTCACAGTACACCGGTTTGCCCAGCCGCAACGCCATCGCTGCCGCCGCAGCGTGGGTGTGATCCGGCGTGGCAACCACCACGGCGTCGATCTTGTCGCCCTCTTTTTCCAGCATCACGCGGAAGTCGCGATATGTCCGCGCGCCCGGGTACAACTTCAACGCCCCTTCGAGACTGTTGGAATCGACATCAACGAGCGCAACGATGTTCTCGGTGCTCACGCCCTTGAGATTCTCTGCAGCGCGCCCGTTCACGCCGATGGAAACGATGTTTAGTTTTGAGTTCGGCGACTGCGCCCGGGCGATGAAGGGAAACTGCATCGCGGAGGCCGCGACAATCGTGGAGGTGGCGGTTTGTTTGAGAAAGGCGCGGCGGTTGGTTTTCATGGTTCGACCGGATTATGAGCAATATTTTGGTGTTGTTCCAGCACAAGCATCTTCCCATCGACCACGGCCTCACGCATCCATTTTAGAGCCATGGGCCATGACTCCAAATAGGTGGAGGTCTGCGCCTCGGGATCGAACGGAAGCCGGAACGAGGTTTCGTCAAGCATCCAAATGCGGTTCACCACCAGCGAGGGTGATTGGACGGCGGCGTCTGTAACAGTGGTTGGAAAGCTGAACAGAAGATTTTCCTCCCGCCAGTAAATGACCATTTCATCGCCGAAGTTTGCATTGGTTGGAAAATAGAATGTATTCCGGAGGCGACCGCTTCTTTGTTCCCCGAACCGGGCAACTGCGGACAGCATCCGATCACTTGTCATGGGAGGAGATTCTGGCACGCCCCCGATAAAGAGAACGGCGGCCAAAGCCAGAAGGCAAACGGCGGCGAGCAATCCACCGGAAAAACCAAGAAACAATGTTCTTCGGAATGCGGTCATGTCAGGCGGGTTCGACGAAACGCATTCAAGGAAGAATTCACGTGCTTTGAGTTTCAGCTCCAAAATTCTGGGGCCTGCGGCACACGATTCGCTCGACAGCCGGCCACAGGCCAGCATAGTCGCCTGATCCTCGCCGAAAACGATTGCCGCAGGCGGTCATTGTCAGACAACGGATCGGCAATGCTGAGCGGCCAGCCCTGCATGAACACGCTGATGACTTCCTTTTCGCCGGTGCGGAACAGGCTCGAAAGCCGGTGGATGGTCCGCCGAGGCACGGCGTTGCTCGCCGGTTTCGCGATCATTTTGTCCGTGGGAATCGCTGAAGGCCAGATCACCCGGGTCGCCCCGGCCTTCCATGATACGATGGCGAATGCCGCCGCCCGGGACTCGATGACGGAGCACACGCCGGACATTCCCGCGCTTGAAGAGGTGCCTTTTTTGCCGGGTGAATTTCTGCCGGCCAAGCTTCAGAAAACCACTGCGGAGGCCGAACCCGTCCGGCTTTGGGGTGAACCGACGGCCGGCGCGCCGCAGACGCTCACCAGTGGATTTGCCGGGATCAGTCTTCAGAATCAGTTCTCTGATCTCGGCACCGGCAGCATCCCGCCGGACACCATGGGGGCGGTGGGTCCGGAGCATTTCATGGTGGTGATCAACGGCTCGGTCGCGATTTTTGAAAAGGCTACCGGCGAGCGGGTCAGCCACGTCAGTTTGAACAGTTTTTTCACGGCGACATTTGATTCGATCAACTATCCTCGGAACGGCGCGTTTGATCCACGCGTTCTGTTCGACCGCGCAACCGGGCGGTGGATCGCATCCGCACTGGAACGGGGGAACCCTGAGCGGACGTTTAATCACGTGATTCTCGCCGTCAGCCAGACGAGCGATCCGACCGGCGCCTGGTACAAGTAGTTGGGGGAATTCGGCGTGCCGGACACCGGACCGATCACCAGCTTCTCGGACTACCAAACATTGGGCGTGGATGACAACGGGGTGTACCTCGCAGTCCGGATCTTCCCGTCCACCGGCAGTTCCACCGCCACCATTGCGGCCATGCAAAAATCTTCGTTGCTTTCTGGAACCGCCGCCACGGTGACGTTTTTCCCCAGCATTACGGACATGTTTTCCACTCCGCAGCCGGCGCATAACTTCGACAGCATCGGCGCCGGCGACCCGGCGTGGTTTGTCGCCAGCTCCCGTTTCCTGAATGACGGGGATATCTACTATCGCAAGTTAACCTGGAGTGGTGGTGTTCCTTCGCTGGACGGTTCAGCGGCGTCGATCAACTCGTCCTCCATTGCCAGCCCGATCCTGGCACCCGCCTCCGGCAGCACGACGGATGTCAACGTCGGCGATGTCCGCCTCCTGATGTCGGTCATTCGCAACAATCGATTGTGGACCAGCCGGAATGGTGGGCTGAATTCCAGCGGCACGGTGACCGGTCCCGATCGCACTGGCTGCGAATGGTTTGAGATCAATGTTGCCAGCGGCACGCCAACAAGCGTTCAGTCCGGGAGGGTCTACGATTCCGCCGCCAGCAACCCGCGGTTTTACTATTTTCCCGCCATCATGGTGAACGGCCAGGGGCACGCCGCTATGGGATTTTCGGGTTCCAAAAGCAACGAATTTGTCAGCGCGTATTTCACCGGACGACTCGTCGATGATTCAACCGGGACCATGGGCGTGGTCGAACTACTCAAAGCGGGGGAGGCTTCGTATACCCAGCTGGATGGGGCCAACCCTCCCCGCAATCGCTGGGGCGACTACACGTATTCCACGCTCGATCCCACGGATGACATGACCCTCTGGACGATTCAGGAATACGCCGCCAGCGGGGTCGCCAACAACTGGGCCACCTGGAACAGCGAACTGCATTCTCCGGCTCCAACATTAACTGCGACGACAGCTTCCGGATTCCAGGGGCCGGGCACCTATCCGATCTCCGTGATCGTTCGTGACGATGGAGCGCCATCCCTTAGTGCGACCAATACTTTCACCGCCACCGTTGACGAAGTGAACACCGCGCCGACGCTGGCCGTGATCCCGGACGCGACGGTTGATCCCGGCACCAGTCTCTCGATCACCCTGTTTGCCACGGATTCCGATGTGCCCGGAGATGGAGTGTCTTATGGCTTCGCCGCCACGCCACCAACCGGCGCGGCGATCGACGCCGTCACGGGGGAACTGACTTGGAAGCCTTCCTTCGATCAAGCCAGTTCCAGCTATCCCATTGAAGTCAAAGTGACGGATGACGGTGTCCCGCCGCTCGCCAATACCGCAGCGTTTACCATCACAGTGAACACCCCCGCGGCCGTGACACTGACGTTGGCCAGCCCGGCGGCTGCGGTTCCCGTTCAGTTGAACGCAGTGGTGAATCCCGGGCTGACCTATGCTTTCCAAGCATCGAGCAATCTGATCCAGTGGGAATCCCTGTGGCAGTTCGAAGCAGCAAGAACGCCGGTGCTCCTCAATGATCCCGATTCATCGGCGCTGGGTCTTCGCTTTTACCGAATCCAGATTGTCCGTTGAACCACTCAAACCGAGTGATCCGGCGATGAGCATCGAGTTCACAAATCTGATGGGGATTCAATCTGTCGAACTTGCGTCCGACTCTCAGCGACTACCGACGCGTCCTGTAGTTCCGACTGGATTGGTTACGCTGCGAGGGAGCTACCGTATTTTGGCTCATCTGTCCCACGCGTGAAGATTGCCAGCATTCGGTGCGTCGGATAGTTTCGCACTGCGTCACCGCCCATGAACCTGTTTCACATCGTCCTCAAAAGTCTCCGCCAGCACGCGCTGTCCACGTGGGTCACCGCCGTGTCGATCGCGCTGGCGGGCGGGCTCCTGATGTCGGTGTGGTCGGTGAAAATCCAGTCCAACCGGGCGTTCACCAATGTCTCCGGCGGATTCGATGCGGTGCTCGGCGCGCGCGGGTCCAAGCTCCAGCTCGTCCTCAACTCGATCTACCATCTCGAAGCTTCGCCCGGAAACATGAAGTGGCAGGACTTTCTCGATGTTCAGGCGAATCGCAGCGTCGCTGAAGCAATTCCGCTGGCGGTCGGGGACAACTTCTACGGCTACCGGATCGTCGGCACTTCCACGAACATGTTCAGCAAGACACCGGTGGCGAACGGACGGGTGTTTAACGCAGGTTATCGCGAGGCGTTGGCCGGCAGTTTTGCCGCACAAAAGCTTGGACTGAAGGTGGGCGATTCTTTTCAGCCGTTTCACGGATTGATCTTCAATCCTGACGATCAACATGGCGAACACTACGTGGTGGTCGGCGTGCTCGAACCGTCCAATTCACCGGCCGACCGCGTGATCTGGATTCCGCTCGAGGGCGTGCAAAACATGACGGGTCACGATCCGAACACCGCCGCCGACATCAGCTCCGTTCTCGTCAGACTGCGAACGCCCATCGCCGGACAACAACTCGATACGCTTTACAACAAACGCGGCGATCGGTTGACCTTTGCTTGGCCCATCGGCGCGATCATGACGCAGCTCTTCGACAAGATCAGCTGGTTCGATCAAGTTCTGGCCATCGTTGCGTATCTTGTCGCCGCCGTCGCCACCGGTTCCATTCTCGCCAGCATCTACAATTCGATGAACGAACGTCGCCGCGATTTCGCGATCTTCCGCGCGCTCGGTGCCCGGCGGCACACGATCTTCTCCGCGATCATCTTGGAATCGACGTTCATCGCCTCGTTGGGAATGGTCATCGCGTTTGGAATTTACCTCGTGATCATGCTCGGTGCGGCCAGCGTGATCCGCACGCAGACCGGCGTGGTGTTGAATCCGTACGCGTGGCATCCGGTGATGATCTGGGCTCCACTGGGAATGATCGCCGCCGCGGCACTCGCCGGAACCATTCCGGCCTTCAAAGCCTACCGGACCGACGTCGCCAGTAACCTCGTGCCGGTTTCCTGATTCCCGATCAGAGATTGCTTCGGCAGAATCGCGCGAATTCGCCGCCGAACAGGCCTTCGACATCGCGTTGAATCTCTTCGGCCGAGCACTCCCAGCCCGATCGCAACAGCTCGACGTATTTGTCGCCCAGCACCTCAGCGATGACGATTTTCGAGTGCTGCCATTTATAGACGATCTGGTCGAGCACGCGGGCGTCGGAATGTTGCGGAGTGAAGCTGGTTCCAAGCAACTCGAGCCGCATGCGCGTCATGTCCTCGATGATCGACGGCGTGTTGGTGAACCACCAGCAGCCGAACACGTGCAGGTTGCGGAACTTGCGGGCAAGCACGCAGAGTTCGTGTTGATTTTCACGGGCGAGCACCGTGGCCGCAAATTTGTTTTCCGGATAAGCGGAACAGAGATTTTTCAGAAATGTCAGGTCCGTCCGCCCGACACCGTCTCCGGCGAGCTGAAGCTGTGGGTTCACCTGACGGACCACGCCGGGCATGACCGCGAGCGGCAGGCCGTGTTCGCGACAGAAGGGAAGCACCGCCTGGTCGAGCAGCTCGGCGGAGGTGTTGTTGGCCGGAAACGAAAAATCCGGCGGCAGGGAAATCATCACATACTGTGCGTCGATTTTCTTGGACCAGTCGGCGAGAAATTTCTTCGCGGCGTCGAACGCACCGACGCCCAATTCCTCGGTGGTCGGGTAGCCCCAGTTGTTCAAACACTCCGCGCTGGTCGCCCAATCAAGGATCAGTGGGTCAATCCGCAGCGCGGACGTAAACCAGGGCTCGCGCTCGAAGCCGCGTTCCCACACCGGCCGTTCGATATCGTCGAACGGAGAGTTCGTCATGCAGATTGATTTCACGCCGCCGAGCTCCATGCATTTCTGGATATGCGTGTCGACCGACTGTTCGGCGAACCATTTTCGGATGGCGGGAAGCTCGCGTTTGCTGACGTCGAGCCCGAGTGAATTCAACGTGGTGATCACCCCGCGACACGCTTCGGACAGCGGCGAATGTTGGATGAACAACGCGTCCCAGATCAGGTCAGCCTGGCGGGGCTTGTCCAGCTTCCAGAAGTCTTCGTAAGGAATGTCAAAATAGCGGAACCCCTCGGCGACGAGATAATGGTACACCAGCAGATCATCAATGCCGCGCAGCAGAAGATCACCGAACGCCGGATCATACAGGTGCGTGTGGATGTCGTCGACGGGCGTCCTGGTTACGATGTCGAGAACCCGGTCCCGCAGTTCGACCTCGCGGGGATCAGTGATGTTGAAGTGCATTTCGGAATTAACGCAGGAACCACCGGCACGGCCAAGCAAATCCGGGGAACCCGGCAATCGAAAATCACAATCCGCCAAAAAGCATCTGCTCTTGAAGTCGCGCTATGGGAATTGTTTGTTGATAGAGCCTTCGTGTTCGCAAAATTTGCCGGGAAGTTTACTTCGTTGGATTTTGAATTTTCATCGGAGTGTGGTGACGCTGAAAAACGCCGATCGTCATCCACGAAAAGGCGAGCCATGCGGCTCCGATTGCCAGCCCCGCGAGCACATCGCTGAGATAGTGAACTCCCAGATAAATTCGCGTCCAACCGACGGCGCTGATGATCACGAACGCGGCCAAAATCACCGGTGCGCGCATCCGTCCGCTTTTCAGAAATCGCACGGCCAGGAGAGCGAGCAAACCGTAGAGCATCGTGGCACCCATCGCATGGCCGCTCGGGAAGCTGAAACTCGCGAGCGTGGTCAACGGATCGTCCAGTTGGGGCCGTTGGCGGTGGTAGAACTGTTTGAGAACGAAGTTGAGCAGGCCGCCGCCGCCCATCGTCATCGCGACAACGGAAGCATGGGCATAGCGGCGGCGGAGCGAAAAGAAAATCGCGCTCCCGACAGTGATGGTCCCAACGCAAACTCCGGAGCCCAGAAACGTGGTCGCAAACGCCAACGCCGTGACTGCGGGCCGGAGGTGGGCGTGAAACCAGTTTGTCACCTGATGATCGCGCGCGGACTGCGCGGTGTCCGGGCCGAGATTCTCTGCGAGCAGGATGAACGACCCGATGCCGAAGATCACGACCAGCAGCGACAGGATGACTTGTCGGCCCCGGCGGTCAGGCAGCAAAAACCGGTCGCGTGGCGGCTCGCAATCCGACGGTGAAACGGGCTGTTGATTCGACGTCGTCATTCGCGGAACCGCCCTTCCCCACCGTCCGAAGGGCCGCCTTTGACACCGGCGGATGGATTGAGGATGATGATCATGCGGGCGGTGGGTCTGGTCGAATTGTATGCGGACGTCGGTGGTGAATCCGGGTTTCCGGTGTCGCGCCTGTTCATTGCAATTCGTTTTCTTCCGGATTATTCCGCGTGGCAAGCACCGTTTCGTCCGGGGCAGTCGCAGAGCCGGGCTTCCCAGCCCGGCGGAAAGAAACGCCTCGTAACACCGGGCGCGTAAAAAATTTCCACCCCCTCCCCGCAATCCACCCCAGATCCGGGCGGCAAGGATGCCGCCCTCACGTCAGCCAAGGATGGCCGACGCTACACTTTTCAGACAGGTTTTCATAAAAAGTGAATCGGTCATCACTGTCGGCACGTCTGAAAACGAATCACCTGATTTCAATTGTGAACTCACCCTCCATTCGCAATCCCATGTCGGTCGCCTGTCGTCTGGCGACGGCCCTCACCGCAACCCTGTTTACCGCTTGTTCCACGTTGGCCGGTCCCACCGACGACGTTTACAAGCTCGGCCCGGATTCGTTGCCGCAGGAAGGCGTGCCCAAGGGCGAGGTGATCGGGCCGCTCACGCTCGCCAGCGAGGTGTTTCCGAATACGACGCGGCATTATTGGATCTACGTGCCGGCGCAATACGATTCATCAAAACCCGCCTCGTTGATGGTCTTTCAGGACGGGCACGCGTTTGTGAGCACCAACGGCGACTATCGGATACCGAACGTCTGCGACAACCTGATCTACCGACGCGAAATACCGGTGACCCTCGCGGTGTTCATCAATCCCGGCCATACGCCCGATCAGAAGGAATCGTCTTCGTCGGACTGGGGTGATCGCATCAACAACCGGGGGACTGAATACAACGAGTTGAATGACGACTACACGAAGATGATCGTCAACGAACTGCTGCCCGAGTTGAAAAAGGATTACAACATTTCGGATGATCCCAACGACCGCGCCATCGGTGGTGCGAGTTCGGGTGCGATCTGCGCGTTCACCGTCGCCTGGCATCGGCCCGACCAGTTCGGAAAAGTGATCAGCACCATCGGGAGTTTCACGAACATCCGCGGCGGCCATGCCTATCCGCAGATGATTCTGGATGCCGAAGCGAAGCCCATCCGCATCTTTTTGCAGGACGGTTTGAATGACAACCGGGGGCGTCGTCGCGGTGGTGAATACGATCCCAAGTGGGACTGGCACGCACAGAATATTTTGATGGTCGAAGTGTTGGAGAAAAAAGGCTACGACGTGAACTATTGCTGGGGCATCGGCACGCATTCGAATAAACAGGGCGGCGCCATCATGCCCGACATGCTCCGCTGGATCTGGCGCGACTACCCCCGCCCAGTCGATGACCCGATGGACGACAGCAACCGGCAGTTGCTGGGGCCTTGATGGTTCCCCGCCGTTTCTCTGGCGACGCAGGCCTCCCGCTCAACGGCTCACAAACTTCCGGTGCTTGGTGAAGACATCGCGCAGTGCGGTCGACGTGGTATCCTGCAAAGCCTGTAGTTCCCGGTAAATCTTCACGTTCGCCTTGATCGGTTCCACCTGCTCCATGCCGTTCAGCGTGACGAACTCGTTGGTGATCTGGTCGATGCGGACCTTATCGCCCTTCTGCAACCGCCAGCACCAGAGCGCCTGTAACGCCGCACCGTACGCCGCGCCCTCGCTTACCGTGAGTGTCACCAGTTCCGCGTCGAAAATATCGGCCATGATCTGGCGCCAGACCTTGGACCGCGCGCCGCCGCCAGTCGCACGAATCTGTTTGGGCTTCACCCCCAGATCTTCGAGGCGGCGCAAGCCGTAATTCATTCCCATCGTGACCCCTTCCATGGAGGCGCGGGCCAGATGCTGCGGCGTGAAGGTGCGGGTGTTTGCGCCCATCCAGACGCCCGTGCCATCGGGCACGTTCGGCGTGCGTTCACCTTCGAGATACGGAAGCAGGAACAACCCTTCGCTGCCGACGGGGGACTTCTCGGCCTCGGCCGCAAAGCGTTCGTGCGTCCACTTAAAATCGTTGCGGATGAGCTCCGTCGCGACCGTCACGTTCATCGTGCAGAGCAACGGCAGCCAGCGGTTCGTCGAATCGCAGAACGCCGCGATCTCGCCGTCGGGATCGATCACCGGCTCGTCCGCGCAGGCGTAGATCGTCCCGCTCGTGCCGAAGCTTGCCGTGATGATGCCGGGCTTCGTATTGCCGGTTCCGATCGCTCCCATCATGTTGTCGCCACCACCGGCACTGACCACGACGTCCGTGTTCAATCCCAGATAACGTGCGGTGTCGGCGTGCAGTGTGCCGGAGGGTTGATCGCTGGCGATGACCTTCGGCAACTTGTCGATCAGCTCGGGACCGATTGCCTTCGTTGCAGGACCCGACCAGCGCCGGCTTTTCACGTTGAACAGGGCGGTGCCGCTGGCGTCGCCGTATTCCATGACCCGTTCGCCGGTCAGCCAAAAATTCAAGTAATCATGGGGCAATAAAACTGTGGCGAGCCTCTTGTAGTTCTCCGGCTCATGGTTTTTGAGCCACAAGATTTTTGAAGCGGTGAAGCCTGGGAGCACCAGATTGCCGATGGCCTTGATCGTGTTCTTCGCACCACCGAGCGCCTTCATGATCTCGTCGCACTCGTTCTGGGTGGAAGTATCGCACCAGAGCTTGGCCGGGCGGATCACGTTTCCACTTTCGTCGAGGGGAACGAAACCGTGCTGCTGGCCGCTGACACCAATCGCGACCACCTCAGAAGACTTCGCCTTGGCCTGTCGCAACGCCTGACGGATCGCCGTCGCGGACGCGTCAATCCAGGTCTGGGGATGCTGTTCCTTGGCACCGGCCGGCAGGTGGGGAATCAGGTCGTACGCCTGTGATCCCGTGCCCGCGACCTTGCCGGTGCTGGCATCGACGACCAGCGCCTTCGTGGATTGCGTGCCGCTGTCGATGCCGATCAGAAGTGTTCTCATATCTTGCGCCAGATTGGGTCAGCCATTTTGGCGGAGCATGAAACAAGCACCGTGGCAGTGTCCACCCCTTTCCTGACGGCTGGAAAACAGCGTGTTGCCTCATTGAAGAGGACACCGAAGCGGGATCTCGGGAAAGAGCGGATGGGTTCCATTGCCTCATAATAGCGGACACCGTGGCGAATGCCCGCCACGATGAGCAAAGAAACCCTGGACGAATACATCCCGAGA
>JBDNGP010000019.1:0-2744 GCA_041689265.1 Verrucomicrobiota bacterium
CGCTCGGCATCGGTCTGGCCGCGCCGTATCTCATTCCCGCGATGACGATGCAGGATTACGTTTCGATGGAGGCGCTCACGAGCTTTCACAAGTACAACCACAACTTCTTCTTTGGTGAGTTGGGCTGGGGCCGGTTCGATCTCGGGCATGAGTTCAAGCAGACGTTGTATCTGCCTTTTCTGGCCGCAGCGATCATGGGGCTGATGGGGTTTCTACTGACGCGGGGAGCGTCGCGGAAAGTTGGTCAGAACCTCCTTACGTCGGCTGCTACGAATCAATTGGGAACACTTCGGATCGTTTGGTTCTTTGTCGCTGTGTTGGGTGCCAGCATTTTCATGATGTTGCCTTTGAGTGATTTCGTGTGGCGGCTGTTTCCCCGGCTGCAAATCATCCAGTTCCCCTGGCGCATCTGCTCCGTGCTCACGGTCGCGGCGACGGTTCTCGCAGCGTTGGGTTTGGATTCACTGCGCACTCCGTTGACCGGCCAGTGCTTGCTTCTTGTTTACTTCATGGGTTTGGGGGCGGTGGGCGGATTGGCCTACACGGGCGAGGCCATGTGGAGCTTTGTTGAAAACGCCCCGAAGGAAAGTCTGGCGACCAACGGATACCATCTGGAGGTGCCCGAGTATCGTCCCCGATGGGCCGTTCAACCGATCCGGGAGACCATCGATGCGGTTCGGAAAACACCAGCGGAGGTGGAACAGGAAACCGGCTCGATCAACGGCATTGCTTGGGTGAGTCTCGCGAACAATTCCGCTGATCCTTTGATCGGGGCACGGTTCGTTCATGGCGCCGGTGATGTCTCGATTAAAGAATGGCGCTCACGGCATGTGGCGCTTGAAACATCCAACAAGTCCGCTTCGACAATTCAGGTTAGCCAGCTCTATTTTCCCGGTTGGACCGCGCGCAGCGGTGGGCGGGCACTAGTTCTGCGCCCGTCCGTTCCCGAAGGGTTGATCGAGATTGAACTGCCGCCCGGCACGCATGAAATTGAGATCATTCTTGAGGCGCTTTCGCCGGAAAAGGTTGGCAACCGCGTGGGGTTTGCCAGCGCAAGCCTCTGGGTTGTGTTGTTGGCTTGGATGCCGATCCGGCACAAATTGCAAACGCGTCGCGTTGTCGCTGGAAGCGGAGTGCCCGCATGATTGCACTTCAAGCCATTTTGTTCTGCATTGTTGGAGTGGCCCTCACGGCGGTGGATTTCATGTTGTTTCGCTGGGTACATGAGAGCGCGCGCTGGAACCGTTACGCGACGAATATCTTGTCCACTTCCGTTGCCATTGTCATTTCGCTGTTGGCCAACTGGTATCTCGTGTTCCGACCGGAGCAATTCCTGCAGGGTTCCATGGTGCTTCGTTTCCTTTTGGTCACGCTGATTTCCGCGTGGGGGATTCAGAACGCCATCCTTTTTGTGCTCGCCAAATGGCTTGCAATCGATCCGTTATTTCAGCGGTTACTGGCCGCGTCGGCGAGATTGCCGGGAAAGTCCAACGCAATGCTGACCAGCCTGGGAATGCACAAACTTGCGGCGGTTTCGTGCGGCCTGATGTGGAATTTTTGTTGGTATCGATGGTGGGTATTTGTATAGTACGGAAATTCGAAAAAGACGAAACATGAACCGTAATCCACCCATGATGCAAACCGCCGTCAGCGCCTTCACCCTCATCGAGCTGCTGGTGGTGATCGGGATCATCGGGATCTTGTCGGCGTTGCTGATGGGGGCGGTGAGCCGGTCCAAGGACACGGCACAGAAAGCCGCCTGCCTGAGCAACCACCGCCAGCTCGTGCTCGGCTGGCAGATGTATGCGGATGATCATCAGGGCAAGCTCGTTTACACGGTGGATGACGGCGACGGTCTGCCCTTCACCAACTGGGTGGCCGGGCAGTTGCGCAATCCATTGGAAGGTCAGAACGCCGGTCTGTTGGTGGACAGGAACCGTTCGTTGCTCGCGCGCTACGTGCCCAATCCGAAGGTCTACAAATGTCCGTCGGACAAATCGCAGTACGTGCGCAGCGTTTCCATGAACAACCGGATGAACCCGGTCCGCCCGACGCCGGGCACGTTTCCGCTGGTGCTCGGCGGTTACGGAACGAACTACATGATCTACCGGCGCACGTCCGATCTGCACAACCCGTCCAAGCTTTTCATCATCATTGACGAGCGCGGTGACAGCATCAACGAGGCGAACTTCGCGGTGGACTTGAGCAACACGGGCGACTTCAACGGACAGGGAACGCCCACGCCGTATTGGTGGATGGACACACCGGGCACGTATCACAACAACGGCGTCGTGCTGTCCTTCGGCGACGGACATGTGGAGCATCACAAGTGGCAGGAGAGCACGACGCTCGGCCCGATCGGCATCACCGGCCCGCGCCACACGAGCGACACGGACCGCGACCTCGCCTGGCTGCAGACGCGGACGGCGGAGCGAAAGTAGGACAGTGCTTCCAGCCTGTCTCCGGGGGAGCAAACCAACGACATGAGCCGGAATACTTTTTCAACAGAAGGGAACAGAGAGAACGGAGAACCGGATGCGCGGGCCGCTGGCTCGTCTCCGTTTCCTCCGTTGGCTCCTGTTCAAATTCAGCCTGTCTCCGGGGGAAGGGGAACCGCATTTTAACCACGGAGACACGGAGAGCGCGCAGTTGGGAAGTAATCAGTGAAACAATATTCAGTATGGGCCGCGATTGCCGCCACTGTTTCACTGACCCACTGATTTACTGAATACTGACCTACTGAA
>JBDNGP010000020.1:0-9557 GCA_041689265.1 Verrucomicrobiota bacterium
CAGCAATTCTCCTTTTGGGGGAGTCACAAGAGGGGCGAGGGGCATGGAGAGGAGGGTCCCGGTCGTGAAGGGCTGGAGCGGCGGGAATATCCAGCCAGCGTTTGGCGGCGTTGAGCTCGCAATCCTGTTTGACCTGCCCGTCCTGCGGCACGATGAACTCCGGTCGCAGCGACACCCTCTGGGAGTGGCCCGGGCTCACGATCACCGGCGTGATGGCGCTGTGGAAATGCGTGGTCTGGCCGCCCGCGTGTTGAAGGCAGGAACAACCGGGGCAGTGGATGTTTTTGGATTGGGAGGAAAAATACCAGGTCGCATCCAGGGCGATGAGACGGGTGCCGTTCACCGCGCGCATGGCCTCCAGCACCCCGGTCTGGTCGAAGGCCTGGTGGAGATCATCGAAGAGGCCGAAGAGATGACGCGGCTCCACCGGGGCCTGAGCATCCGGCGGATGTGGGTGTCCGTGGGGATGCGTTCGACCTGAAAGAGCGACCGGGCATTGTTACGCCCCTGGGTTCTGGCCGCGCTGTTGTTGCCCGCACTCTCACGCAGCAAGGAAACCGCCCGCATCGTGGCCTGCAAGAACAACCTGCGGCAGCTTGGTTTTGCGACCACCATGTACGCGGACGACACCGGTTTCTATCCCGCACTTGATCATCGTGACATCACCATCCATCAGTTCATCACCTACGGCTGGCAGGCGCAGTTGCTGCCGTACGTATCGGGAAACACCGCCGTGTTCAAATGCCCATCCACTCCAACGGAGCTCGCCTGGCCGACCAATCGTTCCAGTCTGGGGTTTCCCTTCCCATACAACATCGGCAACGACACACCATTCAGCTACGGATACAACGGCTGGGGTGTGGCTGCGGTTGGCGGGCTGGGGTTGGGAATCGAGTCGTCGACATCAACACCTGTTCACGGTGTGACCAAACCGGCGGATATGATTGCGATTGGGGACAGTTCAGGGGACGGCGGTTCAGACGGAGAAATCGCGTTCCATCGATTTTGGACTATTCCAGTTGCGCCTCCCGGCACCCGCCACCGGGACGGAGCGAACATTGTCTTGGTGGACGGTCATGTGGAATGGCAGAAGCAGACCAACTGGATTGCCCTCACCGAATTCGCCGCCCGCCGCTGGAACAACGACAACCAGCCGCATCGAAACCGCTGGATCAGCGGCAGGTAGATCCCTCTCTCAGTTTGCAGAACAAAAGCGGCCGATGTCGGCCGCCAAGTCCCATTTGGGTCACAACAGCAAATTGGTCCCGTAGAATTTGCACTGTGACCTTGAATCTTTGCAAAGGCCGGGCAGGATGGGGTTGTTCAAAACGGACTCGTACGCAGCCCCATGGAATCGCTTGAATCAATCAAAAGCCGGATCGAAGCCGCCGTCGCCGGGGCCACGGTGGAAATCCTCGTGAACACATCGCCGTGCGCCGAGCACTCGCTGATTCTTGATCGCGAACACGGCCGGGCCGTCGCGGAATTTCTGCGGGACGATGCGGAGCTGCGATTCGATTTCTGTTCCAACGCAACCGGGGTCGATTGGCCTGAACGGACGGAGACCGAGAAAATCAAGGTCACGAAAGAGGTTGATGGCGAGGAGAAGGAAGTGACCGAAACCAAGGAAACGCATTTCCCTGCCTACCTTGAGACCGTTTATCACCTTTACTCGATGGCGAAAAAACACGGTCCGGTGATCCTCCGGATGCGCACGGGTAATCGCACGGACGACGTAACCTTGCCGTCATTGACACCGGTCTGGCGAAGCTGTGAATTTCAAGAGCGCGAAATTTTTGACCTGTTCGGAATCCAGTTTGAAGGGCATCCAGATCTGCGCCGGATTTTGATGTGGGACGAATATCAGGACCACCCGATGCGCAAAGATTACGTGGAGCCGGATGATTACGAATACGAACCCACGCCGCACGACGCCGTCTGCGCCAAGGCCGAGCGTCACTACCCGGCGGAGGAAACGAAATGAGCGGAGAAGATGAGTTGAAGGAGGCGACGGGGCAGTATTCGTTGGCCAATCAACGAGCGAGCGAATTTGATTCATTGATTGACCAGCTGTATCGCGAGGAAGTGCTTGATGCACGGAAGCTGTCGTTGGAGGAAAAATTTCTGGCTGGCGAAGAACTGTTTGAAGCTGCCTGTTCGGTGACTTTGGCAGGTATTCGACATGATACCCCGACCGCATCCAAGGAACAGTGTCGGATGATTCTTAGGGACCGGATCGCTCTCGGCGAACGCCTGGACTGGAAGTCATGAACTCAATCGAGAGTATCACCATCCAAGTTGCTGATGCGCTCGAATTGCAGGGGGTTCAGTATCTGCTAGTTGAAGCATTTTCCAGCAACATTCACGGCCTCCCACGTTCGACCAAAGACGCTGATTTCGTGGTTCAGATGTCGATCAAACGTGAATATTCGGGCGGACGCTACTCCTGTTCCTTCTCCCCGAGGGAGAGGGCCGGGGTGAGGAATACGTTCAAATAGCCAGTGCCTTCGCGGAGTTAAAGCACTATTTTGACGAAAATGTAATATGAACGAATCGACCTCAACATTGGACACTCCGCAACCCTCCTACCGAGTTGTTCCCAAGGAAAACGATGATCAGCTCCTCGAGATTTCGATGGGGCCGCATCACCCGTCGACGCACGGTGTGTTCCGCATGGACGTCGTGCTCGACGGCGAAACGGTTGTGAAGCTCAAGCCGGTGTTCGGCTACCTGCATCGTAACCACGAAAAGATCGCCGAGGACGTCACGTATCTTTCTTCGATGCCTTACACGGACCGGCTCGATTATTTTTGTTCGCTTACCAACAACTGGGCCTACGCACTCACCGTTGAGAAACTCGCGGGCATCGAAGTGCCCGAACGTGCCGAGTACATCCGAGTCATTCTCGCCGAGCTCACCCGGCTCCAAAACCACGCGTGCCTGATCGGCTTTCTCGTGATGGACATGGGAGCGCTCGGCACGCCGCTCATGTATGCCTTTCGCGAGCGGGAGAAAATTCTCGACCTGTTCGAATCGCTGACCGGCGCGCGCATGATGTGCAACTACATGCGGTTCGGCGGTTGCCGCGTGGATTTCCCGCCCGGCTGGCTCGAAACCGCGAAGAAGTTTGTGGACGGTTATTCCAAATTCATCGATGAAACAGAAAACCTTTTCACTTCAAACGAGATCTTGATGGCACGCACGCAGGAGGTCGGTGTGATCTCCCGCGAACTCACCATCAACGCTGGCATCACCGGACCGATGTTGCGCTCGGTCGGTGTGAACTATGACATCCGGAAGGTCGACAAATACGGCATCTACGACCGGTTTGATTTCCGCGTGCCGCTCGGCGATCACGGTGACACTTATGATCGCTACATGATCCGCGTTTTGGAAATGCGGGAGTCCGTGAAAATTTTGCAACAGGCGTTGAAAGATCTGCCCGACGGTCCCGTGGTGAATCCGAAGGCGAAATTACGAGGATTCAAACCACCGGTTGGAGAGGCCTACGGACGGATCGAATCTGGGAAGGGCGAGCTGGGCTTCTACATCATCAGCGACGGACAGCCGAATCCGTATCGCTACCGCGTGCGCCCGCCGAGCCTGATCAACCTCACGATCCTCGAAGACCTCTGCCTGGGACGCGATGTCGCCGATGTCATCGTCATCCTTGGCAGTATCGATATTGTGCTGGGTGAAGTGGACCGGTAGCCGGGTGACTCCGGGTTCACGTAAAGACGGAGTCAACATCCGGAGTTCGATTTCTGGAATTCCTCCAACCTCCCGTCCGCACCCCGGTCCGGCGGGCTTGTGAGTAATATTTTTCCGGGGGCAAGGACGCCGATCTTTACCGCAGGGGGGCTACTTGTGTCGTCGGATGACCTGGCCGGGTTTCTTGTTGGTGGGTTCGTCGTTAACGGTGACAGGTACCCCATTGACCATCACGAGCTTGAATCCGGTGGCATGCTGATGCGGATTCTCGTACGTCGCAATGTCGGTGACTTCAGCGGGCTTGAAAATCACTAGGTCTGCCCAGACCCCCTCGTGGATTTCGCCACGATCACGGATCCCGAAAGTGGTCGCGGGCAGCGACGTCATTTTTTGAATCGCGTTTTCCAGCCGCAGTATTTTGTCCTCGTATACATACTTTCGCAGCACGCGGGCATTGTTCCCATAACCACGAGGGTGGGGGATGCCGCTCTGCCAGGCCCGTACCGAGCTGTCCGATGCGATCATTGTGTTCGGATGCTGCATGAACACGCGGACGTCATCTTCATTCATCGAATGGAAGACGCCACTCGCTCCGCCGTTGAGCTGGATTTCAAGGATCATTTCGATTTGAGAATCAATGCTGTCGCTTTCATAAAGTCTCCGCGAAGCCTGCGCGACGGTCAGGCCGTTCAACTCCGGCATTGCGTCGTAGGAGGCGATGACCGCGTAGGCAAAATCGGTGCCGCGTTCTGCGGCTCTCTTCTTCATTTTCTCCACGACGCCGGCCTTGAATTCCGGATCGTTCATGTGCTCGTTGAACTTGCCGCCCGCAAGCGCCCGCTCCGGAATGAGACTGCCGATGCTGGTGCTGGACGCCGTGTAAGCATACTGGTCCTGCGTGATATCCAGGCCCTCGTCCCGAGCACACTCGATCGCGGCCAGAACGTCATCCGCCTTGTGCCAGTTCTTTTGTCCGCCGACTTTAATGTGTGAAATGTGGGCGGGCAAATTGGCTTCGCGCGCGATGGCGAACACCTCGTCCAGCGCTTCAAAAATGTCATCACCTTCGCTGCGCATGTGGCTGGTATAAATCCCGGCGTAATCGGAAACAACCTTCGCCAGCGCGATCAGCTCGTCGGTTTTTGCAAACGTCCCCGGCAGATAGATCAGGCCGGTCGACATTCCCAGCGCGCCATCTTTCATGGCTTTTTGGACCGCCTCTTTCATCAGCTTCAATTCAAAACTGTTGGGCGGCCGCATGAAGGAACCGCCCATGATCTGCGAGCGAACCGTTCCGTGGCCGATCAGCGTCGCGATGTTGACGGCGGTGTTGGTTGATTCCACCTGCTCAAAGAATTTGCCGACCTCAAACGCGGAGGAACCGCAGTTTCCCAACACCAGCGTGGTGACGCCCATGCGCGCGAAGTTGCGGGCGGAGGGCAGTTCCAAAACGTTTTCCGCATGCGTGTGAACGTCGATGAATCCCGGCGTGACGACGTATCCGGTGGCGTCGATCAACTCGACCGCGTTGGTGCCGGTGCGGCCGATCTTGGTGACGCGCCCGTCCTTGATACCGATGTCCGCGTGCCGTGCGGGAGCTCCGGTGCCGTCGATGATTCGGCCTCCGTGTATGACCGTGTCGAAGTCCTGGCCGGACATCACGGACACGGCCAACAACAGGAAAGGGAGGACAACGAACGATCGCATTGGAAGAGAAATACGCGCTGCCGTCCGGATACGCGATGAGAAGTTTTTGCGGAATACATGATTGCCCCAGCGGCTGGTTGCCGTTAATAAGTCGCCTCAACACTCATGAGCATTGCCTCTCCCAGCCACGGAATCGTGTGCGCACTCTGGACGCCGTTGAAAGATTCCGGCGAAATTGATTACCCGTTGTTGGACCGTCATCTGGAATTTCTGAAGAGCGCGGGCCTGACCGGAATCATGGCGCTGGGCAGCACCGGGCGTTTTCTGAACCTGCCGCCTGCGCAACGGGAGGAACTTCTCGTTCACATCCTCAGGCAGACATCACCGCTTCCGGTCATCGCCAACGTGAGCGACTTGGATTTCGGTGTGATCAAACGTTTGGGGGCGGTCGCCCGCGAGCATGGGGCGGCCGGTGTTTCGGTGCTGCCCACCTGGTATTTTGAGCAAAGCCAGTCGGATTTGATCGAATGGTTTGTGGCCGGCGGGAAGGCGGCGGGGCTTCCGCTGTGGCTTTACAATTTTCGGGAATGCACGCGGAACCACATCGAAATCAACACCGTTCGCGAGGTCTGGGAGCGGGTGGAAGTCGGCGGGTTTAAGCAGAGTGGAGCACAACAGGATTTCATCACCGAACTGGCGGCGCTCGCTCAACAGAAACCGTTTTCTGTGTTCGCCGGAGCGGATGATCGGATCGCCGAATCGCTGAAGCTGGGGGCGGTCGGCTGCATCAGCGGACTGGCCAATTCGTTACCCGACGTGATGGTGAAAGTCTACGACGCCGCCAAAGCCGGGGACGTCAGTTCCGCCGCTGCCGGACTGGAATTGCTCCGGTCGGTCGTCCGGCGTTGTCACCTGGTTCCGTTCCCCTGGAACCAGGCGGCGATCATTGAGGCGCGCGGTTTGAATCCCGGGGTTTTGCCGGATCTGATGTCCCGCGTGACGCGTGCGCACTACGCCCAATTAAAACGGGAAACGCTGGCGCTCTTCATTGAATTTGGTCTTCCCCGAGTTTCCTGAACGCATTTCTTGACGGTTTCCGGGTCGTTCCTATGATGCGCGCTCGTTTACATTAAACCGAACTATCCAACATGAGCGAAATTTACGAAATTCAGGCACGTCAGGTTCTCGATTCACGCGGTAATCCCACCGTGGAAGCCGACGTCATTCTCGCGGGCGGCGCCATCGGACGCGCCTCCGTTCCCTCCGGTGCCTCGACCGGCGAAAATGAAGCCGTCGAACTCCGTGATGGCGACAAGAAAAAATACCTCGGCAAGGGCGTCACCAAGGCCGTCTCGAATATCACCAAAAAAATTGCGCCCGCGCTTCTGGGTATCGACGCGCTGGAGCAGGTGACTGTTGATCGGATCATGCTGGACCTCGACGGCACCGAGACCAAATCCAAGCTCGGAGCGAACGCGATTCTCGCCGTCTCCCTCGCCACCGCCAAGGCCGCCGCCATGACGTTGGACATGCCCCTTTACAAATATCTCGGCGGCCCGAACGCCAAGGTGCTTCCAGTTCCGATGGCGAACGTCATCAACGGCGGTGCGCACTCCGATGCGCCGATTGATTTCCAGGAATTCATGATCATGCCGGTCGGGTTCAACACCTTCAGTGAAGGACTCCGCGCGATCACCGAAACATTTCACTCGTTGAAAGCCGTGCTGAAAGGCCGTGGGTTGTCGACCGCCGTGGGTGATGAAGGCGGTTTCGCTCCGAAGCTTGAAAGTGCCGAAGACGCCATCGAGTGCATTCTCAAGGCGATCAAGGACGCGGGTTACAAGGCGGGCAAACAGATCTACCTCGCACTGGATGTTGCCAGCTCAGAATTCCACACCGGCAACGGAAACTACGCGTTCAAGAAAAGCACCGGCCAGAAACTTACCGGGGCCCAACTCGTTGATTTCTACGTCGAGCTCTGCAAGAAATACCCGATCGTTTCGATCGAGGACGGCTGCGATGAAAACGACTGGAAAAACTGGAAACTGCTCACCGAAAAACTCGGCGACAAGGTCCAGCTCGTCGGCGACGATCTGTTCGTCACCAACGTGAAGTTCCTCCAGAAAGGCATCTCCACCGGCACCGCCAATTCCATCCTCGTGAAGGTGAACCAGATTGGTTCGCTGACCGAGACCCTCGACGCCGTGGAACTTGCGCACATCAACGGTTACACCAGCGTGCTCAGTCATCGTTCCGGTGAGACCGAAGACGCGACCATCGCGGACATCGCCGTCGCCACGAATTGCGGCCAGATCAAGACCGGTTCACTCAGCCGCTCCGACCGGACGGCCAAATACAACCAGCTCCTGCGCATCGAACAGGAACTCGGCAAGAACGCCATCTACGGTGGTCGCATGAAGAACGTGTAGTCTTCGAATTTTGACTCACCGGCTATGATCCGGTGCCAGTCACTTCTTGAGCCGCAGCCGCAGGGCTGCGGCTTTTTGTTTGCAGAGGTCTAGCTGTGATGGGTGCAACACATCCGGCTGTTTTTCACAAAGGCGACAGTGTGTGATCAAAGGCGTGGGGCAGGTAACCTGTTAACTCATTAAAAATGACACCCGGAAAGGGGGCTTAGGAAGTTGGAGAAAGGTGTTGCCTGTCATTCTGCTGCACGGGGTGTTCCGGGTGTTCCGGGTGTTCCGCTGACCGTTCGACTGGATCGCGTTGGCACCGTTGGATTGGCAGCGGTTGCCCGGGATGACACGGTGGGCCTCGCCGTGAACGCGACCGAGGCTGGAACGCCGGATGCAAAGGAATGGTTCAAGACCCAATGGTGGCCGGACTTTGTTGAGCTGATCGTGCATCAAGCGCACTGGTGGATACTGGGAGCATTGGTCCTGATATGGCAGTCGTGGAAGTCCCCAGCAGATGTGAGATAGGCGGCTGAACATCGTCTTTTTCGAGAACCACAAAAAAAGTGTCCTGAACTGTCCGGATCAATCGTCGTATTTCCGAAATGCTGCTGAACATCACGTGTCGACTCATTCTGGTGAACCCGAATTGCAACGAATCAAGTGACCCACGAGCCGGTGAGAATAGAATCTCGCCCAGTATCTCATCATCTCCATGAAATTCCTAAAATACTTGCCTGCCATCGCCGCCGTGTTGCTCGGCGTTCTTTTTATCATGTCCGGAGTCGTCGTGCTCCTGAGCCTCGTCGAGATGCCCCCGCCGCCGGAAGGAAGGCCGGCCGGCCATTTCATGGCGGCGCTCGGGCCGACGGGATACATCAATTTCGTAAAAGTGCTGGAGATTCTCGGTGGTGTGCTGGTCGACATCCCAAAAACGCGCAACCTCGGGTTGCTCGTGCTCGGCCCGATCATCGTGAACATCCTCGCTTTCCACCCCTTCATCATGCTGGGCGAAGGACTACTCTCGCCGCCCATTATTCTAATTACCGTGATTCCACACTACCTGCTGTGGACCGAGCGTGAGCGGTTCGGCGGACTCGTGCGGTGAAAGATGGTCGCGAGGAGAACCTTTGCTCCAACTCGTGACGAACCAACTTCATTCAGCGGCCGGACACCGCGTTCCCGTGATTTACCACCACATCGCAAAATCGGCGTAAAGTTGAATTGCCAATTCGGAATTGTTCTGTCGAAAATCACATCATGAAAACCATCGAGTATCCCACGCTATGTCCCTCCCTCACGGTCAATGACGCCGTCCGCGCCATCGACTTTTACAAAACTGCGTTCGGTGCGGTGGAGTTGTTTCGTCTGACCGATCCGGACTCGGGCAAGATCGGCCACGCCGAGCTAACCATCAACGGGTCGATGCTCATGCTGGCGGATGAGTATCCGGAATTCAACAAGAGCGCCACCACGCTGGGCGGCTCTCCGGTGAAACTCAGCCTGAAGGTGGACGATGTGGACGCTGCCTTCGAAAAGGCTCTCGCAGCCGGGGCCACGGTGGTCCGTCCGCCTGCTGATCAGTTTTACGGGCACCGCTGCGCCAACGTGCTCGATCCGTTCGGCCACGAGTGGATGATGGCAAAGGAGTTTGAGAAAGTGAGTCCGGAGGAGATGCAGAACCGCTGGAACGCCATGACAAAAAAGAAGGGGAATTGAGTCTACCAAACCTGCCGCGCGAATGATCTCCGGCGTGCGATCATTCGTTCAACCTTCTGACCACTC
>JBDNGP010000021.1:0-72865 GCA_041689265.1 Verrucomicrobiota bacterium
CCGAACGGGTGGAACGACCGCAAAGAAGGTGAGAAATCCCGGGAAGAAACGGAGTCCTAAATGGCATGGGTCATCATAGACAAACCACATCAAAACGCCCACTAAAAACCATCGAAACCCTGCCTTATCTAAGCGCCATTCACCGCTGACCCCTCTGTTGCCAAGGTAGGACGTTTGTCGGCTTATGAGCAAACAACATTATCAGGGGAGGATCTCGACTTGCATGAAGTTGTTGATCAGACCCATCGGAAACGTCAGCTTGCGCAGCGTCTTGCCGTTGACTTGAACGGGGACCATGGACGTGGCTTCGTCACCCACGGCGGACATCCACGAGTCGGTGAGTGAGTTCTTGAACTGATACCCGATGTGGTAGTCCGTCGCCGTTTCGTTGAGTCCGTGATATATGACCGGCAAACCGCCTTCCATTTGGATTTTGAGCTTCACATCGGTATCCGTCGCCATTGGATCGAGGCCATAAACGTACTGCAGCAAATTTGGAATGCCGTTGCCCGAGGCATCGACCGTGGTGCCGCGCATGCCTGCCTCAGGAATCGCAGAGGCCCAGAGGTCGTAGCCGGTCAAATCCGGTCCAACATGGAACGTGAAATCATCCGCCCACGCCGAACCGGCGGCAATCGCAGCACCTGAACTCCACCCCTGAATCGCGAAATAGAAAGTGTCGTTGGGGGCCATGCCCCAGTTGAGAACCACGGCCCCGGCGACGGTGGAGCCGTCGATGGTGAAGGATTCATACAGGATCCATTCCCCAGCAGTAATATCCGCACTCAGATTATAGTAAGTCCGAATCAAATGCAGCTGAGGATCGTAGGTGAACCGAATTCCAACGGCTGGCGGCAGCGCCATTATAGTAATTTTGTCGGCCTCACCGACGCCGCCAGTCCACTCGGCGGCCAGAGCCGTTCCAAGTGGTACCCCCTCAGCCAAGATTCCGGCGCCGTAACCCAACTCGAGGTAGTGGTCTCCGGTCCCAATACCTATCGAGACTGTCCCGACTTCGCCAACTTCAGAAAAATTACTTGTGCTCATTGAGGCGACCATTTGCACCCGCCACTCCGCCTGATCGTTGGTGTCGAATTTGAAGAGTGACTGACCGACTTCGGTTTCGCCGACACCCGTGGTCGTGAACTCGACGTGCTCGTTTTGTTCCAGCAAATCGCCAGCCCCATCAATTAAAGACGGGGGCAACCAAATCGCAGGGTCGCGAGAGTTGTCGTTGAAATCATCAGAAATGGTCTGCGCGTTGATTGCGGCGAGGCACAGGGTTGAAGCAGTGAGAAAGGTACAGATTTTTTTCATGCTGGTTCTGGGTGGGATAAATACCGTTGTGAAGTAAGGCGACCTTGGGACGCGAGAAAACATCGATCAAGGCAAAAGACTCATTCTTTCGCCGTGATGCGGGCCGTTGATTGTTGGTACGAGCAAAACATCAGACCAACTGCGCACCGCCGCCGTCGTGACCTTCACCATCGAGGTCGATGAGAATTTCACGTGGTTCCGCGCCGACGCTCGGGCCGACAATGCCGCGGTTCTCCAGTTCGTCCATGAGACGGGCGGCGCGCGTGTAGCCGAGCTTCAGGCGGCGTTGCAGGAGTGACACGCTGGCCTTCTGCTCGGAACGGATCACCTCGATGCACCGTTGAATCAGGTCCTCGTCGTCGTTCGGACCGGCGACGCCGATAGTGCCGCTGCCGCTGAAACCGTTGTCGCCGCCGGGCGCGGGGCGCTTCAGCTGTTCGTGAATCTCCTTCTCGTAGCTCGGCTTGCCCTGTTTCGCAATGTGCGCGACGACGTTCTCGATTTCATCATCGGTGATCAGAACGCCCTGCGCTCGGGTCAGACGCGCGGCGCCCGGAGGGAGATAAAGCATGTCGCCCTTGCCGAGCAGTTTATCGGCCCCCATCGCATCAAGAATTGTCCGGGAGTCGACGCGCGACGCCACTTGGAACGCGATGCGCGCGGGGATGTTCGCCTTGATCACACCCGTGATCACGTCAACCGACGGACGTTGTGTGGCGACGATGCAATGAATGCCCGCAGCACGCGCCATCTGGGTAATTCGCGCGATGGACATTTCGACATCCGCCGGCGCGACCAGCATGAGATCCGCGAGTTCGTCGATCACGACGACGACATAGCTCAGATGATCGGGAATCACGACGTCGTCCTCGCGCGGAACGACGATCTCTTCGTCGACCTCCACGGCGAACCCCTCGCCCTCGTCCTTGTCGAGCGGCAGTTCGGGCTGCTGGGGTGGTTCCGGCTGCTTGATCGTTCGTTCGTTGAACGAACTGATGTTACGCACGCCGACCTTCGCAAAAATCTGATAGCGCTTTTCCATTTCGTTCACCACCCAGCGCAGGGCCAGGACGACCTTCTTGGGATCGGTGACCACGGGGACGACGAGGTGTGGCAACCGGTTGTACTGCTGAAGCTCGACCACCTTGGGATCGATCATCACAAACCGCAGGCGGTCGGGTGGAAACCGATACAACAGCGAGGCGATGATCGAATTGATGCAGACCGATTTGCCGGAACCGGTGGAACCGGCGACCAGCAGGTGAGGCATGTCGGCGAGGTCGGCGATGATCGGTTTTCCGTAGACGTCCTTGCCCAGCGCGATCGGCAGACGTGCCTTGGAATTCTTCCACTCGCTGGACTCCATGAGGTCGCGCATGATGACCTTGGTCTTGACGCGGTTGGGCACCTCGATGCCGACCGAGCTCTTCCCGGGAACAGGCGCAAGAATGTGGATGCGCTCAGCCTTCAGCGCGGCCGTGATGTTGTTTGTCAGATTGACGATTTTTTCCAGCTTCACGCCGGGCGCAGGATGGAGCTCATAACGCGTGATCGTCGGTCCCTTTGTAATGTCACCCAGCGAAACCTCGATCTTGAACTGCTCCAGCGTCTTCTGCATCAATCGCGCGTTCGCCATCAGTTCCTCCTTGGATTCGGAGGGTTTAAGCTGCGCTTCCGGCTGGTTGAAGAAACTCATCAGCGGCAGCTGGTAATTCCCGATGGTGGGCGTGGATGCGACGGTGATCGGCCGTGGACGCGGACGGGTGGGGGCTTTCGGCCGGGCAGTGGCGACGGGTTTCCCGGCTTCCTCGTTCTTGCCTTTGCCCTTGTTCAGCGCGGCCGCGTTGTCCTCGCCGATGATGTCGGCGGTGGAGGCGACTTTGGGTTCCTCATCAGAAACCTCCTCGTGCTCATCCACGACTTCCGGCTCCTCCTCTTCATCGTCGCCGGCATCTTCTTCAGTTTTGACCTGAAATGGATTAGCCGGGTCCGCTTTTTTGCCTTTGCGCGTCGGCTCGTCCGGTTTTGATGTCGGCATGCTCAGATCACGCACCGTCGGCTCGGGAACCGGCTGAAGATCCTGCCCGAGAACACCGATCGCGACGGCCTGTTCCTGAAGTTCCTCGACCTCCTTCTTCAAGGTCTTGGCTCGCCGCACCAGTTTCTGGTCGTCCGACATGACGGTCTCGCGTTTCTCGCGGAACTGGACCAGGAGCCAACGCATCCATTCGCCGAGCTGGATGTTCGTCAGGTAGAGCAGACTGATTGCATACAGCGTCACGAAAACGATCGTCGCCCCCATCTTGCCGAACACGGAGAACATGCCCTTGAGCGCCAGCCCGATCTCGCCGCCAGCCGAGGTGTTGATGTGGCTGGTGATCTCGTCGAAAAGCGGCGCGTTCAGCTCCACCAACCCCATGCTGCAGACCAGTAGAATGAGCGCCCACGCCCAGCGTCGTTTCAAATACGAAAGGAATTGCAGCAGGAAACCGAGCCCGAAAAAGAACAGCAGCAGCGGCAGCAGATAACCCGCGACGCCGAACAGGAAAAACACGCCGTAAGCCATGTAGGCACCGACGATCCCGATGTAGTTATGGGCGGGCCGGTACGGCGGATTGAACAGGAACGTGAGGTCCTTCGGCTCGAACGACCACTGTGCGACCACGAGCATCAGCGCGAGCGCGAGCAGCGCCACCCCGATCACGTCGCCCAACACGCCGAGTGATGCCGGCGTTTTTTCGGAAACCTTGCGAGCCATGCGCGGGAGAGTAGTGATCACGCGGATTGATGGCCAAGCGGAATCTTGAATTAACGCGCACACCACCGCGGAATTCGGAGAATGACCGTGGGCGGCCGACATGCCGCCGCCGCCGGGTTGGGACGGCGGATGAAGTTGCGGGAAACCGTGTCTTGCTCGGGAGGCTGGTACGGCGACCGGCTGGAATTACTGGCGGCCGCTTTGAGTTCAGCGCCGGCGGGCGGGGTGCCGCCCTTTACTTCTTGATCTCGAAGATCCGGTTCAGCTGGGTGATCTCGAGGATCTGCTCCACCACGCGCGTCGGGTGTAGAAGCACAATGCGGCCCTGGTTCGCGCCGATTGTTTTTTTGATGGCGATGAGCGCGCTGAGCCCTTGGGAGTCGATGAACGAAACCTGGGAAAGGTCTACCTCGACCAGCTTGGCCTGCTTCGGGAGCAGGGCCCGCACGGAATCAATGACCTCGCGGTAATTTTCAGCGCTGATGCGTGTGAGGCCTTCGACTTTCAGTGTTTCGTTGTCAACAGTCAGATTCATAATGAAAAGGTTTGTCGTCCGGAACTCCCCGAACAGGTGGATGAACGCATTGCAAGCCATTCGCGCTGAGATGGCCAGCGAAAAAATGGATTAACCGATTTGATTTCCCGGCACCGAATTTGTGCGCCCGATCCTAACTTTCCACGTCGTAGCAATAAAGAAGCTCCTGATCGCGCAGATACAGTTTGCCGTCAACGACCACCGGGTGCGTCCAGATCTTGCCCTGTGAACTGCGCTGCTTCGTTTGTGGGTCCAGCGTGAACCTTCCCTTTTCATTCCAGCCTTTCGGAGTGGCTTCAATTAACACAACCGTGCCCTTGTTTTCGTCGAGACAATAGAGCATGCCGTCCGCGTAGTGAATGGCCCCCTTGCCCAGCGATTCGTTGGCCCAGATTTCCTCTCCCGTCTTCCAGTCCTGACAAACCCAGCCCGGCCCGCCGGAGTAGCCATAAAGATAATCGCCCACCTTGATCACGCCGCCGTGGTGGTTCTTCATCACCTTGTTTGACCAGACATCTTCAGGTTCGGCGGTGCCATCCAGTCTGATCTGTTTGCTTCCTGCGCCGTAATCCGAGGTGATGTAAAAAAGGCCATCTTCATAAATGGGCGTCGGAATGACTGCCGTGCGGCCCGCCGGCCAGTCGGTGGTCCACAGGACATCACCCGTTTTTGCGTCCACTCCGAACGCCTGTTTCTCGATGAGCTTGGCGTACTGACGTTTGCCGTCGTGTTCGAACACGATTGGCGAGGAGTAATGCGCGTCAGCGGTGATTCCCTTGGTCTGCCACCGGAGTTCGCTGGTCATCTTGTCGAGCGCGGCCAGGGTTCCATTGGCGCCGCCCGGCGTGCAAACAACCAGATCGCCGTCCACCAAAACCGATTCCGTGTAACCCCAGCCCGGCAGTTTTCCGCCCAGATCCTCGGTCATGGAAACGGACCAGAGCTCCTTCCCGTCGCTCAATCGCGCACAAACCAGTTCTCCGAGCCCGCCCAACGCATAAATCCGGTCGCCATCGACCGACGGTGTGGTTCGCGGGCCGTCACCCCACCGGTTCTCCAGACGGTCCCCCACTTTTGTCGACCAGACTTCTGCGCCGGTTTTTGTATCCACCGCAATCAGATACTCGGTCCCGTCGCGAAGGCCCAGCGTGTAAAGCCGGCCCCCGACAATTGCGTAGCCTGAATAGCCAAGACCGACATCCGTGTTCATCCAGACCCGCTTCGGCCCGCCATCCGGCCAGGTCTTCAGCAAACCGGTGTCCGGAGAATGGTCCGCGCGATCAGCTCCGCGCCATTGCGGCCAGTCAGCGGCGAACGTGGACAATGTGAACAAACCGCCCATGGCGGCGGCAAACGAGAAGGAGAGAACCTGGGTTTTCATTTTCTTGGATGGAGATTGGCTTTTTCGGACAGACGCCCGGCACAAGCGATCCGTTACAAAACCGCCCGTGAACGCGGATTACGGCTTAATTTTTTCCAGCTTCATCGACGGCTTGTCACCGCCTTTCGGATCCAGATTCTTCTCCAGATCCGCCTCCGTGACTGTTGATTGCACGCCGCCCTGCGGCACGTCGACGTGCGCCGTCCACAGGATCGCGTTCAGCACGAGCTTGCGGAAGTCGTCGTTGCCCCAGTTGCGATGATGATGCGCGCCCGAAAAGCCGAACCCGCGACCGTTGTTCGGCCGGGTTGCCGCCCACGAAACGGTTTGCGGCTCGCCCTTCTTCACCGCCGCGCGCACTGCGGGATTGCCCGAGTGCTTGCCGTCCGGACGCTCCATGGTGCTCTCGGGAGCGATCGCGGTCAGCAGCGGGGTCACGCCCTTCATGCCGTCACGAAACCGCATGTGAAAATACCATTCGTCGTTGATCGCGAACGGTTCCACGCCGGTTGTCACCGGATGTTTCGGAATCGCTTTGAAGGAGGCGGTCCAATGCGGATTCACCGACCAGTCCGTTTCGAAGTAGCCGCCAATCCAGTCGAGGAATTCCTTCCCGCCGTTGTCCTTCGGCACTTCCACGCCATAATGCAGACAGACCAGCCCGACACCCTGATCCATGTATTTGCCGAGCGTCTTCAAGTTCTCACCCTGCACCGCCGGATGCCCGCCGCCGCCGTCGGCGAACATCACGATCGCCGAGGCGCCGTCGAAAACGGATGCGTCGGCGGGAAAACCATTGGAGATCACCACCGTCTTCAGGTTCGGCACGTTCGCGAGACATTGCTGGAGCAACAAACTTCCCGCGCGATGCTCGTGGTCGCCCGGAGCGTGGCTCGGCGTGCCGGCCACGAAAACGATCTTCTTGGCTTCAGCCGACTGACCGGTGACGGACCCGAGCAACAGCCCGGACAAGACAAACAAATGACAAATCTTCATGGGCTAACCGTAACCGCTCCCCACTCCGTGGGAAAGAGCAAAGACGGTGGATCGGCTGCGGAATATCGCATTGCGAGATCCTCCACGAACATTCAGAAACCGCCCCAACCGATGCGGCTTGTGGGCCGCAGTCGCGACGGTATGCTCGGCGTCAGCATGGAACTGCGTCATTTGCGATACTTCGTGGCCGTGGCCGAGGAGGAGAATGTCACCCGGGCGGCGGCGCGTCTGCACGTCTCGCAACCGCCGGTCAGCCGCCAGATCCGCGATCTTGAAAACGAACTCGGCGTCGCGCTGTTCAACCGGACGGCGAAATCGGTTCACCTGACCGAAGCCGGGCGGGTGTTTTATCAGGAGGCCAAATCGGTGCTTCAACGCGCGACCGAAGCCATGGCCACCGTGCGGTCCGTTGCCAACGGGGACTCCGGCGAGCTGCACATCGGCTATGCGCCCTCGTTGACTGTGCAACTGCTGCCGATCGCGTTGCGCGAATTCCACGCGACGTCGCCCGGCATTCGCGTTTCCCTGCACGATCTTTCCAATGAACAAATGCTGGCCGGTCTCCGTGACGGCGAACTCGACGCCGCCATTCTCGCAAAGCCGGCCGCCCGCTCGCTGCGCGGGTTGAAATTCGTGGAGTTGAAAACGTATCGCGTGTGCGTGGCCGCGCATCCGGCGCATTCGTTCGCCCGCCGCAAAAAGGTGCCGCTGGCGGACATCGTGAAGGAACGGTTGATCGGCTATTCAAAAAGCGATTATCCGGAGTATCACGAATCGATTGCGGAACTGTTCGCCCCCACGCGCCGCAAGCCGGTGGTGAGCGAGGAGCACGACAGCGTGACCAGCCTGATCGCGGCCGTGGAATCGGGCCGGGGCGTGGCCATCGTCACCGAAAGCCTGCGTTGCATGGTGGGCGAACGCCTGCAACTTCGACCCATTTCACCCACGCCAAAATCATTTTGCGTCGGGATGATCGCCAGTCCGCGCTGCCAGCACCCGGCCTTGAAGAGTTTTCTTGTGACGGTTTCCAACTCCGTCCGGTAGCGGGGGAAAAAACGGACACACCGCAGATGAACGCGGATAGACACGGATAAGGAAAGAGGCCTTGCCGACCGATCTGATTCCGAACTGCGGACGAACAGGAACCCACGCTATGGCTGGGGTGCGCCGTAACCCGACATTATTTCGGCGACTGGCTCTTCAGAATGCCGAACGGGAACAACGCCAGAAAAAGCAACGCAGCCGTCAATGCAGCAAACAGCCACATCTGTGATCCAGCGAATTGCGCGGCATAATCTGCGGCCGCTGTGAACCCCGGCGGTAGTTGTCCTGCGTTCGCGATGCCAAATTGGCGCACCCCTTCTTCGATAACCACCCGCCTCATGGCCATCAGTGAAGTGAAGTGCAGCAGGGCGATTCCTCCGAGGGCCATGACGCTCACCACCCGAACGCCGTACGCACGGCGGAAAACAAACGGCAAAATTACCGTCACCAGAATCAGAAGGAAGATTGAAATTTGCATGCTCATCGACCGGGCTTGTTCAATCAGACGGCATAGTCGGTGGCTCGTTCCTCACCACCGTCATACCCTTTATTGTTCGGCGAATAACTCATGACCTCCCCTGTGACTTTTTCAGAAAAGCCTTTTCTCTCCGAGTCCAAAGATAGTCGCCGTAAAGCCAGCGAAAGATCAGGAATCCTGGAACATACATGAATGCCAAGAGCACATCTCGTGGCTCCATGAGCCAGACGCCCAACGTGAATAAAGCAACCCCGAGCGGCAACCCACGAAGTAGAACCCCTCGCGTAATGATGAAATGCCGACGGCCACGCTGCCGTATGCTCGCCCAAGATTTCATATTGCCAGAAAGAGTCATGCGCGTGCCTCTGTCGCCGAACGCCAGAACTCACACACGCTGGACCAAAACGCGTTGACCACGAAGCGGAACTGCGACGGCCATCCGGCGTTGTGTGCAGTGACCTGGTTATACTTTCTCTCACTGGTGCTCATAAACGCCCCACTTGAGCGGTCTCCAACTCTTCTGATCACTTGTAAGCGGAAACGTGTCAGGCCAAGAAAGCTCCGCATCAGAAATCAGGTAACCCTTCTGGCTGTCCAAGTCCTCATGCCGAAAATAGTGAAATCCGTCCCTGCTGCCGACATAGTAACACAAGCTCACCTTTGGCTCACGCCAGTGGGTCTTCAAGTGCTCTAACCCTGTACGAGTGACCGTCTGCGGGTTGGCACAACCCACGAGCAACAGCAGGAGAATGATGGCGAGGCTACGCAGCATAACAGTCATGTTGGGCCAAACTCAGACCGACGGATTACTGAAAGCGTCGGCCCTCAGCATTCTCATGATGGGCTGCACGATAGTGATGTGCACAGACGGGGCAAGTCATTGGTTTTTAACACGATCATTTTCAGAGCACCAACGGTGCGGTTTCATACCAGCCCGGGACAACGCCCCAGGTCAGGTCCCGGATCTGGGGAAGCCCTGAAGGGGCGGCTTAACTTTCCTCCATTCGATAATTCGCCCTGTCAGGGCTCCACGGGAATCACGGCCATTCCCGAGGCGATGCCCCGGGCTGATATGGTGCGGGCCGTTGGCCCTTCAATTCTTTGAGGGCACTCGGCGTGGAGGATTCATTCGCGTTCGTTTTCTTAATCGCTGGTCTCGCGACCATCGCCCCGCTAGTTTCCCGCCCCGTGATTAATTTCCTCGATCCCACGACGGAGACTGGCGGCACCGATCTGGTGCGGCAGGTTGAGGACATTTTTTCACCAAGCGGTCTGCTGTCGAAGGCGAACAATTACGAGTATCGACCACAGCAGCAACAGATGGCGGTGGCCGTCGCCAGTGCGTTGCAGAATCGCGAACACCTGATCGTCGAGGCGGGCACGGGCGTCGGCAAGAGCCTCGCGTACCTGATTCCGTCGATCCTGTTCGCGTTGGCCGAGGGCAAGAAGGCGGTGATCTGCACGCACACGATCAATTTACAGGAGCAATTGTCGGAGAAGGACCTACCGATGCTGGCGGCGGTGCTGCCGGTGAAGTTTCAGTTCACGATGTTGAAGGGTCGCGGCAATTACCTGTGCTCGCGCCGGTTGCACAAGGCGATGCAACAGGCGGACAGCCTGTTCACCTCGTCCGAAGTGAACGAACTGCAGCGCATCTACGAGTGGTCGAAGGAGACGAAGGACGGTAGCCTGTCGGATTTCGATGTCGAACCGGCGATCAAGGTGTGGACGCAGGTGTGCAGCGAGCGGGGGATGTGTTCGCCGAAGATTTGCGGGTATCAATCGGAGTTCGGGAAGCAGAACGGGATTTGTTTCTTTCAACGGGCGCGCAACCGCATCCTGTCGTCGGAGGTCATCGTGTTGAACCACACGTTGTTCTTCACGTTGCTCAGCGGGGTGGATGAGGAGCAGGAGGGCGGGATTCTGTTCAAGAACGACTTCGTGATCTTCGACGAGGCGCACACGGTTGAACAAGTGGCGTCAAAGCATATTGGACTGAAGGTGAGCAGCGGGCAGGTGCGCTGGTCGCTGAACCGGTTGTGGAATCCGAAGTCTGAGAAGGGTTTGCTCGCGACGTTACGCGCGGGCGGTGCGGTGAAGCTCGTGGCGGACGTGCTCAGCGTGAGCGACAGTTTCTTTCATGAAGTGGAGTCCGCATGTGAGGAAATTCAATCGAAACCAGTCACCACGCCGCGAATTGGTGGCGGTGATTCGTCGCGGCGATGGACGGAACTGCGCATCCGCCGACCGGAATTGGTCGAGGACTCGTTGACCCTGCCGATTCAACGCCTGCGCGAAACGGTCAGTGAGTTGATCAAGACGGCCGAAGACAAGGACACCGGCCAGGAATTGGTAGAGTGCAACCGTCGGCTGGCCGAGTTGCGCGAGGAATTGATTCTGTTTTTGAGTCAGGACCGCGATGACATGGTTTATTGGGTTGAACGAACAGGCAAGGAGCACCAGACGATTGCCTTGAACGCAGCACCGATTGATATTGCCGAGTATTTGCGGCGGCGTTTGTTCGAAAGCGACACCTCGGTGATCATGACCAGCGCCACGCTGGCGACGAAGGGGGACGTAGGACAGGCTTCCAGTTTGTCTCGTGGCGGTGCCGCAAGCGCAGTATCGCCGCACAAAGCTGACGCCAAGGATCACGCGCAAGCAACGGGAGCGTCGCAAGACGTTGTTTCGCCACTGGCTTCGGCTAAGACAGGCAGGATGCCTGTCCTACGTCGGGCCCGCACCACGCCTCTGGCTTACGTGGCGAATCGCGTGGGTGCTGGTGATATTCCGGGCCTGCAGGTTGGTTCACCGTTCGATTATGAACAGCAGATGCGCCTGTTCGTGGCGGGCAAGATGCCGGATCCGCGCGATTCGGCTTACAAAGAGGCGTTAATCAAGTGGATCGAACATTTCATCCGGCAAACCCACGGCAAGGCGTTCGTCTTGTTTACCAATTACCGTCTGATGCAGGAAGTTGCCGAGCGAATGCAGCCGTTCTTCGATGAGATCGGGATCGCGTGCTTCGTGCAGGGCACCGGCACGCCGAGATCGACGATGCTGGAGGAGTTCAAACAAGATACGGACTCGGTGCTCTTCGGCACGGACAGTTTCTGGCAGGGAGTGGATGTTCCGGGAGAGGCGTTGAGCAATGTCATCATCACGCGACTGCCGTTTGCGGTGCCGGATCATCCGTTGATCGAGGCGCGGATCGAGGACATCGAGGCAAAGGGCGGCAATTCGTTCAGCGAATTCTCATTGCCGGAGGCCGTATTGAAGTTTCGTCAGGGCGTCGGCCGTTTGATCCGCACGCAAACCGACCGCGGCATCGTCGTGATCCTCGACAACCGCGTGCTGAACAAGCGCTACGGGCAGACGTTCCTCGATGCGTTGCCGAAGTGCCCGATGGAAGTCGTCTAGCGACGTGTGGTGCGAACCCGGACACGGTTGTTTAACCACAGATCGACGCAGATGAACACTGATGGGCAGGCGCGTTATAACCGGCACGCCGCTCAACTGGTGAGTGACGTCTGGACCGTCCGCCGAATCGGAACAAGTGCGTCTGTCTTCGCGTGCTTCTGTTCGATGCCAGCGACGATTCCAGGTAGAAATCTCCCGTTGACGCGTTGGGTTTCGTGTTTTCATATCGCCTCACGAGGTCGGCAACAACGTTTCCGGCCTTCATTGAACTGAACTTGATCATCTCACTACTTGAAATTCTATGAACCTGGACTCGCTCTACTCTGAACTCACGTTGCCAACGAAAAAGAAGCTGGCACTCATCGTCCTCGACGGCATCGGGGACATCGCCACGAAGCAGCAAGGCTACCTCACGCCGCTCGAAGCCGCGAACACACCGAACCTCGACAAGCTTGCCAAAGATTCCGCACAAGGCCGCATGACGCCCGTCGCGCCGGGCATCACCCCGGGCAGCGGACCCGGCCACCTCGCGTTGTTCGGTTATGATCCGATCGAAGTGCAGGTCGGTCGCGGTGTGATCGAATCGCTCGGTCTGGGAATCGAACTGAAGGCGGGCGACGTCGCCGCGCGGGCGAACTTCTGTACGCTGGACAAAAAAGGCATCGTCACCGACCGCCGCGCCGGTCGTATCGAGACTGAAGTGTGCGAAAAGCTGTGCGCGATGCTGGCCAAGAAGGTGAAGAAGATCGGTGACACGCAGGTCATCATCAAGCCGGGCAAGGGCCATCGCTTCGTCGTCATCTTTCGCGGCAAAGGAATGGAAGGGCCGTTGACCGATGCCGACCCGCATCGCGAAGGCAAACCGATCCCGACGGTTGCTCCCGTGAACCCGAAATCGGCCAAGGCAAAGAAGGCAGCCAAGCTGATCGCGGACTTCTACAAAGTCGCATTGCCGGTCATCAAAAACGAACAGCCGGCGAACGGTTTCCTCATGCGGGGCATCGCGCATCAGCCTGATATTCAGTTGTTTGAGGATCGTTATAAGCTGAAGCCGGCCTGCATCGCGGTGTATCCGATGTACAAGGGGCTGGCGCAGCTGGTCGGCATGACGAAGATCGAAGGAGCGCAGACGATCAAGGAACAGTTCGAAACGTATTTGAACGAGTACGACAACTACGATTTCTTCTTCATCCACTACAAGTACCCCGACATGTACGGTGAGGATGGAAACTTCGATGCGAAGCGGAAGGCGATCGAGGAGTTTGATGAAGCGTTACCGATCTTGATGAACAAGTTGCCCGACGTTCTTGTCATCACTGGTGATCATTCAACGCCATGTAAAGTCGCAGGTCACTCATGGCATCCACAACCGGTGATGATTCGATCCGAGTTCAGTGGTGCCGACAAACTGGATCGCTTCACGGAGACCGGCGCGAACCTCGGATCACTCGGTGTGTTCGATGCAAAATTCTTGATGCGACACATGCAGGCGAACGCGATGATGTTCGACAAGTACGGTGCGTGATCGATGACGAATTGCATCGTGTGTAGAGTGCTTCATGAACACAAAAAGTGTTCGCGACGTTTACATCGAGCTGTTGAAATACAAAAAAAATGTTTGTCATAATTTTTTTTTACCTCTAAGAAACAATCCCGATGAACCACATACGAAGAACGGAGGTGAAGTACTGTGCCAGCTAAGAAAAAAGCAGTGAAAAAAAAAGCAGTGAAAAAGAAAGCCGCAGCTAAACAAGCAGCTCCTAAAAAAGCCGTGAAAAAGAAAGCCGCAGCGAAGAAGGCAGCTCCTAAAAAAGCAGCCGCCAAGAAGAAGAAGAAGTAGTAGTTTGGACTTCACCTCAACGCCAGGATGGCCCGGTTAAATTCGGATCCCATCCTGGCGCTTTTTTTATCATCAGATCATGACGCCATGCCGACTCTAGTTTTTGACATCGAAACGTCCGCGCTTCCCATCGATCAGTTTGACGAAGGACAACAGGAATATCTTTTTCGCGCGGCGGACAAACTGCCCGATGAAGAATCGCGCCTCGCGAAGCGTGAAGAGATCGAACGCTTCATGGCCCTCTGGCCGTTCACCTCGCAGTGCGTGTGCATCGCGATGATCAACGCCGAGACCGAACGCGGTCAGGTCCTCTACGTTTCAGAGGAGTTTGAAGAGGAGCATGAGGAAACCGGTCCGGTGAAGTTTGTTCCCTGCATGGACGAGGGCGACCTGCTCACGGCGTTCTGGGACACGATGAAACACTACGAACACGTGGTGACCTTCAACGGCCGCGGCTTTGATGTGCCCTTCCTTTATCTTCGATCCGCCCTGTTAAACGTCCCAATTTCGCGAAAAGACTGGCTTGGATACCGGTTTGCGACGGAGCCGCATTGTGATCTGGCTCAACAACTTTCGTTCTACAACGTCAGCGGCAGGGATGGTGCCGCGCGCCAGTTTAACCTGGATTTCTACTGCAAATGCTTCGGCATCGAATCGCCAAAAAGCGCCGGCGTAACCGGCATGGATGTCGGCCGGTTGATGGAGGAAAAGGCGTACCGCGCCATCGCGGAATACTGCGTGCGGGACGTCGATGCGACGTTGAAGCTCTATCGCATCTGGAAAGAACGTTTGAGCGGCATCAAGTAGTCCGTCATGAGCGATCAATTCGACACCCGCCCGCTGATCCTGTTCGCCGTCAAGGAGGAGGCCGCCCACTTCGAAGACGCGACGGTCGAGACGCTCATCTGCGGAATGGGCAAACAGAACGCCGCCGCATCGATCACGAAAGTTCTCTCCCGACGTCAGCCACAGTTTGTCATCACCAGCGGATTTGCCGGCGGGTTGAATGAAGCGCTTCGAAACGGCGACGTGGTTGGTGATTGGGATGCTGAATTTCCTCTTTCATCGGCGCTTGAGGATGGCGGCGTGAAGCGCGTGTCGTTTCATTGCGCCGACCGGGTCGCGATCACTCGCGAAGAAAAGAGTTCGTTGCGGAAGAGCACACGAAAGGACGCGGTGGAAATGGAATCGGGAGTGATCCGCGAAATTTGTCAGAGTAGAAACATTCATTCAGCCACCGTGCGAGTTGTCTCCGACAGCGCGGGTGAAGACCTGCCACTGGATTTCAACCGGTTGCTGAACGCCGATCACACGATGAATTTTGTGAAGCTCACCGGCGCATTGATTAAAGCGCCATGGAAGATCCCGAGGCTCATCCAGTTTTCCGGCAAAGTGAAATTTGCGGCCAAGGAATTGGGAAGTGTGCTCGGCGATGTCTTGAAAGACGCCGAAACGCCCGGGAGATCGTAGGGGATCTTGTGCAGACCGGAGCCATTCACCGTCGCCACCCTGCGACAAGACGAACCCTGCGCCTCCCGGCGCATGATTCGCCACGTTGTTCTGGCAGTCCAGACCAGTCATCGCCGGGTCATGATGCGAAGTTCGGTGCGAATTATTATGGCGGCCAACTCACCTTGTTTGACATAAGCTACGGTCACAGGCTCCACCAATTGCGTCGCCGTGGAGGCCATGCACAGCGTGGTGGTTTTCATTCCGATGTTCGTCGCCTGGCAATGGTTGACTGCGGTCAAGACCAACGGCACGGACTATCTCGTTCTGACATTCAAACGGCAGCTCGCGGCGACGAACCTCAGCTTCACCGTGGAATCCTCAGCCGATCTCCTAAACTGGGTAACCGGTTCCAGTTACTCTCCGGCCGGCAACACGCCGGACACGGCGATCACCCGCGAAGTGAACCGCGCCGGGGCCCCCATCGAAACCATCACGGTGCTCGAGCAACTTCCGATGAGTGAGGGAACGAACCGGTTCATGCGCGTGCGCATCTCCAGGCCGTAATTTGCGCGGGGCTGCGAGACTGCGGTCCCGCGACTGGCCGACGGGACGGTTGTAGCGTCGGCTTTCCAACCGGCTCGGGGGAGGAAGAGGTTTACGCGAATTGCGCTAATTTTCACGAATGAGGAAAATGGTTTCGGTGTCGCCTGAAACGGAGGACAGGTTTTCAACCTGTCTCGGGCGCGGCAAAAGCCGTTGGTCCTTAACCGACCGGTTGTTCGGCGTGGTGACTTATGAAATCCAAAATGAAAGCGTCATCCATAGGGAGCTTTGCCATGGGGTACACAAGAACAACGCTTGTCCTCCCGAGGCAACAAACGCGCCTTCTCCCTCTTGCCAGTCCACAACAAAAATGCCCGGTGCGATGCAAATGGAACGTATGATACGTGCTGGATGCTCATTCTTTTGAATGTTCGAGGCATCCAATACCATCTGGGTCCTGCCCGGATATAGAAAGATCGCGGACATGAGCCATTCGAGCACGTAGACTTGGACGACGCGGACGAGGACTGCGTGTTTTGTATGGCATCGCCGAACGCTTAGACGATGGATGACGGGTGTCGGCCCGCTTCCATCGACAAGATTGATGTTTTAGTTTTCATGTTCACTTCCGAACCGGCGAGGCTTGCTCGCCATTCTCATCAATCGGATTGGTGGTGCAGTCCTTACGTTTGCGAATCTTGAAACAATAAATGCCTCCCACAAATCCGAAAATTGATCCAACTACAACGCCAGCGAACGGGCTAACCCAACCAACTGAAACCGGCAACCAGGGTGGAGGCCATCTATAGTAAGCTCCACCGCCAGACCAACTGACAAAGTGTGTCTCTAAAGCAACTTGGATGTAGGGTGCCGTCACAAGTGCGAATCCAACCAACGAACCAAGGCTCCCTGCCAACAAATATCCTCCCTGTTTTTGGTCATATTTCCAGCGCAGTACCGCACCCAGAACAAAAACCGGTAGAAAAATCACGCACCAAAACAGTATACAGAACTCGAACGACAATAAGTAAAATCCGAATGGATCGTAGTTCATGTGTTTTCAACACCAACACCGAGACCAGCGATGGAGGTGCAGCGCGGAACCGGAATTCGCCGAGTCGATTTGTTGTTAACCTGCTTGTGTGGTCCTCCGACAAAACTCTCGGCCCCACGTCGCTGCAACCAGTGCAGCCGCAAACGGACAGAGACCAATAAAAACGAGAAGCACAAGCACCGCAGGGCCTGAGTAGTTCTCGCTCCGAATAGTGCCGAAAATTTTCCAAGCGTGATAAAAGCCAAACACGAGATACGCCGTGACAGCACGTGGTAGCGCCCACCGAAGACGCCACCAAAACAGAACTGTCGTGAGGATAAGCGCAGCGGCGCTCGCAACGAGGAAAGTCTGCTCCGTCGGCAACCATTCTTGGTCAGTCGCGCCGAGCATGGCGAGCGGCTCAAAGGCGCAAAGTACTGTGCCCACTGTCAGAAGAATGATGACTATCTTTTTGACCATGCGCGACGCTGCATATCGGCTAACAATTTAATCAGCGCGGTTGAACCGCGCTGATCCCGGAAAGACTTCATCCGCTCAACAACGAGTTGGGTTCCTCTCTCCGGGTTCATGTTAATTGGGCTACCCCCATGTGTTCCTCCTGTCAATCAGCACGTTGTATCAGGACGCATTTTAAAGTGTGGGGCAAGGTGGAGTGAGTTCTCCGAACGAACTTTGAGCGCAAGGGGCGTGCTCAATTCTCCGGCTTTCTCTCGCCTGTGTCCCAAGCCCTTTGACGGTTCGCCGGTTTCTCCATGCGGGACGGAACAGGATTCAGAGGTTTCCACAAGACATCGCAGGCTCGTTCGGAGGCCGAAGGTCGGCTTCCCGTCGCCCACCTTTCGGCATCCGGGGTATCCGGTTGACCCTCGCTTTCAAACACATCCGTTGCAGCAGCGTTTTGGATTGCGGTCTCAGACGGGAGCACGCGATTAAACCACGAATGCACACGAATAGACACCAATGGGGACGCGATCATCGGCCGCTGATGGGCAAGACCATCCCGCCCGCCGGATGGTACCTTTCGCCGAGTAGCCAAAAGATTGCCGGGGCTTTCTGGATTCGTGCCCATTGGTGTTTATTCGTGGTTTTCTACTGCATCCTTCCCGCTGAGTGCCGCTCAGTCCACGGCGGTTCATCCGCCGAGCATCGCTGAATCACCGGCGAGTTTGGAATGTATTGAATGCGGAACGCTGCAGATCGGCGGGAACCGGCTGGTCATCGGGCTGGTGAAGCGGGTTCACGTCCGCGACGAGTTGATCGATGAGAAGAGGCTCCGGATTCGCAGCGAGCTGTTCCATGCCGTCGGCCGCATGGCCAGTCCGCATTGGTATTGCCGGACGCGGGACCACTTTGAAATGATACGACCGAGTTGAAGATTTGAAGGCAGGGCCGCGCGTGCCCTGCCTTCACAATCGAGACTATTTCTTAACGTCGAGCGGGCGGATCTTGATGTTGCGGAAGGAGACTTCTCCGTGGTCTCCCTGGAGCGCGAGCCGACCGCTGCCTGACTTCGCGAAACCGGGCATCGTTCCAAATTTGCTCTTTGCGACGCGCGCGTTGAAATCTTCGCTGCCGATCACGTACTCGACGTATTTCGTGCCGTTCATTTCATGCACGCAGCCGTCGGGACTGATGATGACGCGCAGGTGATTCCATTCGCCGGCACCCTTGGTGGTGTCGAGGGTCTTGCCGGTCTTCGAATCGATCGGCGGCTGATACAGTGCGTAGAGCCAGCCGGCCTTCTGCGGATCAGTGGCAAAGGCATTGTCTTCGAGCTGAATCTCCGGCCCGGTCTGCCAGGGCGAACTTCCTTCGTCGGTGACATGATACATGATGCCGCTGTTCGCCCCCTTGGCCATCTTGAAATCGATCTGTAATTCAAACGCGCCGAACTGCTCAGCTGTCACGATGTCCCCGGCGTTGTGCGGGTCCACACACACCAGCAGCCCGTCCTTGACCTGCCAGCCGGGCTTGATGTCGCTTTTCTTGAAGTTGCTCCAGCAGTTCAGCGACTTGCCGTCAAACAGCAGTTTCCAACCGGCGGCTTTTTCTACGGCGGTGAGCGTGTTATCCGCGGCGCGGGCCGGAGAGAGCCCGAGTGAAATCGTGAGGGTGGCAAGTGCCAGTAATGTTTGGGGTTTCATAAGTGGGACAGGTTATCGGAATTGTTTCCGGAGACAATCGTTTTCAGCGTGAGAACAAACGGCCACTATCGGAACGCCCGTTCCTGCCGCCGGATTCCGAACCCTGACTCGGCGCTCCATTTTCAGACAGGCTCTTAAGGGAATTCATTGGATGACAAACCAGTTCATTCCCTGAGCAGGAACCTCCACCGGCAACTCGATCGAATAATCGCGGTCCAGTTTGAACTGCTGCGGATTTTTTCCCTGCTCCAGGATCTGGGCTGTATCCGTCAGGCCGGTGTAATAAAGGTTCACGCGCAGAGTCTTCTTCACCGGCTCGTTAAGTGGATTGAACACCACCAGCATGCCCTTTTCTGGTAACTCCGGATTGGCGTGCAGCATCCAGTCGAGATCGCGCGCATCGGCGCGTCGACCATGAATCAAATCACTCTCCAAAATGTCGCGATGGGCTTTGAACCAGTCGACCTTGGATCTGACCATCGCCTCCGTGCGATCGGTGTCAAACAGCCGGGGACCGCGGTAACACGCCTGCACGCCGAGCGCCAGATTGCTTTCAATCATGCGCGCGTAATGATCCAGATGCTCGTCCAACGGCTCGATGGTCGCGGCCGCGCCGCCGCCCTGGTACTCGGTCAGCGGCACAAACATCCAGCCCATGCTCGGAGTCTTCTGCCAGGTGCCGTCATAAATGTTCTGACGCGTGTGGATCACCTGCTGCGCCCGTGGCAACGACCAGTTCACTTCTCGATACCCCATGCCCGTCTTGGTGGAGCCGGAGAGAAAGTAATGATCCGGCACATTGAGATAAAAACCCTGCGCACGGCACCACTGGTAAAAATCGGTGATCTCGCGCCACTGGTTCCAACGGGAATCCGCGAGCCCGTGATGACCCGGATGTTGTTCGCTGGCACAGACGTCGCCGGGATACGAGCCGTCATGCTCCAGCAAAGTGAAGCCACTTTCCCGATGAAATTCGTAGAGGCGCCGGAAGTAGTTCGTCCCCCAACTGCTCTCGAGACACGGCGAATTGCCAAAGGCCGGCTTTTCTCCTTCAGGCATGACCACATCATTGCCGCCGCCCACGCTTCGTGACGCGAGCAACGAGTAACTGCCGATCTCGATGCCCTTGCTGTGCGCGTAGCGGGCCCAGCTCTGCGCCTGCTCAAGGGTGGCGGGCTGTTCGTTTTCCATGTTGAAACCGCTGCCAAAGCTCAGGATCAACATCTCAAAACCGACCGACGCGCATTGATCAATCGCATTCGTCACCACGCTGCCCTTGGACGAAACCAGATGCATCATCAGCGGGTTCTCCGTCGTCCACGGCGCGATGACGCGATACATCTTGCGCATGGCCAGACCGCACCGTTCGCGGTCCGTGCTGTCGAACGGCAGCACCCACGCACGAAACGACTCGAACGTGCCGCCGGGAGCGATGTCCTGTGCCGGACCGAGGTCGGGACCGACGTCGAGTAGGCAGGGCGTTTTCTTCTCGTAGTTCACTTGCGTGGCAAAATCCGGATCGGGCAGCCAGCGATAGGAACGACGATTGGCACCGGCAGCCATCATACCGCCGAACGCCATGTCGGTCTCGACGTGGAGGTTTGGAGGGTTCCGACCTTCACTGAGTTTATCCACTTCGGCGGTTCGTTCGACCACCGCGAGCACTTCGCTGGAGAAACGATCCACCCGCACGATCTTGTCAGTTCCATTCGAGACCGTGATCCATTTGCTGTAACACGGCAGACCGTCGTACAACTCGTAGTGAACCGAGACGCGAATATCCGGGGCTGCTGTTCCGTCCGCCGTCGCCGGCATGGCAAAATCGAGCCGCAGCGTCGCACCCTCCGGCGGCCATTTCACGTCCGGTGCCTGATGCCGCACCTGCTTCCACGCGAACCGCTCCGTGGGCTGGCCGATCTCGTAGCCGACAAAGCGAAACGCCGCCGGATCCGCCGTCAGCTGTTCGATCCATTCCGGACGGAGAAACGCGTAATTGGGCTGGCCCTTCAGTCCGCCGATCTCGAAGCGTTGCCCATCGATCTCCACAATCGCTTCCGGCTTCACACCGCGCAGCAACGACTCCCCGGTGGTCAGCTGATCGAGGGCCACCGTCGCCGCGTTGGGCTGCAACCGGATCACGCGGCGAAGCAGACCATTGTTCAACTCGATCTCCCTGCCGTCGTCGCTGACGGATACCCCCGCTTTGAACGGAGATGGATCGATCAACCAATCCTTCGAAGGTGTCGCGCGGCTTTGCGCAACGAAGGTGACGGACAGCAGTGCCGCGATGAACGTTCGCAACGCGCGGACAAACCGGTGGGGGAGATGAGTAAAAAGAGGCATGAACAGAACTTTCACGTTCGACCGGTCGGCCGCCAGCATCTATTCAAGAATCCTCACACGGAACTCGAATTTCCGGACAGGGGAAACGGCGAGGAGAGCGATCCCTGCCCGGGTTCTTGTCGTGGGATTTCAAACTGGGCCAAAGCCTTCCCGGTCCGCATCATCAGGGATGCCCTCGGCGCCATCGTCCAATCGCTCGCGATTGCTTTTTGCCCTGCTCTATCTGGGTGAGGGCGCGCCGATCGGTTTCATCTGGTGGGCGCTGCCAACGTGGCTGCGGTCGCAAGGTCTGCCGATTGAACAAATCACGGCGCTGACCGCCGTGCTGGTGCTTCCGTGGGTGGGAAAATTTCTGTGGGCGCCGCTGATCGACCGGATACGCGATACCCGTCGCGGGCTGCGCGGTTGCATCGTCATCGCCCAGCTCACGATGGGAGCGACGTTGCTGCCGCTGACCTGGCTCAATCTGTCCGAGCAGTTTGAGATCATCCGCAACCTGCTGATTCTCCACGCCTTCGCCGCCGCAACACAGGATGTGGCGGTGGATGCGCTGGCCCTGCGCATTGTTCCCGTGGCGGATCGCGGCCGGCTCAACGGCGGGATGCAGGCGGGAATGTTGATTGGGCGCAGCGTGTTCGGCGGCGGCGCGCTGGTGCTGTCGGTTTCTCTCGGCTGGCCGTTACTCATTTACTGCCTCGTCGGCTGCGTCTGGCTTTCAACGGTGGCCGTGCTCTTCATGCGAAACGTCGAGGCCATTCCGGTTGAATCACCGTCGCCGCGTAGCCGGTCCGGTTTTTTGTTGATTCTCCGGAGACGGTCGGTCTGGGTCGGCCTCCTGTTTGCCGGAACCGCGGGCGCGGCCTACGAAGCGGCGGGCGTGTTGTGCGGTCCAATGCTGGTGGATCGCGGTGTGCCAACGGACACGGTGGGCTGGCTGTTCGGCATTCCGGTGGTCGGCGCGACCATCATTGGCGGGCTGCTCGGCGGCGTGTTCTCGGATCGGGTGGGACGCAATCGGCTGATCGGCGCCGGGATCGTCGGCTTCGCAGCGATGGTTCTGTTGCTGGGCGGTTTGAACTCACGCCCGGCAGTCGCGCCCATGGCGTTTTTCGTCGTGTTAACGGGGCTTTATTTTTGCATCGGCGTATTCACGGTTGCTTCGTACGCGCTCTTCATGGAATTGAGCCGTCCGCCGCTGGCCGCCACGCAATTCAGCGGATTCATGTCGGCGACCAACGGATGCGAAGCGTGGGCCAGCTGGCTGGGCGGATTAATCGTCAGCCGGTTCGATTACGGGATGGCGTTTGTGGTGATGAGTGTCCTTTCGCTCGCCGCACTCCCGTTGTTGCGATGGCTGAAACCTGACAATGAAGAGCCGGACGGAACGTAATCAATCTGGATTTAAGGCCCTTCTTTTGCTTGGATCGCCGACAATGAAATCCGACCGTCTGAACTGTCCGAATCATGGGCACGGTTTTGCATCGCTCTTCCAGAAGGTTGGTTTGACCCTCCACCGATTTCTCGTGATGGCATGGTTGGTTTTCTCATCAGCCACAGTCAGCGCCGCCACCTACGACGTCGGTCCCGCGCAACCGCTGGCCACGCCTTCTGATGTGCCGTGGGAATCGCTGGTCGCCGGGGATGTGGTGAACATTCATTGGCAGGCGACGCCCTACAAAAACAAGTGGGTGATCAACCGACAGGGAACGGAATCCGAACCGATCATCGTTCGCGGTGTTCCCGGACCGAGCGGTGAGTTGCCGGTGATCGACGGGAACGGCGCGACGACCCGGCTCGCGCTGAACTATTGGAGCGAGACGCGCGGCGTGATCAAGGTCGGCGGGGCGAGCATTCCGTCCGATGACGGCGCGGCGTACGTGATCATCGAGAATCTGGAGATCCGCAGCGGCCGGCCACCCTACAGTTTCACCGACGACAGCGGGAGTGTTCAGAATTATCCGAACAACGCGGCCTCGATCTTCGTGGAGAAGGGCGATCATATCACGATTCGAAACTGCACCCTGCACGACAGCGGCAACGGTTTATTCGTCTCTCATGAATCGAGGAATGTGCTGGTCGACGGAAACTACATTTACGACAACGGAAACATCGGCAGCTTTTACGAGCACAATAGTTACACAGCGGCGGCGGGAATCACGTTTCAGTTCAATCACTACGGACCGCTTCGGGAAGGATGCTCGGGAAACAACTTGAAAGATCGTTCGGCCGGGCTGGTCGTTCGCTACAACTGGATCGAGAGCGGCAACCGGCAGCTGGATCTTGTGGATGCCGAGGACAGCGTCGCGCTGCAGCAGGATCCGCGTTACCGCACGACCTACGTTTATGGAAACGTGCTCGTCGAGCCGGACGGGTCGGGCAATCGCCAGATCGTTCACTACGGTGGGGACAGTGGAAACACTGCGGCTTATCGGAAGGGCACGCTGCATTTTTATCACAACACGATCATCTCCACGCGCACGGGGCGGACGACGCTATTCCGACTTTCTACGGATGATGAATCAGCGGACTGCCGGAACAACATCATCTTAGCAACCGACAACGGGAATCAGCTCGAACTGCTTTCCAGCGCCGGCGCGCTGACATTCAAGCACAACTGGTTGAAGCCGGGCCGCGCGGTTTCGTTTGACGGCGGAGCGACAGGCGTCGTGACCGACGACGGATCGAACCTCACCGGAACCGATCCGGGATTTCTTTCGTTCGCGAAACAAAACTTCAAACTGCTCGCCACATCGCCGTGCTTGAATGCCGCGACGAACGTGAACGGTTCCATTCCGAACGAACACGCCGTCAGCAATTCCTATTTGAAGCATCAGAAAAGCGAACCGCGAAAGGCCGTCGGATCGCTGGCCATCGGGGCGTACGAATTCTCGCCGTTCGATGCGTGGTGGGGGGGTCATTTTCCAAATGACTTCGATAATTTCCTCGTGAGCGGCGAAGCGGCAGACCCGGATGTCGATGATCTTTCAAACCTAGTCGAGTACGCGTTTGATCTCGATCCAAACGTGCAAACAACCGTGGGTTTTCCAACTCCTGTCGTGCTCCCGATCAACGGGCAGGATTACCTGGCGGTCCAGTTTCAGCGGCGCGAACCGCCAAGCGAACTGGTCTATTTGACCCGCGCTACGGACAATTTCACAACCTGGTTTCCGGGTTGCGAGTATTCCGATTCGCTGCTCCTCAACGCGACCGCGCATACGACGGACGCGAGCGACGAGGTTTGGACACGAGTCCGGTTGAATTTCCCCATTCAACCCAGCGGCAAGGCTTTCATCGCCATCGATGTCTGGCGGGATTGAACCACGCTTACGCATCATCGCGACCGGGCCGCCCGGGGGGGTGGCGCCCTACTTCACCCAATCTTTTTTCTCGATGATTTTGCCTTCCCAGACAGCGGTGTCGGTGGCTGGATCGTAAGTCAATATTCGATGCGCGCTGCCCGGTGCAGGCGGCACGTCGACCTTGGGCAACCACTTCCGATGTTCCGCGACAATCGTGGCATACTTAGGATCGCCGACGAGATTGTCGAACTCCTGCGGATCGTTTTGCATGTCGTAAAACTCCTCGGTGCCGTCAGCGTATTGAATGAAGCGCCAACGCTCCGTGCGTACCGTGTGATTCCCTTGATTGTGTGAGGTGATGGCCGGCCACGGGCGTTTGGCATTGGCGTCTCTCAGTTGGGGGACAAGGCTGTGGCCTTCGAGTCCCCCGATGGGCGGCAGATCGAGCAGTGCGTTCAACGTTGGATAAATATCCAGCAGTTCAACCGGTTGACGGCAGACTTCACCTTTGTTGATTCCGGGCCCGGCAAAAATGAGAGGGACATGTGTGGACCGTTCCCAAAGCGTGTTCTTGCCGGTGATCAGTTTTTCTCCGAGATGATAACCGTGATCGGACCATAGGATGACGATGGTGTTGTTCGCGTAATCACTTTCCTCAAGCGCATCAAGTACGCGGCCGACCTGTGAATCGACGAAGCTGATACACGCGAGGTAGGCGCGAACGAGGGGTTTCCATTGATCGATGGATTCGCACCAGCTGAGTCGCGGTTCGGGCAGATCCCAGTTCAAGTACCAGGAGAACATTGGCGTGTCATCGCGGTCGTCGCGTCGGATCTGCGGCAGAATCAGTTCGTCCTCGGGATACAGATCAAACCATTTCTGTGTCGCGAACAGGGGCACGTGCGGGAGAAAGAATCCGACCGAGAGAAAGAACGGTTCAAACCTTTCCTTGTTCAGCTGGTCAACCGCCCAGCTCGCAACTTTCCAATCTCCTTTCTCGTTGTCTTCGTGCGGGAAGGTTCCCCAGTCCATCAAAGTGTGGTTCCCGCCGGGTGTTGGCGGAATGATTTTGTGATCCGGCGTCGCACCGATTTCCGAGCCCGGTCCGAGTCCTTGAAATTCCTGGTCATTTTTCCCGCGACCGTAGCCACCGTGATAGATCTTGCCCGCGCTCATTGTCCGGTAACCGTTCGCCGCCAGTTGCTGCGGCAGGCTCACGCGATCCTCAAATTCGTCGAGATTCCGAAACCACGGGGCGAGTCCGTAAACACCTGTCGTCGTGGGCCGCAAACCGGTCATCACACTCGTGCGCGAAGGATTGCAAAGCGGCGACTGGCAATGGGCGTTGGCGAACAACGTTCCGCGTGCGGCGAGCCGGTCGATGTTTGGCGTGCGGACCTGCGGGTGTCCTTTGAGCGAGCCCACCCAGTCGTTCAGATCGTCAATGGCGATGAAGAGAATGTTGGGCTTTTCGGCCGCGTTCACTGTTTTCTGAAAGGCACCTGAGACGAGGAGGCCTCCGAGCGTGATGACCGCGATTCTGCGAAGTGGGTTTTTCATGGGATGGAGCGCAGCAGTATGGCAAAGCGCCGCCGACCAACGCAACAGTGAAGCAGTTCGTTACCGAAAAAATCCCCGCCAATTTCCGGGTTGGCAGGTTCCGGGCTTGTCGATAGGCTTTGCCTCTGTGATTGGCTTTCTGCGGTTTGTGGGAGTGATGAACGCCGCCGTATGGTTCGGTGCGGCGGTCTTTTTCACGTTCCTCGCCACAACCGTTTTTCACCAGCCCGAAATCCTGAAAGTGCTCGGCTGGAGCTACTCCGGCTGGGTGGCCCAATTTCTGTGGGCACGATACTTCGACCTTCAGTTGTGGTGCGCCGGAGTGGCGCTGCTTCATCTGGTGGCCGAGTGCGTCTATCTTGGCCGACCGCTGTCGCGGTTTCACCTGTTTCTGCTGGCCGGCCTGCTTTGCTCCAGTCTGATCGGCGGGTTCCTGTTGCAGCCCAAGGTGAAACAGCTGCATCTCGCGCGCTTCCAAAAGGACGCCACGCCGCAACAGGTCAAGTCGGCTGAGCGGGCCTATCCGGTGTGGAACGGCGTCACGCAGTTCCTCAATTACCTCACCCTGGTCGGCATCATGATCTATCTTTGGCAGGTGACCGGTCTAAACGCGCAGAACCGGTTCGGGTCCAAATTCAGAAGTTGACAATCCGCAGGCCTGATCAACTTTGATGTGTTACAGTTGCGCTCGTCGTTGGAGGCGCAGGAGAACAAAATCATGATGGAGAAACAACGAAACTATGGGTATGGAGGTCAGGATGATCGGCGCCCCCCTTCCAACGAAACCGTTCTTCACTCGGAGAGGATCCAGATCGAGCGCAAGACCTTCCTCTTCACATTGAAGGAAAACCCCCGCGGACGATTCCTGAGAATCACCGAGGACGTCGGCGGGCGGCACGACAGCATCATCATCCCCAGCACCGGATTGAAGGAGTTTGCCAAAACCCTTTCGGTCGTTGTGAAGGCCTGCCCAGAAGACCCCCCGGAACCCGGTTCGGACACCCCGCTTGAGGCCTGAACGGAATCCGCGAACCTGAATCCGGCTCGACCGCCTGTTCGAAGTCGGCCGCGCAGCACGGCCGGTGGTTTCTCTACAAGTCTTGCGGATGCTGCAAAGATCCCTAGAGTCCGTCTCCACGCGTGGAATGGATTGGATTCATCTCCCTGGGCGCCGCCGTTCTGGCGTTGTTCGCAGCGGGTGCGGTGCTGTTTCGAGTTGAAGGATCAGCGGCGGGAAAACTGTTTGCGATCGGCATGCTGCTGTTCGGAGGAGAGGCGGCCATCCACTTCGTTGCTCTTCACCAGACGACTCCGACCGCCGAGCTTCGGTGGGAGGAACTGCGCTACGTCCCGATGGCGTTTCTTCCAGGAACCTGGATTGCTTTCAGTTTGTGTTTCTCCCGGGGAAATTACCGCGAGTACCTCAGGAGCCGATCTCGACTGCTCATCCTGTTTTTCGCCGCCCCCGTCCTCATCCTCGCCCTGACCAGCAACCAGCTGCTCTATTTCAACTCCGAACAGCTGACGATTGGTTTCGGATTGGGGGCGCAGCTTCTCCAGTTCTGCTTCATCGGATCCGCGATCATCGTGTTAATGAACCTCGAACAGACCTTCCGCGCCTCAGTCGGGACACAGCGATGGAAGATCAAACTTGCGATGGTCGGCATCGGCGGGTTGTTTCTCGTCCGCGTTTACACGAGCTGCCAGCTGGTTATCGCCCGGGCGCCGGATGACTCAATGGCACTTCTGAACAGCGGGATGTTGATCCTCTCCTGTTTGCTGGTCGGGTTCTCATTGGCCCGGACGAAGGATTTTTCCATCGATCTGTACCCATCACAGGCGGCGTTGCACCGGTCCATCATCGTCATCATCATCGGTGTCTACCTCATCGTCATCGGGCTCCTGTCGAAACTGGCGATGTTCCTGGGCGGGGACGCGAACTTCCAGCTGCGCGCGCTCGTCATTCTCGTCGGTCTGATCGGTCTGGCGCTGCTGCTCATGTCCGACCGGTTGCGGGAGCGGAGCCGCGCGTGGATCAATCGGCACTTCAGCCGGCCGCATTACAACTACCGGCAGGTCTGGAGCAGCTTCACCCGCGAGACCGCCACGATCACCGGCGTCGAGAAGCTTTGCCCGGCCATCGCCAGGTGGATCTCGGACACGTTGCATGCCCTTTCCGTGACCGTCTGGCTCATCGACGACACTCGGAAGCATGTCAAACTGTGGGGATCAACCCTCGATTCCGAACTGGTGCTGCCCGATCCAGCCCAGAACGACTCGGGAACGTGGACGGTAATCGTTCAGTGCGCGATTCATTTGAAGCAGATTACCAATCTTGACCGTTCAAATGGCAAACCGGTTGAATCGCTGGCCAACATTCACCCGCGCGTTTTTCCCAATGGCGGCGATCGCCTGGCGGTGCCGTTGACCGTCGGCGACGAGAATCTGGGGATCATCATCATCGGCGATCGTGTCGACGGGGTTCCTTTCACCTCCGAAGACGAGGAGCTTCTCAAGACCGTTGCCGAGCAGGCCGCCCTCGAACTCCAGGCCATTCAACTTTCCGGCCAACTCCTGCAGGCGCGGGAGATGGAGGCCTTTCAGAACATGTCGACATTCTTCGTGCACGACCTGAAGAACACCGCCTCCAGCCTCTCGTTGATGTTGCAGAATCTTCCCCGTCACTTTGACAATCCCGAGTTCCGCGCTGATGCGTTGAGATCGATCGGGAAAAGCGTCAGCCGCATCAACCAGATAATCCAGTCGCTTTCCGCACTGCGCCGGAAGCTCGTCATCGACCCGTCCCGGGTCGATCTCGCGGACGCGCTTCCGGCCACGGCGGCGACGCTCGCCGCTGACCGGAACATCAATCTCGTTTGCGACTACCAGCCTGCCGGCGACGTCAACGTCGATGTCGAGCAGATTGACCGTGTCCTGACCAACCTGATCGTGAACGCGCACGAAGCGTCCGAACCGGGCCGGCCGATCAGGTTGTCCACCGGTCGCCATGATGGTTTCGCATTCATGGAGGTGACAGACGAAGGCGGAGGGATCAGCGAGGACTTCCTTCAACAACACCTGTTCCGCCCGTTTCAAACCACCAAGAAGCAGGGAACCGGGATTGGTCTTTACCACAGCAAGATGATCGTGGATGCTCACCACGGCAGAGTGGAAGTACAGAGCCGCCCGGGCGCGGGCACCACCTTCAGGGTTCTCCTGCCGCTGCTTGTTTCAGCCGATGAAGCCGACCGTACTGATCATTGACGACGACGAGGAAATCCGGACGCAGATGCGTTGGGGCCTCGTGGACGATCACGACCCGGTCCTCGCCGAGGACCGGACGTCAGCCCTTGAGGCGCTGGACAAACACCAGCCCTCCGTCGTGCTCCTTGATCTGGGCCTTCCGCCCCATCCAAACGCCACCACGGAAGGCTTGGCCATTCTCGACGAAATCCTCAGCCGCCAGCCCGGCACGCACGTCATCGTGATCACCGGGCAATCCGACCGGGAGCACGCCCTGAAGGCAATCGAAGCGGGTGCGTACGATTTTCTCTCCAAACCGATCGAGATGGATGAACTGAAGACTGTCCTGCGCCGCGCTTTCTTCGTTTCCGGGTTGAAACGGGAGAACCGATTGGCACCGGTCACCGCGCCTGACGAACATGTTTTCGAGGGCCTGATCGGGAACAGTCCGGCGATGAAACGCGTGTACGAGTCGATCACCAAGGTGGGCGCCGTCAACGCCCCCGTTCTTCTGCTCGGCGAAAGCGGGACCGGCAAGGAGATGGCGGCGTGTGCAATCCATCTGCGCAGTCCGAGAAAAAACATGCCGTTCATTGCGATCAACTGCGGCGCCATTCCGGAGACGCTGCTGGAAAGCGAGTTGTTCGGGCACGAGAAGGGCTCGTTCACCGGCGCGCACGCCCAACGGCGGGGTCGGGTGGAAAGCGCCGAAGGCGGAACCCTGTTCCTCGACGAAATCGGTGAGATGCCCCCCGCGCTGCAGGTCAAGCTGCTACGCTTCCTGCAGGAGAAAAAGATTGAGCGAATCGGCGGACGGATTTCCATTGACGTCGATGTGCGCATCATTGCGGCCACCAATCAGGACCTGCAGAAAAACATCGCGAACGGTGGGTTTCGTGAGGACCTTTATTTCCGGCTCGCGGTCGTCAGCATCACCATGCCCAAACTGAGCGAGCGCCCCGGGGATGTGCGACTGCTCGCGGAATCCTTCATCCAGCAATTCGCCCGGGATCACGGCAAGCCTCCGTCGAAATTTACCCAAGCGGCCATGCGTTCACTGGAACACTTCGGATGGCCCGGCAACGTGCGGGAACTTCACAACCGCATCCGCCGCGCCTTCATCATGCATGAGGGTCACAGCATCCATCCGGCGGACCTCGAACTGGCGGCCAACGAAATCCCCGAGGTGGGCAAGTCGTTGAAGGAGGCTCGTGACGAAGTGGAAAAAAAAATGATCATCGAATCACTTGCGCGCAACCAGAACAAGGTCAGCCACGCCGCCAACGATCTGGGGGTCAGCCGTCCGACTCTTTACGAGTTGATGGACAAGCACGGCCTCCGCGGTGAATAGCGCAACGCTTCCCGCCGGTCTTCATTTGTCACCGGAAACACCGGCGACTTAGCTCCGCCTCAGAGTAACGCCGTCGAATCCTCGTCGAGAAACAACGTTGCCTGCGGTGTGTTCCGCAAAGCCGAGGCCGGACATGCCGCCGTCACCGGACCCCGCAACGTCGCCTTCACCGCCTTCGCCTTCCGCTTCTCCGGGGCCACGCAGATCACCTTCGTCGCCGAGAGCAGCGCCGGAATCGTCAATGTGTAGGCGTACGGCGGCACCGCGTCCAGTGAGGGCCAGTGCTTCTCGTTCACCTGCTGCATCTTGCAGGCGTCATCGAGCCGGACCAGCTTGACCCAATGCGGATCATCGAGGTTCGCCACGTGCGGGTCATTGAATGCCAGATGACCGTTCTCTCCGATGCCCAGACAGCACAGATCGATCGGCTGCGCCCTGAGCAGACCGGTGTAACGCGCGCATTCGTCCAGCGGCAGGTCGGCCTCTCCGGTGAGATAATGGAACACTCTGGGTCCGACCTGGCTCTCCACGCGTTCTCGCATGTATCTCCGGAAACTGGCCGGATGTTCACCGTTGATTCCCAGATATTCGTCCATGTGAAACAACGTGACTTTTGACCAGTCGACCCCACCCAGTGCGACGAGTTTTTCGAGAAACTGAATCTGCGAATTACCAGTCGCCATGATCGCCGCCGCGGAACCGCGCTCGTTGATCGTCGCGATGAAATGATCATGGACGATCTGCGCCACATCGGTGGACATCTCCGCCTGCGAGGTATAAACGCGGACCGCCAGCTGGTCCGCTTGAAAAGTTCGACAAGGACTCATATTTGAAGCGGCGACTGTAGTGAATTTTAGGATGAGGGCAAGCGAGGACCGCTGGACGGGTTTATTTAGAGAGCATCGCGACATCCTCCTCTCGGAGCTGATCGGCAAAAAACTGTTCTGAAGCTATCTCATGTCGTCGACCGAGTTCGATGTGCGTCCCGGAATTATACGAGCTTGAGTTGTTCCGTCAGCGCCGCCACCACCTGTTTCGTGCTGACATCGTTCATACACCGGAAATCCACCGGGCATTCGCGCAGGAAACACGGTGCGCAGGCGGGTTGCTGCCGGACGATCTTGTGCCGCGAATCGCCGGGCAGGCCTGGGCCCGTGAGCTCCGGTGAAGTGCTCCCAAAGATCGCGACCAACGGCGTGCCCACAGCGGCGGCGACATGCATCGGGCCAGAGTCGTTGGTGATCAGCACATCAACCGCCTTGAGCCCGGCGCACAGCTCGCGCAAAGACGTCCGCCCAGCCAGCGACACGGCCGTTCCCATGTCTGAAAAGGCGCCGTCAATTTTTGCGGCGATAGCCCCCGACAACTCTTTTTCATTGGGCCCGCCGAATACCCACCAGTCGCACGGATGCTCGCGAGTAAAGGCGATCGCCGCTTCAACGAATCGTTCCATCGGCCACCGTTTTGTCGGACCGTACTCCGCGCCCGGATTGATGCCGATCAAAGGCCGTTCTCGTTTTCTGCCACGAATGATGTTCCGGTCGAACTTCTCGTAAATGTCCTTAACCTCCTGCTTCGAAACTTCAATCAACGGTGCGCACGCTTCGGTATTCGCCCCCAGCTGTTTGACCAGTTCCAAGTACTGAAAAATATGGTGGGCGCTGGCGGGTGGGCGCGCCGGCGTGATGTCAATCCCGGTTTCCAGAAGCAGCCTGGCCTCGAGTGCGGTCTTCTTTTCCATGACCACCTCCCCGGCACGCGGTGCCACCCGCGTGGTCAGCATCCAGTTGCGCCACGACCGGATGTAACCGATTCGCTTTGGCGCGTTGCCCAACCAGCACTCGAGCGCCGAGCGCGGTGAATTGGGGAAGATCAACGCCGTGTCAAAATGTCTGGCGCGAACCTTCCGGCCCACGGAAAAAACAGATTCACCAGGATCGAAACACAGGACGTCATCGACCGCCGGATGAGCGGTCCACAGGCCTCGCAATTTTTCCGGTGTCAACAATGTGATCCGCGCAGCCGGTCTGGCTTCGCGCAGCCGTTGCAGCGCCGGGGTGCTCATCACCGCGTCGCCCAGCCAGTTCACTCCACGCACAAGAATCGATTCATTCTCCATCGGTTGTCCGCCCTTTCCTTTTCGGAGCCTTGCCCGCCTGCTCCCAGCGGGGCTGCACCCAGCACCAGTTTGCCGGGTCCCTGCGGATGGCAGTTTCCAGAGATTGGTTGAGCTCGGCCAGGATCTGTTCGGCGGCGCGCGGTCGTCCGTCAACCCGCGTCTGAATCTGATCGCTGAGCTCCACGCGCCAACGTCCGATGCCCGTACGAAAGCAGACGGCGGAGAACAGCGGCATGCCGAAGCGCTGCGAGTGAACGACCGGGGCCACACTGGTCGAAACGGGCTTTCCAAAAAATGGAACGCTCATGCCGCCCTCGCCCGCCGGGCAATCACACATCAACCCGAGCACCACGTTCCCGTCACGGATGGTTTCGCGCAATTGTTTCATCTGGGTTGTCTCGTCAAAAAAAGAGGTGGTCGATGCGTTCCGCACATCGGCGAGAATGTGATCGATTATCTTCCTCCCAGTCCGGCGAATGATCATCAGCGGACGCACCCACGTCAGGTGGCTGGCCGTTTCGGCGTACATCTCGATGTTTCCGAAATGGCCGCCAGCGATCACTATACCCGGCACGCTGGAATCATCAATCCACGGTTGAATCTTGTTGAGGCCCACCACCTGAAGGCGGGACTTCAGTTCCTCAGGCCGCATCACGGCGGTTTTCAGCGCGCAGAAAAACGCCTCCCCTAGTCGTCGGAAATTCTCACGGGCAATCACCCGCCGTGCCTCCCTGTCCATCTCCCTGCCGAATGCGATATCAAGGTTGACCAGGGCGATCCGGCGGCGTTTCCAATCGACCCACCAGACCACGTGTCCCGCGAAACGACCGAGCATCGCCACCAGCGTCAGTGGCAACGACTGAAGGATTGCGATCATCGCCGCAACCGGGAGATGGAGCAGCCGGTTCATTCCTATCGGAAGCAGATGCGGCGCACGACTTCCTCGAAATCGGCCGCCCCGCTGAGAATCTTGATTTCAACCCGCATGAAAAGAATCGGCAGATCACGCCGGTCGATCTTCGGAAACCGCACCGCGTCCTTCTGCGTCGTGATGATCGCGTCAGCCATGCGCTTTTTCCCCCGGTTGATCGCATTGATGATCTCCTGCTGCGAGTACCGGTGGTGATCCGCAAACCGTTTTGCGTAGACCAGATCGCCGCCGAGGCCAATGAGGCTCTGCTCGAAACTTTCCGGCTGCGCGATCCCGCTCAGCGATGCGACCTTCATTCCTTTAATGAACTCCATGCCGTGCTGTTCGCCGGTGAACACGTCCTCGAAGTACAATGGATGATGCACGCACTCGATGATGCCGGCCTTGCTGTTCAACTCGGTGATTCGTTTGCGAAGCTCGGCCGTGTTGCCGTCACTCTTGGTGATGAAAATTGTGGTCGCCCGCGCAAGATGCGACGGCGGTTCGCGCAGGGTGCCGCGTGGCAGGAGAAATTCGTTTCCGAACGGCTGCTGGCGATCGATCAGCACCACGTCGTGACGGCGGCCTCGCAGCTTCCAATACTGATACCCGTCGTCCAACAGCAGGGTGTCGCATCCGAATTTCTCGATCGCATAACGGCCGGACTTCACCCGGTCCTTGTCGACGAGGACAACCACGTCCTTGAGGTTGGACGCGAGCATGTACGGTTCGTCGCCGGAATTCTCGGAATCAAGCAGCAGTGATTTCCCGTCCGACACCACCCGGGGCGGCGTCGTGTCCTCGCGGAACAGCAGCTTGTTGATCAGGCGCTGACGGAGCGGCGGCGGTTTGGACCGGTAACCGCGCGAGAGGATGGCGACTGTCCGTCCGGCGTCGGTCAGCGCCCGCGCGAACTTCTCCACCACCGGCGTTTTACCCGTGCCGCCGACAGTGAGGTTTCCGACCGCGATGACCTGAACGCCCAGCGTGGAGTCGCGCAGAATGCGCACGTTGTACAGGTACCGTCGCAGCTTGACTGCGACGGCAAAAACGTTGGAAAGGACGAGCAGGATAAACCGGACAATCGCGGCACGTTTGCCGTGTCGTTGCTCGAAGATGACTTCGAGAATGAAAGTTTCAGCCGACTCAGTCCAATTTCGGAACCACTCACGCATGCGTCGGCGCAGTGTGCCAAGGAGGACCGCCCGTTAGCAAGAGCGGGCCGAATCTATGATGCCGGGCTGCACTTCCACTCGTGATCCTGATCGCGATCCTGCGGCTGGCCACAGCCCGTCCCGTTCCCCGACAAGCACGCGCCAATGAGCACGTCAACGACTTGAGCAGGTGGGGCTCGCTCTCCGAGCGAGCCTTTGGCGCAACCAGACGTTCTCACCTGGTTTGGCGATTGACGCCACCGAAGCGCCCGGAAGTTCGCCCGGAGGTCTCCCCCCACCTTTGCCATACTCAGAACTTGCCCGCTTTGCGCGACTGGCTATCGTCAACCGCATCATGAGAAGGCGAGGGGACATATGACTGATGACGCCGTCATCGAATTTGGCCCGGTTCGATTGAGCAACACATGAGCGCGCATAACCAAGGATCAGGAGCTCGATCGAATACGTAATCCGGTGACCGGTTTACGAACTGGTCCGAGTACAGCCCGTGGTGGTTGGAGGCACAAGCTGCGTACAAACGATTCGACGATAGAATTGCCACACGTCCGAAGTTTACCAAAGTCATCGAGCTCGAGCCGGCGGCCGGTTTCCTGTGCCCGTGCACTGCGAAACAAGTCGAGGCCAGGTTGCGGAGTTGTCCGAAGCAGTTTAAGAGCTCCAACAGTGCACTTGGTTTCTGGGGCCATTATTGGCAGGCATGCGTCTTCCTCCACGCGGTGTTGGCGTCGGAGAATTCCGATCCGAACAGACGCGCAGCCTTTTATCTCAACGACGTCCTGATGCATGAGATTGGTCACCATGTCGACAGGCGCGCAAACACGACGACCAAAGAGCGGAAACGATTTGCAGACTGGTTCGCGCGGGAAAACAGGTAAGGCTAAATCAAACTGAGAACTTGCCCGCGTCTGCCGACTGTTTTTTGTCCCCCTCACCAATCCGCCGGTTTGTAGTCCTTGAAAAATTTCCCCCAGTCGTGCGCGCCGGTGTTGAAGCCGGCGATGATCGGATCGACAATTCGCGCGGCCCCATCAACGATGTCGAGCGGTGGATGAAACCGGTGCTCGCGCGTCTTGCGCTCGGCGATGTTGACGGGGTCTTCGTCCGTCACCCAGCCGGTGTCCACCGCGTTCATGTGGATGCCGTCCGCGTGATATTCCGTCGCGGAGGTGCGGGTCATCATGTTGAGCGCCGCCTTCGCCATGTTCGTGTGTGGATGCCGTGACGTCTTGTACTTCCGGTAAAACTGACCTTCCACTGCGGACACGTTGACGATGTGTTTGTCGTGCTCCGGCGTGCGCATCATCAACGGTTTCAACCGTGCGTTCAGGATGAAGGGCGCGATGGCGTTCACCAATTGCACTTCGAGAAGTTCTACCGTCGGCACTTCCGCGAGCATCAAGCGCCAGGAATTGCGTTCCCGCAGATCAACCTGTTGCAAATCCTGATCGAGCCGGCCCTCGGGAAAGAGCGACTGCTGCGCGGTCAGTTCATCGGGAAGCAACGGCACCTGCGACAACTCGGCCGCATGCGTCAAACCGGCGAGCGCGGATTCGCTGGATCCGTTCTGCTTCGTGCCGAGCGGGAGGCCGGCGCTCCGACTGACTTCTCCGTCGGGCAACAAACGGTAGCCGCGCAAACCTTCGTATGCGCCGAGCAACTTCGCCGTGGCCGGCGGCAGCTTGCTGAGGGGCCCCTTCTCCTGCGCCATCATGTGCCGGTAGAAATCCGGCGGACGCCGCACGGTCTGGCAGGCGTTGTTGATGATGAAATCCAGCCGGTCTCGGGTGTTCAGCAGATGCGTGCAGAACGCTTCTACGCTCGGGGTGTGACGTAGATCGAGACCGAAGATTTCCAGCCGGTTACCCCACTCGGCAAAGTCCGGTTCCTCCGCGTAGCGTTTTGCGGAGTCACGCGGAAAGCGCGTGCAGACGATCACCTGCGCACCCGCCCGCAACAGCTTGATCCCCGCCTGATATCCAATCTTCACCCGCCCACCCGTAAGCAAGGCAACCCGGCCGGTCAGGTCCGCCGTTTCGCTGCGCTTGCGGAAATTGAACTCCGCGCATGACCGACACAATTGATCGTAGAACGAATGGATTTTTGAGTAATCCTTTTTGCAGATGTAACAGTTCTGCGGCTCGACCACATCACGGAAATCCGGATCGTCGACCTCCTGTTGCGCAAAATTCTCCGGCGGAATCACGTTCGGCGTTGTGAACACGTCCTTGCGGCGCAGCTTGCGGATGCCCGTCTCGTCGAGCACGGCGTCGTCCTCCGCTTTCTTGGTATTCTTGCGCACGCGCTTGTTCGCCTTCACCAGGCGACGTCGCTCGGCGGGGGTCGGGCAATAAACCTGGCCGGCCGCCTGGACCAGCCGCGAACGCTCCTCGCCGGACACCGTTGAAAGCAGAGTTCGATCGGCGGCGATTTGTTCGAGCAATTTCGTGGCGGCGCGCAGACGTTCGGTCAGTTCGTCGGGATCGGATTCAATTGGATTTTCAGCGGACATGAAGACGGCAAAAATTTGTGGCCGGACTTTTGATTGCGAGCCGCGCGCCGTCGAGCTCATTTCTGCCCGCAACTGCGGTCGGCCGCGTTTCGTCCCCGGCGACTCTATTGACAGTAGCAGTCGCGGCCGCTACAGAACCAGCGTCTGGTTTTGCCGCACTTTTCGAAATCATTCATTTTATGACCACCAAAGCCAAGTTGATCACCGCCGTCATCGTCGCGGTCGGCGTCGCCACCCCCGTCGTCCTCCAGCAGATCGCCCTGCAGAAACTTGAATCGCAGAACGCGCAACTCATGGCGCAGGTCGCGCAGCTGGACGAGTTGGAGGCGTTGCGCGCTGAGAACACGAAGCTCGCCGGATCAGCCGTCGACCGGGCCGAGCTGGACCGGCTGCGCGGGGAGCATCTTGAACTGCTAAAATTGCGCGGTGAAGTCGGACTGTTGCGCGACGCGAACACAAAGCTGGAAAGCCGGATCGCGCAGTTGACCGCGAAACGTGCGGAGGAAATGGCCCAGGCCCGCGCCGCCGTCGAGGAAACGCCGCCCGCCGAGGAGCAGAGTGAATGGATCTCCACCGCCGCCCGGCTGCGGAACGCGCTGATGTCGGGACAACCTCTGACGGATGAGGAACTTCAATGGCTGGTGGCGGCGAAGCCCGCGATCGAGCAGATGGAGCGCGAGCCTGATTTGTATTCGGATTTTCAAACCACGCTGATCAAAGAGACTGTGGGTTCACTTGATCAGGATCGCCTCGCGCAGATTCGGAAAGTGATCACCGACACCTATCAGCGGGCGGTCGCCGGTGGACTCGATCTTCCATCCAAACCCGCTGAAAATTACGAAGCCTGGGTGGAGCGCCGGCACGCGCTGGATCGGGCGGCCACGGAAGCCGTGCAGGGCCTGCTCAGCGCGGAGGAACGGGAGGTCTTCGACCGGCGATTCATCGGTGTGATGGGGGTCGATCTCGGGACGGGCGTGGACAGCGCAAATTATCCGCCGGGTTTCCTCGGGGACCCGGTAAACGTTGAGGAAAACCAGGGTACACCCGCTGGTTTTTGAGCGCTCGGCCGACTGAACGCTACCAGTCAGGTTCAATCTTGGGGAGCGCCGGCTCAAAGGAACAATATGTTAACCGGTGATTCTGATCGGTTTCGACGACGGTCCTTCAATGACGTCACCGATGATGACGGCGCGGCTGAAACCGAGTTCGATCAATTCGGCCAGCAGCGTTTCCGCGTGTTCGGCGGGCACGGCAGCAAGGAGACCGCCGGCGGTTTGCGGGTCGAAGAGGATGTTGGCGGTCGGCTCATCCGCGTTGCTCCAATTGAGCAGCGAGCGGCTGAGCGAGTTGGACGCGTTCATCGAGCTGACAATACCAGCTTCAGCCAGCGCCCGTGCGCCGGGCAGGATCGGAAGCTTGTCGGAATCAAGATGGATCGTGATCGGATCGCCACCGAACATTTCTCGGAGATGTCCGATCAAACCAAATCCGGTGACGTCCGTGCAGGTGGTGACACCGTAACGCTGCAGCGCTTCGACCGCCGCGTGGTTTGAAAGCAGCATCGAGTCGATCGCCGTCTGGAGATCTGCAGCGCCCAGTTTGTTTTTCATGTCGGCGGCAAACAGAATGCCAGTCCCGAGCGGTTTCGTGAGGATCAATCGGTTGCCGGGTTTGAGCCCTGTTTTCTTGAAGAGCCGGCGCGGTTCGGCGAAGCCGTTGACGGTCAGGCCGACGCCGAGTTCTTTGCTTTCAGCCGTGTGCCCTCCGGCGAGCGCGGTCTGGTGCAGCCGGAGTTGAAACGCGACGCCGCCGAGCAATTGACCAAGTTGCGAGGCGATGATGGCCGAGCCGTTGAACGGAATCGTGGCGGTCACGAGTGCGCTCGCCGGCGATGCCCCCATTGCGAACAGATCGTTCAACGCGTGGTTCGTGGCGATGCGACCGAACAGGAACGGATCGTTGATGAACGAGCGAAAAAAATCCACGGACTGAACGAGCAACTTGCCGGGCGGGGGCATCGTCACGGCGTCGTCGTCCGGAGCGTTGAGCCCGACCTGCAACGTCGGATGCGTGCCGGGATCGAGACGTTTGATCACTTCGTGAAGAATCAGGGCACTGACTTTCGCACCACAACCGCCGCACCGCATTTTGCCGGCGGCCTCTTTGGATTCCCGGTCCTCGATTTTGAAATTGGATTTCGCGCGCGCGGTGAAATCCATGTCCGCCGGCGCCGTTTTCATGTCGGGCAGATTCCGGTATTGCCGCATCCATTTTTGGTCGATCCGCTGTTTCCAGTTCCACACCCAGCGGCCCTTTGCCGACCAACGGGATTTCGAGGCGACCGCCTGTTTGTCGCCGGTGCTGATCAAACTGAGAAACGATTTCTGAAGCCGGCATTTCTTCGGTTCAAAACCCAGCGCGACCAGCCGGAGATTTCTGGCCAGCGGAGCGCCCTGGCGCACGGCGAAAACGCCGCTCTTGGGTCGCGGTGATTCGACGAGATCCGCGACGTCGCCCGCCGCAAAAACAAAATCATGGGAGACGGACGCGAGCTGCCGGTTCACCTGGATGAATCCGGCGGCGGAAAGTTGCAGGCCGGAATCTTGAAGCCACGCCGGAGCGGAGGCGTGCGTCGTCCAGAACAACGTGTCGAACCCGATGGGCTCGCCTGACTCCGTTTTTGCGATTCCGGCTTCAATGTTGGTAATTTTTTCGCCGCACCGGATCCTGATGTTTCGTTGTTCGCACAGTTCGTGAAACGTTCGTTGAACCGTGCGATTGTGCGTCGGCAACAGCGTCGGAGTCGCGGTGACGATCTCAAATTCAGGCACCGGTCCGTTCGTTTCAGCGGCGATCTTGTTTAACCGATATTGAGCTGAGAGCGTCAGTTCCACTCCCGCCGCACCACCGCCCACGGTGACGAATCGTTGCGGGCCGGTTCGTTCGCTTACGCGGCTTACGATGTCTGCCCAGTTTTTGAGGAATTGATCGATCGGTTTGACGCGGAGCGCGTGTTCGAGCACGCCGGGCATGGCTTCGGTGGCCGGGGTTGAACCGGTATTGATCGAAAGATAGTCGAAGGAAACGGGAGGCCGGTCGGCGAACAGCACTTCCTTCTTTGCCAAGTCGAGGCCGGTGACGCGGTCCCGGTAGAAATCCGCGCGGGCAAAATGGGCGAGCCTGTTCAAGTCCACGTAAGCCTCTTCGTGGGTGTAGTGACCGGCGATCAGGCCGGGCAACATGCCGCTGTAAGGCGTGTCCCAATGTTCGGAAATGAGGACGATGCGGAGCCCGGGCAACGGGTCCATGCCGAAGGATTTCAAAACGGCGACATGCGCGTGGCCGCCGCCGATGAGAACCAGTTGCCGGGTCAGGAGGGGAGTGTTTTCCTGCACGCGGCGAGTATTCGAGGACGACGGGGCGGCCTGCAATATTAATCTCAGTTTGGCCGTGGGCCGCCTCGCTTTCACTACGTTGGGGGGCTGTGTCAAGATGTGCCCGGCAGTGTTCTCGAATCGAATCCTTCCTTGCCAGAAACTCGCCCGTCCGGTTTCCTAACGCCATCGGAAAGCGGTGGTTGGAAAAATCAACTGTGCACGCCACATCGCTTATTAATACTGTTGGGCTTAATTTCGAAGATATGAGCAACACGAATGTCAGCAAACGTGAGATACGGCAGCTCGCAACCGAGCACCAGGAGGCGATTGCCGCGTTTAAGCTTTCGGAGGTTCGGAACCGGCAGCACCTTTTGGAACTGGCTCGAGGAAGCGCCCCAAGGTCTTGGTTTCCCGTGGTGGCTCCCGGATTGATGATGCTTGCTTTGATGATCCCTGTGTTTATTCCGATCCAGAAATATTATCCTTTGGGCCTCATTGCCGTCATCGCGTGTCCTGTCATAATCCTCTCGATAGAGATTATTTCTCACCAGCGGAGACTGAACGGGCGACTGGACGCATTGTTGAAATTGCTGGAGTTGGAAAAGAAAGATCGAGAACACGGTGCCCAATCGGGTCGCCAAGAGTGATTAGCTCCAGGCTCCCCACCACCCGGCATGCGGATCCGCAACACATTGCCCCCCTTCAAGCTGGCGCCTAGGATCACGCGCAAGCAAACGACGCTTCACCAGACGGCGGAGCGCGACTGGAATCGACCCAGACAGGTTGAAGAAAACCTGTCCCACCTTCACACCCCGGTCAGGCCGGCCGAAAACGTCTTACGACACCGGTCAGCCTCGTTCTCACGACTTTGGGGGCGATGCCAAAATGCGCCCCACTCCACCGCCGCGTGCGGTTTGATCTTTGCAAATGGCGGACGCGCGATGAACAATGCGCCGACACAATTTCATGCCGAGCCAGCGCCAACAGCTTCGCCGAATTCCTGCCGTGGAAAAAGTGCTTCAACAACTGAAGCCGACCGTGGTGCCGCGCCCGCTGATTGTGAAACTCGTCCGCCAGGAACCGGCGTTGATCCGCAAGCGGACAGTGGTGCCCGATGAAGAAACGATTCTCGCACAGATCGTCGACCGCGTCGCGGACGAGGAGCGGACGAGACCCCTGGTTTCGCTGGAGAATCCTGATTCCGCTCCTCGAACATCTCAACCGCCAACAAATTGCCGTCCGGGACGGGGATGTGCGGAGATTGGCTGAACAAAGACCGGAGCGCGACGTCGGCCGGAAATCACCCCGGCTGGCAGTGCGTTTGGATGTCGAGCTTCAACCTCTGCGCGCGCCGTCAGAATCCGGACAGAAATGCAACCACACTAACCGCGAGAGGATCCGGGGATCTCAAGCCCAGCGGCGGGCCGCCCCTCAAGCAGGGTGGGTGGGAGGCTGCGCGGCGCTTCTCTACGAATGATTTCAAAGAGACCTCTCACCCCCGTTCACGGTGGGCCAACAATCCTGTTTCCGGTCATGGCGACCAACTTCGGTCCAGGTCAGTCAAACGGGGTGATCTTGAAATCGCGGAACTCGGACTTCCCAGGTCGTCGGGTTGCGCGGAAAAGGAATCCTCCCGCCACAGGTAATTATTGGCAGGCGTGCCGCCGGGGAACGTAGGCCGTGCGGTTGCAGCTCGATGACGCCCTGTTCGATTTCGATTCCACGGAATGTGATACCCTGAAACACGGTCGCGACCAGCAGGTCGCAGCAGAACTCGTAGTGTTTCGCGGGCCGCGGTTCGGGAGCGCCCAGCTTCACGGTGACGGTCTCTGATTTGATTGTTCTAGAAGGGCCCAGCATCAGCCCGGAAATCAAAATGAAGACGGCACATTCGCGTTGTGACGACATGCGGTTCTTGTGCAGGAATATCGGAGACGAAGTCAATCCGGGCTGTTCACCGGACGTCATTTTGGCTAAGCTGATTTCACGTGGTCGGAAAGTACTGCGGCGACGCGTTCCACCGATGTCACGGTCACGGTCACGGTCACGGTCACGGTCACGGTCACGGTCACGGTCACGGTTACCGAAAGACGAACGATGATCATTGATGTCCACACGCACCTGAACAACTACGACGAAACCCAGATTGTGCCGGTCGAGAAATGTCTGGAGCAGCTGCACGAATCCATGGCCTACAAAAAGGTGGACCACGCGATGGTGCTGACCTCCTACACGGTGAACGAACACCTCCCCTCCACGGCTGCCGTCGTAAAGGTCACCGACGGACTCAAGAATCTGCACGTGGTCGCGGGCATCAGCGTGGAAAACTACCGCGAACGCGACCTGCGCGAGATTGCGATTTTCTCAAGGACCGCCGGGTGGCGGGCTGAAGCTGTATCCCGGCTACGAATCGTTCTATCCGTATGACCGTCGGTGCCAGGTGATCTACGATTTGGCGATGGAGTTCAATGTGCCGGTGATGATTCACACGGGGGACACGTTCAATCCCAAGGGCAAGCTGCGTTTCGCGCATCCGCTTAATGTGGATGACGTGGCGGTGGATAATCCGGGACTTAAACTGGTCATCTGCCACAGCGGCAATCCGTGGATTCGCGATTGCATGGAGGTGGTTTACAAGAACACCTTCGCCGACATCTCGGGCCTTGTGCTGGGCGATTTCAAATCGAAGTTCAAGAAGTTCATGCTTTAACAGGTGAAGGAAATGATCCTTTACGCCGGTGAACCGCGTTATCTGCTTTACGGGACGGACTGGCCGATCTGCCGGATGCGCACCTACCTGAAGTTCGTGGACGAGCTGGGACTTTCTCCCGAAACACGGGAAAAGCTCCTGTGGAAGAACGCCGCGAAGCTGTTCCGTCTGGATATTCCCGAAGCCGCCGAGTCGTTGGGGGATACGCCCGTACTGAAATGTCGGGGAGGTAAGAATGGAAAGATCCATGCACCGACCCCGATTCGTTGGTGTTTCGGAGCGCAGATCTCCCAATCGGCACTTCGGCGGCAATTTCCAGATGCGTCCCAGCGCCGGGTTTTTAAAATATTTTCATTGCCGAAACAACGGCTCAGGTGTCTAATCATTTCGAGGTGCTCGCCATCCCTCCACAGCGGCAACCCCACGCCGCATTTCCTCTGATACCGGTGAGCACCTCACTTTTCTTTTCCAGCCTTTCGTTCCTCAACACCCCTCGTTTTCGTGGATGAACGCTTCATCGGCCCGGTTGGTAACAATCAGTACCCATGGACAAGCCGATCAGATCAACACACCGATTTCGCGCGCCGGAAACGATTGAGAAGAAACCAGCCCGCCACACCGAATGCCAACAGCAGGAACACCGCCGGCTCGGGGACCATCGGGACGGTCTCGGCGTCCACCGGTGTCAGATCGGCGGCGGCGTATTGCGCCATTGTTTCCAACACCACTGCGCCGCTCACCGTCGCGACGAGTTGATATTCCTGCGCGAGTTTGATCGCTTCGGCGACTTTGCGGTGCGCCCCGAGGTGGTTGATTTCCGAGAGGGCCCAGAGCCGGGCGACGTGTTTTGAAACCGGTTCACCACTTTCGGCGGACGCGGGCTGGCCGTTCCATTTTTGTCGCAGGAAGGAATACGCGGGCGCCGTCGTGCTCACCGAAGCAAACAACGTTTTCAAATCGTCGGCGACATCGCCAGCACGGGCGACCGTTTGCACGCGCATGCCGTCGAGTTTTTCCAAAATGCGGTTGGGGCCGTTGCCGGTTTGAAAATCGAGAACGCGAACGACTCCCAGGTTTCGTTCGAGCCGCTGCCGCAAACCTTCGGCCGAACCGAGCAGCACCGGCTGCGGTCCGTGAATCCACAGCAACACATTGCCCGGGTTTGCAGCGGCGAGATCCCAGCCATGCACCAGCGCGGGAAGGTTGTCCTGTGCGCCGGTTGGAATGATGTCGCGGAGGTTCTCGATCAACGTCCCGCTGCGCTCGCGTCAGCTAGATCGATCCAGCGATTTGAGGAACCGTCCGACGCCAGAATCACGTTCAACTCCAACTCGCCACCGACGGTTTCGAGCGCGTCGGCGAGCGAGGCCTAGTCGTTTTTCATCAGGGCGGAACCATCGAGCACGACGACCAGTTTTTGTGACGTGTTGTTCGTAAGCGCGAGAAGGGTTTGTTCGATTCGTGAATCGCCCGGACCGTCCGTCCACACCATGTCCGGCGCGGGTGGCGCGCGATGAACCCGGAGAATGTTGCGCGGATCGGCGAGTTCATTTTCGGTCAGTTCCCCCTGCAATCCGGTGCGGCCGTCTTCCCGTTCTACCGGGCGTAATAGCTCGGAGGTGCAATCAAGTTCCGCCCGCGACGCAACCCAGATCGAGCGTTTCAGGTTCTCCACCAGACTGAAATTGCGTTCGATAAACTGCGGCCATGCGTGGAGTCCGTTCTCGCGATCAACGAGCTGCAACAGTGACGTGATGCCGATGCGCACCTTCATGAGCCCGCCGTTGGGCGGCACCGGAAAGCATTGCATCAGGACGCGGTCCGGGCTGGCGGTGGTCACGAGCACCGGATCGCGACGCTGCTGAACGGCGACCTTCTGGTAGGCCTCGCGAACTTGGCTACGCCCTCCAAACGCCGCTTCGCGTTCCTCACCGTTGATCCAAAGCGTCAGTCGCGAAACGACTCCGCCGGGGGGCAAAAGAATCTGCGCGCGGGCCTCTCGTTGTTGCCGGGAGTCATTGCGGAATTCAAGAATCCATTCGCCGTAGCCGAGCGCTGCGTCGGACGCGATCAATCCGTCGTAGCGCGACGAGACCAGACTCAGGCCACGCACCCGTCCGGCCACCGCATCGCCGCCGAGCGCGCTGTCAAACTCTCAGGTGAACTCGTTGTCAAAGGTTTCGAAGCGGCCGGCCCGCGTGAAAAGCGGCGGCGGCTTGAGCGAATTGAACGGCTGGCCGGTGACACGATAAAAAATTTCGCGGGCGTCGTTCTGGGTCACCGGGTTGTCCGGCGAAGCGACGAGTGCGCTGAAGTCGGTCCAGCGACGGGGCCGTTCGTAACACGCACGGAGCATCGTTTCCTCATGCCCGAGCGTGCGCAGCCAGTTGAGGCCGCGTTGTTCCGTGGCGGGATCGGGTTTATCCGCCCATTGCAAAGCGAGCCGGGTCACGCCGGACGGCAGATCGGTGAAGATCACGAGGCTGATGCCAGCAAACATTCCGAAAGCAAGTCGCCACTTTCTGCGCGGCTTCGGTGTCGAGAGCGTCAGGTAGCGTCGCAGTTTCAACGTGCTGATCAACGCGATGAACGGCGACCACGGCAGCAACCCGATCCCGAACCAGATCACCGCAATGATTCCGGGCAGCATCAGTGGCAGGAAGAACAGCGTGTAGATCGCGCCGATCCCGGCCGCGATTGCGTTCAGCCACAGAAACCAGACGCCTTCCACGGAATTTCCCTGGCGAACCCTGACCCAGACCGCGAGGTTGACGGCCGGGACCAGCGCCACCATAACAACATGCCACCACGTCGGCACCGGATCGAAGAACGCGCCGGTACACATGCACGTCGCCAGCTCCAGCACGAGGGTGATCACGGGCAGCACGACACTGAAAAAAATGAATCCGTCCCGGTTCGGTGCCGGACGTTCCCACAGTGTTCCCGTTTATGCAGGCAGGTGGGATCGAGGTTTTGTCGGGTCGCCGCTTGAAGGCGTGATTGCCGGATGTTTTGTTTTAATCACACCTGCCCGCACGGCACCACTTGCGTTCCCTTCCAGTTTCTTCATACTCGCGCCCGTGAGCGTTTCCGTCACCGAGCTGACCGACAAACTTCTGGCATCCTACGCGCAGGTGGGCGGCATCAATCATCTCGACGGCAAGAACCTGCCGTCGAAGTCGCGGATCGCCGCCATTACCGTCGACTTTCTGCGTCTGCTTTTCCCAGGTTTTTTTGACGACCAGCAGTTTCATTCCTCCGAATTGAAAATTGAGACGGCAACGCTCGTGGATTCTGTTTTAGATCGCCTGCTGGGCGAGGTCGAGAAAAGCCTCGAATACGCCCCGCCCGACGGCGTGAAGCCAGGCGAGATCGCGAAGCTGGCCCGGGACGAAACGCACCGGCTGATCGGTGCGCTGCCCGGTGTGCGGGAGTTGTTGCAAACAGACGTGGACGCCGCGTTCAACGGCGACCCGGCCGCGTTGAGTCGGGAGGAGGTCATCGTGTCGTATCCGTTCATTGAAACGATCGCCGTGCAGCGGCTGGCCCATCAACTCTATCTGAACCACGTTCCGCTCATTCCCCGAATCATGACGGAGTGGGCACATTCACGAACGGGGATGGACCTGCATCCCGGCGCGCAAATTGGGACACATTTTTTCATCGATCACGGAACGGGAACGGTGATTGGTGAGAGCAGCGTGATCGGCAATCACGTGAAGATGTACCAGTGCGTTTCTTTGATTGGACGTTCCCTCGCCGGCGGTCAGGCGCTCCGGGGTAAACGACGGCATCCGACGATTGAAGATCACGTGACGCTCTATGCCGGGGCGACCATCATGGGCGGCGACACGGTGGTGGGAGCGCACAGCACCGTCGGCGCAAACGTGTTTCTCACGCACAGCGTCCCTCCGCATTCGCTCGTGATTTCGGAGGAGTTGAAGGTGAAGGTGATGGACAAGCTCGCGCACAAGGCGTCGACCGTGGATTTTCAGATCTAACGGGGTCTGAAGTCGCGCTGCCAGCGCGGTGCAACATCAGGGTAGTCGCTTGCCTTCGATCGCAGAGACAGATGGAAACAACAAAATTGCAGGCAAAGTTAAATCCAAAGTGGCGGGTTGGGTTGTTCATTTTTTTAGGGATTGGATTGCTCTCGTTTGTCGTCAGTCGTGGTGATCGGGAACTGTGGTCCAAAAACTACGGTGCCACACCGATCTTTGCGTCACTGACTCCGAATGGACAACTTGTTATCGTTGTCAGCAATCGCGTCGAGGTATTGGATGGCAATGGCAAGGCGACCACGCTCTTGACGCGACCGTCCACGATCGACCGTTTTTTGAATCAGAATGAAACGGGATTCCTCCTCGGTGAATTTACGTCCTCCATTACTAAGTTCCGCAAATATGATTGGTCGGGCAAATTGCTGTGGGAAAGCAAGGCGAACGGCAGAGCAGAGAACTTGAACACCACGAAAGACGGACACTTCATCTGTGTTGTGGACGACAAAACGTTGGCCCTGTTCGCGCCGACTGGCGTTCTGAAATGGGAACGGACAGATACCGCGAAGTTCGACCGCATCGGTTTTGTTGGAGAGGACATGATCGGTTATGTGCAATACAGCTTTTCAGATGTGAACTTCCTCGATCTGGACGGAAATTCCCTTGGTGATCGCGAAGTGAAGCCCCTCTCACGACCTGTTCAGTTTACCGACCGCGGCGTGATTGCTTGGACAGGGAATCTTGGTGTCACGCTTATCGGCTCAGAAGGTCAGTTATCCTGGAGCTCAAGTCTTCCTGGCGCGACAAACAGCACTGGCTTCAACAGTATCATGACCATGCTGAACCGCGTTTATGCTGATCGACACGGGAACACCGTGTGTTCTCAGGTAGATGGTAGAATCACGATGCTCGATACCGAAGGAACGGTTGTCTGGTCGTTCGCTGACATTGACGAAATGCCTTTGAGTGATCGGTCGCGAAACTCGCCTGACGGGAGGAGGGTATTCACTTTCAGCAGATGGCCAGATATTACCATCGGCCCCGGTATGCCAGCGAGCGTGGGTGTCGCGCACAGGCACTTGTGGATTGCCGACTTGAATACCGACGCAACGTTGAACTGGAGCCTGGAGCTGAAAGGCCGAATCAACTGGTCGATTCCCAGATCGAAGGCTGAACTCATGGCGGCATGGAAATCGGGTTTCCGTCATCGGTTTGACGTTTGGCCAGAACCGTTGGTTGCGCCAGATGGGGTCGTCTACGTGGCTGGGTTTGATGGGCGGGACAAGGTCGTTTACGCGTTCCAAGGAGATTAAGGAACCGACGTTCTTTTGGTGGGTTCAAAAGAAATCATTGTCGAGCGCCTGGTCACTTGGATCACAACTGATCAATCGCCACTACCCGCGCCATTTCTTCGAGCGTGGTTTCGCCTTTGATGACGCGGCGGAGTCCGTTTTGCCAGAGGGTCTGGTGGCCCTGCTCGATGGCGCGGTCGGCGAGTTCGCGCGTCGGCAGTTTCTGGAGAATGGCTTCACGAATGACGTCGTCCACGAGCAGCATCTCGGTCACCGCTGCGCGACCGGTGTAGCCGGTTTCCATGCAAGTTTCACATCCCTGGCCTGCTTTGAAGTCGGCGACTTCAATGACTTCCGGTGAAAGCGTGTCCATCAGGCCCGGCTCCGGTGAGTAGGAGACCGAGCAGTCCGGGCAGTTCAAACGGACCAACCGCAAGCCCAGCACCCCGGAAATACTCGAGGCCAGAAGGAACGGTTCGATGTTCATGTTGATCAGACGCGCAAACGTGCCGGCCGCCATGCCCGAGTGGATGGTGCTGATCACGAGGTGGCCCGTGAGCCCGGCCTGCACCGCAATTGAGGCGGTCTCGGAATCACGAATCTCGCCGATCATGATGACTTGTGGGTCCTGCCGCATCAGGGAACGCAGCGCGACGGAGTAGGTGAATTCCTTGGCCTTGTTCACCTGCGCCTGGCTGACCATCGGCAGGTTGAATTCCACGGGATCTTCGACCGTGCTGATGCTGATCGTGGTGCCGTGTTTGGAAATGAGATGGCAAAGGGCCGCGTACATCGCGGTCGTCTTGCCGGAGCCGGTCGGGCCGGTCAGAAGAATGAGTCCGTTTGGCCGTGAGACCAGGTGCACAAAGGCGTCCAGTGTGGCGTGTTCAAAACCGAGTTGGCCGAGATCGAAACTGCGGTTCGTGGGATCGAATATCCGGATCACAATTTTTTCGCCGCGCACAGTGGGAAACACAGAGACCCGCAATTCGACGCCGCCGAGATCGGGATCGGCCGGAGCGTGACCTTCCTGTGGCAGCCCGGTCTGATAACTGATGAGACTCGCCATCACCTTGAGGCGTCCGCTGACTTTGTCCATGTAGTCCAACGGAAGATGAATCAATTCACACAGCACACCGTTCAGACGGATACGCACGCAAAGGGAATTTTCCCACGGCTCAATGTGAATATCGCTCGCCCCCGCTCGGATGGCATCTCCGACCAGATGGGTGACGAGAACCCCCATTTCAGGGCCCTGCTTTTGAACTTCCTCAGACTCCAGATAGGCAGCAGTTTCACTCATGATATTTCAGGTTTCCAGCTGTGGAGTAGGCCAGCCCGGCACGCTTGTGGCGAGTAAAATATGGCCAGCCAATGCATCTGCAACGCCCGGAACGGATTCACGGAATGGCGCACAGGCGGCCGGGAATCGGTGGCTGAAAATGTCCGCGCTCATCGGGCATTTGTGAGAGACGAGCCGTCTCTTCGCGAACTTCCCATCCCTCTGGTCAGTGAATTCCGCCCTTTTTGGGTTGAACCCGCCGGAAGGACCGGTCATGAACACGATCACAATCATGGCTCAATCGAAACGCACAAATCGGTGGAAAAACATCATCGGAGCGTTGATCGCGCCGGTGCTGGCTTTTGGGCTGCTCCGCTGGTTTGAACAACGAACGGTCTACCAACCGACTGCGGAACTGGACGCCACGGGCGATGAGATCGGGTTCGTGCGGGAAGACATTTGGCTGACGACCAGCGACGGGATCAAATTGCACGCTTGGTATTTTCCTGAAAACAGCGGAATGACCAAACTGGTCTTCTTGGTGTGTCACGGGAACGGCGGGAACATCAGTCACCGAATGGATCTGTACGATGCGCTGCTCCGCGAAGGGGTCGCCTTGTTCGCCTTTGATTATCGAGGATACGGTCGGAGCGAGGGGAGGCCGAGCGAGCGGGGCACATATCTGGATGCCGAGTCCGCATACGATTGGTTGATTGAAAAAGGATATCGCGGCGAACAGATCATCGCGCTCGGGGAATCACTGGGCGGCGGCGTGGCCAGCGAACTGGCGTTGCGCAAACCGGTCGGCGGACTGGTCCTGCAGAGCACCTACACCAGCACGGAAGATCTGGGAGCGGAACTGTTTCCCTGGCTGCCCGTGCGGACGGTGGGCCGGATCAAATACAGCACACGTGAGCGGCTTCCAAAGATTGAAGTCCCCGTGCTGATTCTTCACAGCCCTGAGGACACGGTCATTTCGATTCATCACGCGCGGGAGAATTTTGAAGCGGCCAACGAGCTCAAGCTTTTCCACGAACTTCACGGGGACCACAATGACACCTTCTACACAGACCGCGAGGCGTTTGTGACGGGCATCCGGAAGTTCAAGTTGATGTTGAAAACTCGTGGAAAAAATATTGCCCGCGAGAGCGACACGCCGCCTAATCCCGCGAATGCCGACCAAGAAAACCAGCCGTAAGCCAGCGGCGAATACTGTGAAGCCGAACCGGTCAGGTTTCAGCGCGTTGGGCGCACGTTCGGAGGAGCCGCCGATTTCCTGGCTCATGCACCAGGCGCTGTCGCATCCCCACATCGTTTCGCTCGCGGCCGGTTTCACCGACAACCCGTCCCTGCCCGTTCTCGAAGCGCGTGAAGTGCTGGAAGAAATTCTGGGTGAAGACCGGTCCGCGCAATCGGCGCTGCAGTACGGGAGCACGATCGGTGACGCGGGCCTGCGGAGGAGCACTGCGAAGCGAATGCTGGAACTGGATTCAACCGCGTCCTCTTCAGCGACGAAACCCGAACTTTACGATCCGGAGCGCATCCTGATCACGCACGGTTCACAGCAGCTGCTCTATCTGGTGACGGAAATGTTGTTTGATCCCGGCGACATCGTGCTGGTCGAGGACCCGACTTATTTTGTTTACCTCGGGATGGCCCAGAGTCACGGCGTGCAGTGCCGGGGGATTCGCATGACGCCCGACGGGATCGACTGCGAGCACTTGAACGAAGTGCTGACCGGGTTGAAGAAAACCGGGGAGCTGCCGCGAGTGAAGATGTTGTACCTGGTCAGCTACTTTCAGAATCCGAGCGGCATCACGACGTCGCTCGATAGGAAAGCCGAGGCGCTAAAGGTCCTCCGGCGATTCGAGAAAAGCGCCGGGCACCCGCTTTACCTGCTCGAAGACGCGGCCTATCGCGAACTGAAATTTGCCGGGGAAGATGTGCCGTCGTGCCTTGTTCTGCCTGGCGCCGGACAGCGGGTGATTTACACCAGCACCTACAGCAAACCGTTTGCGACCGGAATCCGGGTCGGCTTCGGGTGGCTGCCCAAGCCGTTGATGACGGTTTTGACACGGATCAAGGCGAATCACGACTTTGGCACCGCCCACGTTCTGCAACAGATTTTGGCCTGCGCGATCAAGACCGGCCGGTTCGCCCGCCATCTGAAATCGCTTCAAACCCGTTATCGTGAGAAAGCTTCGGTGATGGGCGCGGCATTGAAGAAACATTGTTCCGAACTGCTGGAGTGGGGCGAACCCAACGGCGGGCTGTACTACTGGGCGCGACTAAAAGACACTGGGAAATCCGGTCGGAGCTCGAGGTTGTTTAAGGCCGCGCTACGGGAGGACATGCTCTACGTGCCGGGCGCGTTGTGCTATGCCGACGATCCGACGCGCGCCAAACCGGACAACGAATTCCGGTTGAGTTTTGGCAACGCGTCGGAGGCGGACATCGAAAAGGGAATCGCGCGTCTGGCCAAAGCCATCCGTTCGGTGAGACGGTCGTGACCGCGTGTCAAACATGGCACGAATGGCGCGAGCCGTTTGAAGAAAGGAAGAGGAAGCGTGCCTTTTCCATTGCCAGTGTCTAAATTTCGCTGAGAATCATTGGCGGGCTGACAGATGTTTTGACAGTCCGTTCGTCCGTTGCCTCGGACCTGAAAGAATTGCAGCCGCGAATCGGCTGATAATCAAAATTGCGGGTGATTGTCGTTGAAGCGCACGCGTATTGCTTCGTGACGATCAACTGCTTCCGCCGGACCGGCTTGTGCCGGTCGGGTGTGTCGGTGGAAGATGACGGTGAATGATTGAAAACTCCCGTGCGGGAGGTCGGAATATCCCCGTCGTCTTGATGCCGTCAATGTCGTAGAACCATGGCCGCCAGACCCAAATTACTTCTGTTGGACGACGATCAGGAACTCTTGGACATGTACCGGGAGATCTTGTCGCAGATGCCCAGCAAGCCGGAGATCCAGACCGCGTCCTCCGGCGCCCGGGCTATTGCGCTGCTGGAGACGCAGACCTTCACCCTGATGATCACGGACCTGAACATGCCCAAGATGGACGGGCTGCAGGTGCTTTCGATCGTCCGCCGCAAATATCCCCAACTTCGCATCGTTGTCCTCACCTCGGTAATGGATGAACAGTTCCGCTCGCGCTCGTACGCGATGGGCGTCGACCTGTTCTGGCAAAAACCCAGCACGATGGACGAGATTCAGCAGTTCCTCGAATGCATCGAGTCATTGCTCGGGCGCGAAGTCCAGGAAACTGGTTTCCGCGGGGTTCAAAGCAAAAGCCTGGTGGACATCATCCAGCTGGAGGGATTGTCCCGGTCCTCCACCACGTTGCGAATTGTGAACGGCGGGCTCGACGGAAAAATTTGGATGCAGGACGGGGACGTGGTGGATGCGTCCACGTCCAATCTGACTGCGACGGATGCCTTCAAGGAAATCCTGTCCTGGAAGAACGGCAGCTTCGAGATCATGCCGTTCGACGCCGGGCGCAAGCGCACTATTTTTGACTCGGTCGAGGGGCTGCTATTGGAAACGGCGCAGGCGATTGACGAGGCCGCGCAAGGCCCCACAATCAGGACGGAATCCGGTGAGGAGATCGCCGCCTCGCCGTTGATCAATCTTTCCCGCATCCCGGGCGTTGAATTCCTGATTGAAGTCCCCGACGAGATCAAGAAGAAGTCCGAATCATGGGCCGCCGAAAACGTGGAACAAACGGCCGAGTGGGGCCGGGAGATGATGAAGGGTTTCCGGGAGCTGGGCGACCGGTTGCAGGCCGGCCAGATTTTGAACGTGGAATTTCACGGCCAGCAGGGCCACTTGAGTTGTTCCCCCGGGCGGACCGGCACGCTGATGGCGGGCTGGTCGCGGAACCTGTCGAACGACGAAGTCAAAGAGAACCTCAAAGCGTTGACGACCAAATGGGATTCCTGAGTTTCAAACCGGACAACACGCAGCTCAAGAAGCTCCCAACTGGAAGCTTCACCGTGGACAGCAGCGGCACCATCATCACGTCGACGGTGCCGACATCGTTTCCCCCCGCTGAGATCCGGCGCACCGCGCAGCAGGTGCTGCACGCCTTCCGCCGCGGGCATCAGGCCGGATATCCATTTGCGGAATTGATCATTCAATACGCCGCCTTCAAGCTCAGCGCGCGTGAACTGCGCGGCGGAGCGATCGTCTTTTTCAGCCCCCGTAAACAGGCGGCCATCTAATCACGCGTAACCGAAACTATGACAAAAAAACAATTGGAACAACTGATCCTCTCGATGGAGAACTATCTCGAGTGCTGGAAACAGTTCAATCACTTTCTAAACGTGGCCCGTGCGAAGAAGTTCGGGGAAGAGGATGAAAACCAGTTTCTGGAGGTCAAGAGCGTCTTGGCCCAGCAGCTTGAACTGCTCCTCGCCGGCATCGAATGTACCAACCCGACCCGCGAAGAAGTGCACTCGTTGATTTCCGCAGCGCCCTCGCTCCGTTACCTGAGCGAGCTCAATGACGGCGCCGTTCGCGGCATCGAGAACCAGTGGCACAAGATCTACATCGGCTGGCAGGCCAACCTCGGTCAGCTCAAGGTCAAACAGGGGGAGATGGACGAACAGGGCGGCGGCTTCAGCCTGTTTGGACGCAGGAAATAATTTTCGTTTGTTCCTCCAAAGCGAGACGCCCGCCTCACTGACGCGTGGGGGTGGGCGTTTTTGTTTTCCGCAAAAAGCCGAGGGCCGACCGGAGCACTTTCGGAACATAACTACGGATTCAAGTTCATCTGAATGCTCTTTAACAGATTCGGAATGTAGTCGCCGAATTTCTTCGGAACCCCGGCGGCGTCCGTCGGAAGAGCAGCGATTGCAGCTTCGTCCGACCTCGCCCGAATCCCCATGGAATCGATTGCATTCAGGGCCATCATCGCCACGTAAGGCCCGTTTTTATCGACCGCCGCCGCCGCCATCAAAACCTCCAGAGCGCGTGCCGTGTCCGCGTCATTTCCGTAGCGACCGAGCGCTTCCGCCGCGGCAATACGTGGTGCCGGAGACTTGTCGGTCAGCTGTTTCCACAACTCTTCGTGCGCTTCGACAACGGCGTCCGCGCCGCGCATCAAAACGCCCATCGCCGCCCAATAACGAACGGCACTGTCGCCCGAGGTGAAGCCCTTCTTCAACTTCCGCGTCGCGTCGGCTTTCAACGACGAGGCGGCCTCGGCCATCGCCATGATCGGCTTCATGTCGTAAGCCCATTCGTCGTGGCCCATCGTGAACGGCGGCGCTCCCGGGTCCCGCGACTGCACTTCGTTCTCGGGCAGGAATCCGAGGTCCCGGATTTCCAGCGCGTGCTGTTGTTGTTCCTTCTTCAGCCGGGCCAGAATGCGTTTGTGATCTGCGGAATCTGCCAGATTGTCCACCTCGTCCGGGTCCGCTTGTAGATCGTAAAGTTCCTCCGGCGGTTTCGTTTTCCAGAAGCGCGACTGCACCTCGGTCAACTCACCCGCGTCGAACATTTTCTTCCACACACGGGTCGTTGGCGTCCGGAACATGTATTCGATGAACTGCCCGTAGATCTTGTGGGGATTGTAATTCCGGATGTAGATGTAGCGCTCGTCACGGAGCGAACGCACAAAATCATAGCGCTCGTCCATCCGACCGCGAAAACCGTGGAGATACTCCTGCGGCTTGGTGTCGAACTCACCGGCAAAGGCGTGGCCCTGCATCCACTTGAGCGGTTTGATGCCGGCCAGACTCAGAACCGTCGGCGCCAGATCAATGAACCCGACCAGCCGCGCCGTCGCACCGTCCGCCACATAATCCTTTGGCGCGAGGTGCTGCCAATTCGGAGGGAAGTAAACAACCAGCGGAACCAGCAGTCCTGAATTGTACGGCCAGCGTTTGCTCCGCGGCATTCCGGACCCGTGATCGCCGTAATAAAAAATGATCGTGTCGTCGGCGAGCCCGGCTTCTTCGAGGGCCCGCAGATTTTTGCCCACCAGCGCGTCCATCATCGTGATCCGGTCGTAGTACTGCGCCCAATCCTTTCGCACTTCCGGAACGTCCGGTTGATACGCCGGGATCCGGGCCTTCGCCGGGTCGTGAATCCGGTCCTTGTCGTCGATCTCGTTCCGGATCTGGCTTTCATGGCTGATGGTGTGGTTGAACACGGAGAAGAACGGCTGCCCCGGCGCGCGATTCTTCCACGTCGCCTTGGTCGACGACTCGTCCCAGATCCCGGCGCTTTTCTTGAGGTTGTAATCTTCCTTGCTGTTGTTCGAGGTGTAGTAGCCCTGATCACGGAGAAACGTGGGGAACAACTTCATGAACGACGGCAGGCTCACTTCGCTACGCATGTGTTCCGAACCGTTCGACGGCCCGTAAACTCCCGAGATGATCGTCGTCCGCGCCGGGGCGCAAACCGGTGCCGTGGACCACGCGTTCAGATAGCGCAGGCCACGCTTTGCCAGCGCATCGATGTTCGGCGTGACGGCATACGGGTCTCCGTAACAACCCAGCTGCGGCCCGTTGTCCTCGCTGGTGATCCAGAGAATGTTCGGGCGATCCGCTGCCGACGCGGTGACGAAGCAGCCGGTGAAAGCCCCGAGAATCAAACGGCAAATCAATAGTTTCATAGTCAAAGGCATCGGCCGCAGTGTGCCGGTCGAGCTTCCTTGCGGCAATTGTTTATCTGTCGGGGGGGGGTGAATCACAAACCAGTTGGCCGGATGTCGGAGAACGATTTCTGATTCACTGACTGCTTCCCCGCGCCGTTATCCGTTCCTGTGCATCCACGGAGTTTGCGGTAAGAATTCCTTCTTTCGGCCGGTTAAAAACCGGCGCCACATATCGCCAATAGACCAGTCGGTAAGACCTGACTTCCGACCACGAACCCGATTACTCCCGCTTGAACATCCCCATGTCGTCCAGCCATTCGAGGTAACGTTCCGGCCATTTCCCAACCGCGCCCTTCAGCGAATCCCGCACGCCGAATCCGTGACCGGCCTTCGCGTAAATGTGCAACTCCGCCGGTACGCCGATCTCCTTGTATTTCAGGTACACCTCCGCCATGCCTTTCGAGATGTCCGGTCGGTCATTGAATCCGCACGCGATAAACACCGGCGCGGATTCCTTGCTCACCTCAAAGCGGCTCGAGCTGCCGGGATAGATTAGTCCGACAAAATCCGGCTTGGATCCGACGTGTTCGATGGCGTCTTTGGCGTCTGCTTTTCCAGCGTTGAATCGCATGTCCGCCAGCGCAGCCAGCTCTCCTCCGGCGGAAAACCCCATCACGCCGATTCGCGTTGGATTGATCTGCCATTCGTTCGCGCGGCTGCGAACAAATTGAATCGCACGCTGCGTGTCGGCCAGTGCATGTTCATCGATGGTATAGGTCGAGTCCTTTTCGCGCGGCAGCCGGGTGTAGAGAACGAAGGCAGCGACGCCACGTTCGCTCAACCACTTGGCGAGGTTGTGCCCTTCGTGCGTCGACCACAGTTCGCGGTGTCCTCCGCCCGGTGCGATGACAACGGCGGCACCTGTCGCGAGATCGGCGCACGGGAGGTAGGGAAAGACGCAGGGTTGATGCACGTTCGAGACGACTCGATCACCGCCATCAGTGACACGCACGGATTCTTCGGCTGGTTTATCTTCCGAGCCGGGCGCGCCGTCCGTCCAGAGCAGAATTCGCTCAGGCAGTTCGGCGGCATTCATCGAAGTGCCCGCCAGAGCCGAGGCAAACGACAAAGACAAGAAGAGTTTGGGAATGTTCATAGCGAAGTGGAGCATCAATTTTATATGGAGGCCAATGGATCAAGTGAGCAGACGCCCGGCGGGCGGCAATGATTTCATCAAATCCCACGTGATTACGCGACCCGTGTCGTTTGACCTTGCCAAATCGGCGCTGAAAAAGATTCACTCAGAACAGTCCCACAGGCCAACAGCGTAGCGCACATCCGCGCCGTTTTGTGATCGTCACCAGCCGATGAAGCTCAAATTTTTAGTCAATTGGTTCGCGCTTGCCGGCATCCTCGCTTGTCCCGTGCCCGTGATCGCCCAGAACGCCGACCAGCCCGGACTGCTCGGTCGCGCGGCCATCAAGATCGGGCCCCGACTCGCCGAACAAATGCTGACCCAAGGCGACCGCAACGGCGATGCGAGGCTTTCCGAAGTAGAGCTTCTCGGCGTGGCGACGGAATGGTTCGACCGGCTGGACCCCGACCATTCGGGAAGTTTAAGCCAGGAGGAATTTCTCCGCCGGTTTGGCGACGCGTGCCAGGTGCCGGGCCTGAACGCGACCCGGGCGCTGCCTTTTTTTGCGGCGCTTGACGCGGACAAAAACCTGGCGTTGACCCGCGAAGAACTGTCCGCCGACTTTGAAAAATGGTTCCTTCAATGGGACGAAAGCAAAACCGGCAAACTCGATCAAGAAACACTCGCCGCTGGAATCGAGTCCATGCTGCCCCGAACCAATCTGAGTGGTGCCACCGGACGCGAAGAGCAGGTTCGACTTCCCGGCCTGCCGACACCTCCGCCCGCCCCGGTGCTGGCTCCGGGCGCCGAGATGGAAACAGTGCAACTGGTGGACGGATTCCATCTCGAACTGACCGCGAGCGAACCGCTGGTGGAAGATCCGATTGCATTGTCCTTTGACGAGGACGGACGGCTCTACGTTCTTGAAATGCGCAGCTACCAGCTCGACATCGACCGGACAAACGAGCGCGATCCCATCTCCCGTATTTCATTGTTGGAGGACACGGATGACGACGGCCGCTTCGACAAGTCGACAGTGTTCGTCGACGGACTCATACTTCCCCGCGCGCTCGCGGCGGTTCATGGCGGCGTCATGTATGTGTCCGATTACCAACTCTATTTTGCAAGAGACACGGATGGTGACGGCAAGGCGGATCACATGGAATTGCTCGATGCGAACTACGGTGGCGGCAACGTGGAACATGCGCCGAACGGCTTGATGCCCGCGATGGACAACTGGATCTACAACGCAAAATCTCAGAAGCGGTATCGTTGGTTCGGCAACACACTGGTCAAACAACAAACCGAGAATCGCGGGCAATGGGGCATGACGCAGGACAACTACGGCCGCCTGCTCTACAACATTAACAACAGCCAACTGCTCGGTGATTACGCGCCGCCGAATTACATGGGCCGCAATTCCAACTACCCGACCACCGCCGGCCTCAATTTATTTGTTACCACAGATCAACGTGTCTTCAGCGCGCGTATGAACACCGGCGTAAACCGCGGCTACCTGGACGGCGTGTTGGATCCGGCAGGGCGCCTGTACGTATTCGCTTCCTCATGCAGTCCGTTGATCTATCGCGGTGACAATTTCCCGGCGGAGTTCGTTGGCAACGCGTTCGTCGCGGACCCGGCCGCCAACCTGATCAAACGCAACCTGGTGTTCGACGACCGACTCACGCTGTCCTCGAAGTTCGCGTATGAGGATCGTGAATTCATCGCATCAACCGATGAACGGTTCCGGCCGGTGAATCTGTACAACAGTCCCGACGGAACATTGTGGGTGGTCGATCTCTATCGCGGCATCGCGCAGTACAGTCGTTACATGACCTCTTACCTCCGAAACGAGACCTTGGAACGCGATCTGGACAAAGGCATTCATCTGGGCCGCCTCTATCGCGTCGTCTCGGATGACAAAACACCGGCGGCGCCGTTACCACTGTCCGCCGAAAGTTCACGTCAACTTATCGACCGCCTCTCGCATCCCAACGGTTGGATTCGCGATACCGCCCAGCGGCTGCTGGTTGAACGCGGAGACCGTTCAGTCGTCCCGCAATTGCTCAAGTTGGTTTCCAGCAGTACTGATCAATTCGCGCGGATTCACGCGCTGTGGACGCTCGAAGGGCTGTTCGTTTCGTATCCGTCGGCGAACAACAACATGAATTCCGTAACACTGGCAACCATCAGCGATATCGTCCCGGTATTCGCGGCGCCCGACCTGACGCAATCCGTTCTGGACGTCGTGCTCAAGTCGGTCGGCGATCCCGATGCGAAAGTGCAGGTGGCCGCGATGCGCGTGGCGGAATCGTTGACCGCGACCAGTCCTGATCAACGCGATCAGCTGTCTGAAGTGGTGTCCACCGTTTGTAAAGACGCGGACGATGAAGTCATTTTTCAAGCGGCGCTCACCGCCGGGAATTTCACGAAGCCCGCCGCATTGCCATTGCTCGCCCGCGTCGCGACTCGTCGGGCGAATCAACTGCTCATTCGTGACGCGATCGTCAGCGGGTTGAGCGGTTGGGAGCTTCAGTTTTTGCAGACTCTGTTGACGGACCCGCAGTGGCAGGAACAGAAACCGGGACGCACCGTCATGTTGCAGGGCTTGGCGAGTGCCGTGACCCGGGAAAAACAACCGGCAAAAATGGAGTTGTTGCTCATGCTGGCGGCCGGCCAGGACGCCGGTCAGTTGTGGCGACAACACGGTTTGCTCGCCGGTATCGCTGAGCTTGCGAATGGACGGATTCGTAGAACGATCCCTCTCAACGGCGAACCGGATTCCCTGCGAATCCTTGCGAAATCAGAAGATCCACAAACGCGTGAACGCAGCGAACAAATCAAGCCCCTGTTCTCATGGCCGGGCTATCAATCAGAAGTGGCGGCCGCCGCTGCCGCGCCTGTTCGCGACCTGACGGCGGCCGAAGAAACGCTGATCGCGGACGGCAAGGTGTTGTATCAGCAGATCTGCGCGGGCTGCCACGGTCAGAATGGCGAGGGCATTCGTCCGATTGCTCCGCCGCTGGCCGATTCCGAGTGGGTGACGGGATCGGTCGACCGCCTGATCCGCATCACGTTGCACGGCGTCAGCGGGGCCATCAACGTGGATGGCAGCACGTATCAACCGCCGTTCATTCTTCCGGAGATGCCTCCGCTGACCGTGCTCGATGATGTTTCGCTGGCATCGGTTCTCAGCTACATTCGCACCGACTGGGGGCACAACTCACTGCCCGTTTCGGCGATCGAAGTCGACGCCGTACGCGGTGAGACATCGTCCCGGACAACGCCGTGGACTGAACCCGAACTCCTGCAAATCAAATGAACTTCTCCGCCACCGCCGCCCTTTGGCCCCCCCTCCCACTATGAAAACAAACACATTGGTACGCACGCTCTGCGGGATTGCATTGAGCGCCGTCGCTTTCCTGCAATCTGTTCCTCTGTACGGCGCGGATTTGAAATTCAAACTGCACGTTATCGACACGAATTCGCTCTACAGTTCGTCCGCCGCGTTCGATGTCGACAAGGACGGCGACGTGGACATTTTCAGCGGCGCGTATTGGTATGAGGGACCTGAGTTCAAGACGCGTCATTTCGTCCGTGAAGTCGAGATGATCGGCAAGGAGGTGCCGCGCGCCGATGGTTATTCTCATCTGGTGATGGATGTGAATCGCGACGGCTGGCTCGATGTCATCCTCGTCAATTTCCGCAGCAGTTCCATCTATTGGCTGGAGAATCCCGGTGCTTCTTCCGGTGAATGGACGAAACACATGGTTGGAGCACCCGGGCAGATGGAAACCGGCCGACTCTATGATGTTGATGGCGACGGACAATTGGACATCGTCCCCTGTCCGTGGCACTTCTCCGCCTGGTGGGAGCTTTTGCCGGGGAGCCCAGGCCAGCCACCCAGATTTGCGCGGCATGAGATCGCTGACGAAGGCGGTGGCCACGGAAGCGGATTCGGCGATATCAACGGTGACGGACGCGGCGATTATGTGGGAACGCAAGGCTGGGCCGAAGGTCCGGAGGATCCACGCAATGAAAAATGGATCTGGCATCCTGAATTTGAAATCGGACGCACTTCCATGCCGATCGTGGTCGCGGACCCGGACGAGGACGGCGACAACGATCTGATCTACGGCATCGGTCACGACTACGGCACCTACTGGTTGGAACAATCGAATGTCGATGGCAAACGGACCTGGACCAAACACCTCATCGACGATTCATGGTCGCAGGGACACTCACCACTCTGGGTGGATCTGGACAACAACGGCCGAAACGAATACGTCACCGGCAAACGATTTTGGGCGCACGAAGGACGCGATCCCGGCGCACGTGATCCGCTGGTGATCTACCGGTACGAATTCGACAAAACCGCCGGCAAATTCCAGCGCTACACCATCCAGTCCAACGGCCCGGCCGGAACGGGGCTCGACCCCAAGGCCGTCGATCTCGATGCCGACGGCGATCTTGATCTGGTGCTCCCCGGCCGCAGTGGCCTCTACTGGTACGAGAATCTGTTGAACTCGAAGTAGTCGTTTCCGAGTTCAGGCGAAGGAGATCGACGGCGTGTTTGCATACGATTGGCCGGTTAAAATCCGGTGTTCCAATACCGGAAATCGTGGTAGGTGGAACCAAGTGCCCTCATTTGGCCCCTCCGGCAGGCGGGAGGGATACAACGGGGTATACACTGGCGAAAATGGAAACGCGGAAACCGCGCTTACTGGCGCTTAAATCTCCAGATTTTCGAGGTGCCGGTTTTCGTATCCACTTCCTGCAGCCAGAAGGAATTGGTCAGCGGTCCATCAATGACCGGCACCCAACCGGTCGGCGAGGCCGAGTTGTTTGATTCGATCAGATAGTTCAGCTCTGGTTCACCGTAGCCCACGACACGGAACCAGCCGTTGGTCAGCGGCAACAATTCCATGAGCGGCGGGTTGGGCGTAAAGACACGGGCGCGGAAGAACTGTGAACTTGCGCCGGACGGATCGCCCAGCGTCAGGGTGTGCCGGTTGGAGGTCATCGGCACCCGCCGGTGCATCGTCCATGTTCCGCTAATGTTTTCGGTGACATCAATTTCGAAGGCGTCCCCTGCCCGGCCATAGATCAGCACGCGCGGCTGGCCGTTGGTTCGCACCGACTCCAACAGCGGTTCCTTGTCCACCACAATGATGCGCCCGTCCGTCGTCAGAATGTTTGGAGCGAACGTTCCGTCCGCCTTGGGCGCGGTAAACTCGTCGATCGTGAGTGGCACAAACGCGGACTGCTGGTCCGCCACGGCATCGAACTCGAGGAAGGCAAGCCGGTTGGAACCGACGATGGTGAGACCTTCGTTGATACGGAACTCGACGAGGTTCAAATCATTTGGCAACGGCGTGATGGTCGAAGCAGCGGACTGCGCCAGCGGCTGGGTCAGTCGGAGATTCGTGAAGCGACTGCCCGGCAAGGACAGTTTCATCGAGACGTTGGTCACGCCCGTACTGCTCAACAGGGTCAGTGGAATAATTCCCGTCGTGCCGCTCTCGACAATCGTGGTGCCCACGACAACTTCTGAGTAATCGCCCACCGAGACAGTGAATAAACGCGTGTCACTCAGCGACGGCACGCCGTTATCGGTCACCCGGACTGTCACCGGATAATCTCCCGGTGCCTGCGCCCGGGCCGGTCTCCAGCTAAACACGCCACGATCCTGGTCAATGTTGGCGTTGCCGGGCGCGCCGGGATCGAGGCTCCAGATCAGCTGGTTCGCCGGCAGATCAACATCCGACGCGGTGTTGGTGTGGAGCATCAGCACACCGACCTCGCCGACCAAATTCGGAATGGATGCAATCGTTGGCTTGGTGTTGGCGCCACTCCGTTGCCACGCGACGATCGAACTCCCGATTCCCGGATTCCCTGCCTCGTCTTCGAGCCCGGCAAGATTGAACGTGAGCGTATAATTACCCGGAGCATCGGTAACACCCGAGAGGTCGCCGATCGAATAGACGTTCGTTGAGATCTTGGTCCAGCTGATCGGTGCGGCAATCAGGTTGGCGCTGGAATCACGTTTCAATGTCGCGTCCGCCAGCGCGAATGAGTTCTGATTCATTGCTTCGCTGAAGCGCACGACAACAGAATTTACCGGCGTGTTGCGCGGAGTTGGCGTCACCGGATCGACGGTTGCCAAAGGTGGCGTGGTGTCGATGAACACATTCATGTAAACGTCGGTGGAAACGTTGGCCGCGTTGTCGATGAGGTTCACCTTCAACCGATGAGTCCCTTGCTGGGCGAAGTTCAACGGCGCGGAGAACGTTGTTCCGGTCACCGGAAACGCGCCCAGATCCTGGTCCAGCGTCATATCGCGCACCCGCAAGGTGAGCCCGGTACGAGCGGCGGTTCCTTGAAGATTCGGTTTCAGATTGTTGATCAGCAGATCCGTTGATGACTTTCCAAGATCCGGCACCAACGCGAGATTCTGTGGTGGAATTGGCCGGGTGGTGATCATCTCCCATGTTTCAGAGATGCTTCCGCTGCCGACGTTTCCGGCCATGTCCTGAATCCCCGCCGCGTCGACCGTCAGCGTATAGGTGCCCTGTTGACCGATCACCCAGTTGAAGTTCGAAATACGGTAGGTGGTGGCGTCGATCTTGTTCACGACCACTTCGCCAGTCACAAGATTTTGGCCGACATCGCGGGTGATTCGGAGATCGCGATAATCGAATGTGGCTGAATTGATGGGCGACTGGAAGAACACATCCAAGGACAGCACGACGATGTTCCGTGGGTTGGTCGCGAGTCGTTCAATGTCGGCAAACGCCGGACCGGTGGTCACGGTCAACCAGCTCGCACTCAGCTGGCCAACTCCCGAACTACCAAGGTCGTCCTCGACGCCGGTTGCCGACACAGTCAGATCGTACAATCCGCCACTCAGCGTCAGACCATTCAGTCCGCCGATGCGGAAGCGTCGGGCGTCCAACGGCGTGATCGTGACGCCGTTATCGATCAGGTTCGCGCCACCGTCCAACCTCAGCGACACATCGTTCAGATCGATCGTCGTTGGATTCATGTCGCTCGAGAATTCCACGTCGATTTGGGTCACCGGCGTATTTCTCGGGTTCGGCAGCACAGGACCGAGCCCGACAACGACCGGTGCGCCTGAACCCTTTGCCCAACCGGTGGACGCCATTCCAATTCCCGGATTACCGGCGAGATCCTCAATTCCGGCGGCATCGACGACCAGCAGGTAGTTGCCGTCGCCACCGGTCGCGGCGGTCAATCCACCGATGCGATATTCGCCCACGCCGATTTCGGTCACCGTCACCGAACCGTCGATCAGGTTCGCACCGCTGTTCAACGACAGGAACAGGTCTTCGACCCCAAACGTTGACAGGTCAATCAATTCGGAGAACTCGACATCAACCGAAGCCACCGGACCGGTCTGAAGCAATGGCGTCGGACCGGCAATGCTGACGATCTCCGGAGGAATCGATTCTGTTGGACGATAGTAAAGTGTGTAGGAACCGGTGCCGTCATAATCGAGAATGTGCAGTTTGTTCTCGCGCACCGCACCGGCGATTGAGGACGGGAACGTTCGGTCAGTGGTCCATACGTTTTTGTTCACCAGCAATTCACGGTCATTGCTGTCGACGACCTTCCAAAGTTCAAGACCCGGACCGGGATCGTTCATCACCAGGTAGCCCCAACCCGTCGGCATCGTGGCGGTCACGCCCACGCTCAATTGCGAGAGAGTCGCCGTGCCACTTGCGACGCCGTTTGCGCCCGGTTCAACAATCGCGATTGGGCCGTCGCTGAAGTAGAGCGTGTCTGGAAAACTGTCCGGGTCGGGAACATCGTTTACCAGAAAGTCCGGGCGCGCGTCGTCACCGGGACGATCGGCCTGGACCGGGTGAATCAGTTCATGAATCTCAACACTGTCGATCAACGACAGGTTCGCCGAGCCGAGTGAATCAAGATGTTCAAATGTCGCGGTGTACTCGATGAACTTGCCCTGTAAGCTGGAGAGGAACAACCACTGCGCCACCTGGCTGGCACCGGGTTCGATGGTGCCAAGATTCGCCGTCAATGTTGGTTCGAACGTTTCATCGCCCACCGTGGTCCCGATAATTTTGAAATCAATGAGCAGACCCTTTTCATTCTCAATGATCTCCGGCTGAGCCGATGTGATGCGGAAATTCCTGGCAGCGCCCGCACCGATGTTCTGGGCGATCAAGCCAAGTGCGAACGGTTCGGCCGGCTCGACTTCGTCCGTGAATGGATCATCGCTGAAGACGTCGCGGGACTGGAAGTATTTCAATTTCAACCGGGCTTCCGGAAAAACCGTGATGGTGGAAGAGAGCATCGGAACCACGACTTCCACGCCGTTCTCAATGTACCGCAACGTACCACCAATTCGATAATTGGTCGGTTCAAATTCGGCCGCTTCCCGGGTGGGAATGAAGGTGTATTGCACCGACACACTTGAATCACCGAAGACCGTGCCGCCGCCATCGACATCGGATATTCCGCTCAGTTTCGGGGCGCGCCAAACGAACATGTCCCCCGCCGGGTTGCCCTGTTCATCCCGGAAATCCAATGTCAATCGCACTCCCGAGAGGTCGTCGATTCCGTCGTTCTCAATTTCCAATGTACCCAGGAACGCCGCACGCGTCATGACCGCCTGCTGCTCGATTCGTATGCGCACCCGTGCACAGACCCCCGCCGTGTCACCTTCTCCCATGAGTCTTTGGTACCCCATGAGTTGGGGACGAATCAGGGAAGCACCACCGGAGGATCCAAGACATTCAGTATTGGCGTCAGTATGGGCTCCGCCAAACCCACCAGCGAAGGCTCCCCAATTGACCGTTCCGTCCAGACCGCCCCCCCCAGTCCCTCCATTGGTGGTACCACTGATGCCATCAAGCCAATCCTTAATGATATCGCATAAACAACCCACGCTGTCCCACAGCCCGGACGCCGCCCCCGCCGCCGCCCCGGCCAAACCTCCGGTGGCTCCACCAACAAGGGTGCGGCAGACGGTCTGGATGGCGGCTTTTTCGCAGTTGCTCAGGTCGGCTCCGGCACAACCCAACAACGCATCAATAACTTCGCATGTCGCAGCCGCGAGGTTACCTTTGGCGGCGGCAGCCTTTGCGGCGCCAACCAGAGATTTGAAACAATCATAGACAGCTTTGGCTGTGCAAATGGGGGTAAGGTCCGCTTTCCTTGCCTGGGTTACCTTATTATCGCCACAGGTGTAATCAAATATCACGCCGAGCGAGATCTTGGGAAGACAGTCATGGACCCCAATTTCACAAGTGTCTTCACCCTGCAACCGCGGTATCGGATCGTGGGCATGGTCGTGATCACCCTGATAACCTGCCAGCTGGATGGCTGGAACTTGCGCGTCATTGCGAAGCTGGATCGTAACCGGAATAGTCATCCGGCTCTTGGCAGGAATCGTTCCTATCTCGTCTACCAATGGAATGATCAGGAAGCGCGGATCATTCGGCACGATCACCTTTACATTTTCCGCTGCGATCAACCCTTCGTTACGAAGCGTGATTTCGAACTGCGTGGCTTCACCCTCAACCACGAGCGGCATGATGAAAGGATTCTCGATGATGACATTTGGAATCGGCACCTCCGTTTCGAAGACCGATTCAAGTACGATTCGATAATGATCTTCGATTTCGATCGGTACCACGGACCATTGGTAGGTGACGGTCTGGCGTGAAATAAATGCCTCCTTTTCAATTTCGATGCCGGGCACGATGTTAACGGTACTCCGGTGTGTCGTGTGTTTGGTGGCGAACGCTTCCACGGTATAGGCTCCCTCTGGAATCCCCGTCAGCAACACCACGCCTGTTTCATCCGTTACGCCCTCCGCGACATCTGCTCCGGAGATGGGATCACGCAGTCGCACCGTCGCATTGGTGACCTGCGGCGCGCCTTCAACAAAGTACGTGTATTCATCCGTGACACGAACACGGAGATCCCCGAGCGCATCAGAGACCGCCCGGAATTGAAACGGTATGTTCAATCCGTAGCGACCACCCGCCAACGCCAACTGTCCGTCATAGCGCAGCAATGGCAGATCTGCCGCCGGGTTCAACGTCAATGTGACCGTCGTCATCTCGCCCGGTGCCAGGCTCGGAATATTCGAGGTGCTGGCGAGTTGTATCCAGGGTTCGTCGGGCAGCAGAACAGCCAGGTCACCGCTGGGCGATCCACCAACGTTGGAAACTTCAAACGAAACGATCGACTGCGCACCGCGTAGCATGCCCCGTTTCAGAAACGGCGGGTTGGCCACCAACAACGGTCGAAGTGGTGAGACATCGATGGTCGTGGGAATGCGTGTGACCGCGCCCTCCACCGAGTTGACTTCAAGCGTCATCTGGTAATGCGCCTGATTGGTGATGGTCGTCAGCGCAGTGTAGTTCAACTGAACCTTGCCGTTGCCAAACAGATCGGACGCGATGCTCAATTGAAAATTAAATCCCTCCGGCGGATCGATGAACGCGGCGGACAGGCCGGTCAGCAGCTGGTCACTCGCGTTCATGATTTCGATGGTACCGGACTGCGGCTCATTCGGAATCAACCGCCAGCGAACCGACTTCGGATTGGCGCGCATTCCGAGCAACCGGAACTGGTCCTGTACTTCATCCTCGTCCACCAGTGGGTGATCCGCGCCAATGCTGTAGATCCCGGCTTCGGTGGGCAGCGGCTGGAAGTCGTAGGTGAAATTACCATCACCGTCGGCGAGCACCTGAACAACACGCCGGGTGTTGTTCACGTTCAACCGGATGGTGACCAGCTTGTAAAGTGCCGGTGAGTCATCCTCCGTATAAAATGCCCGACCATGCATCGGTATCACCGAACCGCTTGGCGCGAAGGCCACGTCGGTCTCGACGGTTGCGCGGTAGGACGGCGCCACGTCAATTGTCGCAACGGAAACCTGGTTGTTGCGCTCGGACCCTTCGAGCAACGCGTTGTCACTGTCAGTGATGACGATGATGTGATAGGTGCCCGGTTGTGATGGAAGAACAATTTCCTGATTACGGACGTAAAATGCGTCGATTCCAAGCGGGGCGGTGGAAGGAACCGACACCGCGAGCAGATCGTTGCCGAGCTGGTTGTCCGTCGAAATGTAAACTCGATCCGTCCAACTGCCCATGGCCGGTACTTTTCCATTGTTGCTCACGCGCCAAGTGACTTCGGCTCGCGCATCAGTCCTGCCGGTTGCGGGAACGATAATGTGACTCACCGCCAGATCCGGCAGGTCGCCGTCGGAGATGTTCGCTTTGACAGTCCCCGAGTTGAACCCAGTCGCCGCAGCACTTATGAATGCGGACTGAACCCCGTCACTCACCCCGTCCTCGATTCCGTTCACGACGAACGGAATCGAGGATTGTCCCGCTGGAATCTGCACCGATGTCGGCACCGAAAGTTCCGTGGTATCATCGACCGACAACTGCACCGTTAACGGCTGGCTCGTTTCTGTGTTGCGCGTAACGGTGGCATTAAGTGTTTCACCTTCGTTGACCACCTCTTTCTCTGTCGCAAGCGTCAATGTGGGCCCGTCATTATCAAACACATCAATGACATTGGTGGTCGCGCCCTCTGTCAAAATCCGTCCGTCATCTGCAATCAATCGGGCGATCAAATTGATGGTTCGACTGCCGTTGACCAGTGGGTCGTCGAGCACGTTGATGTTGAACGACACTTGGCTGGCCCCAGCAGGAATACTGACGCGCGGCGGCAGCTGAATCGGCGTGGAGGGTTGGGCGATGAGCAGCAACTCAACCGGTCGACCGGTCGGCACGGCACGAGAAATAACCCCGGTCGTCGCGGGGCTTTCCGCACCTTCAACCACCGATGCAGCCACTGGCGTGAGCGACAATGCGGGCAAATCGTTGTCCACTACATTAATGGTTTGCGATACTGTGTTATAGCCATCAGCTGAGATCTGGAGACTCACCGTCCGGGTGCCGTCGAGTGTCGCGTTGTCCGGTGCTGTGATGGTAACCACCGCGATCGATTCTCCGGGTTGCATCGTCACCGTGGTGGGCATGGCCGCGTTCAATGGAAAACTGCTTCCCAAATTAACTTCGAGCGTCTGGTTGGTGGCCGCGTTGCGGGTGATGTAGCCCAGCGCGTCGCCGTCCCCACCGCCTTCAGTCATTTCCGTGCGCGGCACCTGAAATGTCAGAACCGGGCGATCGTTATCGGTGACCACCAGATTTTTGGTCGCGTTGTTAAAACCGGTCGCAACCGCCAGAACATCCACGTTGCGACTGCCGTTCACCACGAAGTCATTGATCACTCCAATCCGAAACGATGCGGTTGTTTGACCTGCCAGAATGGTGACGGAGTCCGGCACCGTCACCAGTTCGCTGTCGCCGGACATCAATTGAACAGTCAATGGCTGGGCCGTGTCGGTGTTTCGAGAAACGTAGCCAAGTGCAGCGTTGGTGCCTCCGGATTCGGAAACGCCCGCCCGCGACAACGTCAGATTTAGATTGGCCGGCAGATTGATCGGAGTTGCACCAGCGCTGGTGTTATTGTTGTAATCCGGTTCATAAAACACCCTTCCGGAATTCGCCTTCACCACAAACCAACGATCGCTGCTGGCAAATGCCGGCATCGTAACCGACTGCATCAGGACCACCGACTGACCGGAAGGAATCGAACCATTGAAGTTCAGAGTGCCCAGCAGCGTGTCCCCACCCGGTTGGCTGTCGGACGAAACAAAGATCTGATCGGACCAACTGCCACTGGCCGCGGCAGGACCTATGTTCTCCACCGTCCATGACACCTCGACGTTCTCACCGGGCAACGCCGAAGCCGGTCCAGTGACGCCGGAAACCAGGAGATCCGGATAACTTGCGAGCGACGAGGTTGCGGAAACAGTGGCCACGTTGTTCGTCTCGCCCCCTTTCTGTTCATTATATTCAAACAACCGGTCGCCGTAGTCGGTGGTGACCGTAAACTCCAGAACGCCAGTCCCGGTCGGGCCATCAGGAATCTGGAAGGCATACTGTCGGTCGCGGCTTTGGCCGGGAGGAATTGGTCCGTCCTCAGGCACCGACGGATCGTAGTTGATCACCGCCGTCTTCAGCGTCTGGGCAGTGGTGGCGTTTCGAATCACCACCCGTTCCTGAAACAGTTCAGACACGGCCAATGAACCGCTGTTGGTCGTTGCCCAGTTCAAATTGACCAATCTCCCGGTGAGCAGCGAAACAGGATCGACGGACAGATCGGTCGGCAACAAATCCGGATAAGGTGCGAGCGAACTCTCTACAGAAGTCGTCGCCGAATTGTTGTTCTCGGCGTCCTCGGTGGCATGGAATTCAAAGAGACTGTTCACCGCGTCGGTGAGCAGTGTGATGTGCAGCGATCCGGTTCCTGCTTCGCCGTCGGGAATTTGAAACACGTGCTGTCTCGCCACCGATTGTCCACTGGCCAGCGGACCGGAACTCGAAACATTCTGGTAGATCAGAGAATTGAGAACCGTCAAACCGGTGTTGGTATTGACGATGGTGATGCGATCATACCACGACAGTGATGCCACTCCTGCACCTTGATTGCGAACCATCCAAGTGATGGTGATTTGCTCCCCGGACTCGGTCGTCGCTGGGGCAACCTGAAGGTTCTGTATGACCAGATCGGGGTACAAGGACAACCCACTGGCAAAACCCGCTGTGGCGCTGTTGTTGTTCTCGGCGAGGACGAGACCATTGTATTCCTTGATCGCATTGTAGCGATCCGCAGTAATGACAACCTCGATGTTCCCAGCGCCGCGGGGTCCGTCGGGCAGCCGATAGGTCGCGCTTCGCGAACGGTTCGTTCCCGGCTCGATCAATCCGTTTCCAACGGAACCACTGTTATAGTAAATATTCTGATCAAACAACGTCTCCGCAGTGGTCAGGTTGTTGATCTGCAGGCGGTCGTAGAACGTTCCGGCGGCGGCGTTGCCACTGTTCGTTGTCTGCCACGTGATGTTCAGCAAACCACCCGACTGCTTGACGCCGGTGATCTGAACATTGTTGATCTGCAGATCTGCGGCGGAACTGACTTGAACGGCCCGTTGATTGTTGGCCGACGCATCTGTGTCCGGATCATATTCGTACAACGCCTGGTTACTGTTCGCCGTCGCCGTGATTTCGAACAAGCCATAGGCATTGGCGTTGTTGGGAATAGTAAATGTCGTCTGACGTATTCGGTTGTCACCCGATCCAATTGGGCCTCCATCCGTCGCTTCAGTGAATGCGACCTGCTGCGTTTCCAAAGTCACCTGGGTTGCAACATTCCGAAGAATAACAGAGTCGGACCAATCGCCTGCCGTTGCCAGATCACCGGTGTTGTCGAGGCGCCACGTGACCGTGACGGTTTCGCCCGGTGACCAACCCCCGGCGGGATCTACCACCAGGTCTCCCACCTGAAGATCGGGATACGGAGCGAGCGATGAATTGAAGTTGAAACTCGCCAAATTATTCGCTTCGTTGCTTTCGGAGATTCCGTTCTGCGCGTCGGTAGCGATGGTCACTTGAAGCGTGCCCACGGCGTTGGGGCCATCCCGAAGCGTTACTGTCAACTGCCGACTGCGACTGCCGCCATCGAGAATCGGACCACTATCGCCTTCGTTGTACGGCAGAAGCGAATCGACCAGCACCACGTTGCCGACGTTTCGAATGGTGATTCGATCCATGAACGAACCACCGGTAGGGCCGTCGCCGACGTTGCTGTCCGTCCAATGCACGGTGGCCGTTCCGCCGGACTGAAGTCCGCTGGGCGGTTCCACGGTGATACTGGAAACGATCAAATCCGCCGAGGCCCCGCCAGTGAAGATCGGCTGCGGTGGGACGACCGGATTCGGCACCAGGTTGAAGCCGTAGTTGCCGCTCGCGTTCGCGTCGTAGATGCGCCCTTCCACTGTCAGCGTGTAGACGCCTGTCTGGGGCAGGGTGAACGTGTCGATGTCGGCATTGACATAGCCCGACTGGATGATGTTCCC
>JBDNGP010000022.1:0-9788 GCA_041689265.1 Verrucomicrobiota bacterium
CCTCGCCCTCAATCTGCTCAAAGGAGAGAAGACCAAGAAACGCGGGATCAAAGGCAAACAGAAAAACGCCGGCTGGGACCTCAACTATCTCCTACGCCTGCTCGGCGTAAACCCACAGCTCATTTAGTTGCGTCTGCCCTGATCGCAGCCTCTACAAGGCTTGACGCAACAACATATGGTGTGGTACTCACCGGGTTGGCCCCAGTGGTTGAGTATCGGGCTAAAAGCTTATGCGGTGCCCCAAGTGCGGTTGTCTGGAAGACAAGGTCATTGATTCTCGGTCCTCAAAGGAAGGGGCCACCATCCGTCGGCGCCGCGAATGTCTGGAGTGTTCGCACCGGTTCACCACCTACGAAGTGATCGAGCATGGTGAGCTGATGATCATCAAGAACGACGGCCGTCGCGAGCCGTTTTCCCGCGATAAACTGCTGAGCGGCATCCAGAAAGCCTGCCAGAAACGCCCGGTCAGCCCCGAGGAAATCGACAATATCGTGAACGCCATCGTCGCGGATATCAGCAGCCGGTTCGATCGTGAGGTGCCCGGAGTCGAAATCGGCGAGCGGGTGATGGAGAGTCTGCGCACCGTCGATGACGTTGCTTTTGTTCGTTACGCCAGCGTGTACCGCCGCTTCGAGGAGGCAACGGAGTTTGTCAATGAAGTCAACAAACTGGAGAAAAAGCCATGATCCAACTGCATCCAGACTACCTGCTGTTCGACCTGCCCAACGGCGATGCCGTCCCCTGCTCCGCCGAATCTGTGACCGTTGAGCTGATCGGCGACGCGGCCCAGGATCTCGATCCGGAAATTATCAAGAATGCCGCCGCCGCCGTGCTGCACTATTTTCAACAGGACCTCAAGCGCGACCACGTGTCGGTCGGTGAATTTTCAGATGCGCTGGAGAAGGTGCTTCGGGGATTCGGCCTCCAGGTGGGCTCGCTGGGTAATCCCGCTGGAACCGAACCCCCGGCGCAGTCCGATCTCGATATCATCGCCCAGGAAACGGCGGACGCGGGCGAGTTGTTTTTCTTTCAGAGCCTCCGAGACGAGGTAAAGCAGAAACTGGAAAACGCGCCCGCAGGAAGGCTGAATTTTTCCGGGCTTCGCCCCTGCGTGAAACATCTGCTCGGAGCGGCCCGCTGGTCGCCACGTTGCGAAGGATTGAGCGACCGGATTGTCGGTTACGTGCGCGACTGCCTGTCCCACGAAACAGCTGACCGGAATTGCGCGGTGATCATCCGGTGACCGGGTCTCGGTTTTTGCGACGAAATCCGGTTTATTTCCTGAACCGCCCGGATTACACTCCGCCCCACATGAGCCGCACACTCTTTGAGAAGATCGCTGCACACGAGATTCCGGCAGACATTGTCTACGAGGACAGCCAGTTGATGGCGTTCAGGGACATCAACCCGCAAGCCCCTGTCCACATCTTGATCGTTCCCAAGAAACCAATCCCAAGAATCGCCGAAGCCGGCCAGTGGGACTATCAGGTCCTCGGCCAGTTGCTTCTCAAGGCAGCCGAGATTGCGTTTCAGGAAGGTCTCGGCGAATCGGGTTACCGGCTGGTGATCAACAACGGGCCCGATGGCGGGGAATCCGTGCCGCATCTTCATTGTCACATTCTTGGCGGACGAAAACTCGACTGGCCTCCCGGTTGATCTTTTTTCGCTGATTAAATCCGGAGCCACCGCAGTCGAACACCGCATGACTTTTGCACCGCCTGCTCAAATTCCGCTTCCCGGAACGAGTCACGCGGACACGCATCGGTCGCCCGCCACGTTGCGGGCGACGGTGGACGGGAAATTTTTCCGGCTGGGCGAACGCAAGTTTCACATCAAGGGCGTGACGTACGGTCCGTTCGCGCCGAACAAGAGCAACGAGCCGTTTGCCTCCCCCGACCGGACCCGAAAAGACTTTGCGCTGATCAACCAGCTGGGCGCAAACCTGATTCGCATCTACGACGCGCCGCCGGTCTGGCTGCTCGATCTCGCGTCCGAACAGGATCTGAAGGTACTCGTCGACCTGCCTTGGAACAAGGATACCTGCTTCCTCGAATCGCTCCGTGCGCAACGCGATCTCCGCGACCAGCTCTGCCAGAAGATCCGCCCGGCGACCGGTCACAAGGCGGTGTTCGGCTACAGCGTCGTCAACGAGCTCGCGCCGGACATCGTTCGCTGGAGCGGCGCGCCGATGGTCGAGGAGTTCATTGATTCGCTGATCGCTACGGTCAAGAATCTCGATTCCGAGGCGCTCTGCACGTTCGGGAATTTTCCACCCACGGAGTTTCTCCGTCCGCAGTTGATCGATTTCGTCAGCTTCAACGTTTACCTGCACCAGCCCCGGGTGTTTGAGAACTACCTCGCGCGCCTGCAGATGATCGCGGACAACCGGCCGCTCGTGCTGAGCGAATTCGGAATGGATTCGCTCGGGCACGGTGAAACCGCCAAATGCGAGCTGTTGTCTTCGCAGATTGAAGCCAGTTTTCGAGGCGGTCTCGCGGGCGTCATCGCCTATTCCTTCACCGACGACTGGTTCAAGGACGGCGTCCAGGTTGAAGGTTGGGAAATGGGAATCGTCAGCCGCGAACGCGAACCCAAACCATCGTTCTACTCCGTTCAACAACAATTCTGCGCGGCGCCGTACTATCCGCTCTATCCGCTGCCGGGCATTCCGAAGGTGTCCGTTGTGATTGCCAGCTACAACGGTTGCCGCACGCTCGCCGCCTGTCTGAAATCGCTGACGACGCTTAATTACCCGCGTTATGAAATCCTGCTCGTGGACGACGGATCGGACGATGACACGTGCCGGATCGTCTCCAGTTTTCCGGACGTAAAATACGTCCACCAAAAACACCTTGGGCTGTCCGTCGCACGGAATACGGGCATCGCGGCGGCCACTGGCGAGATCATCGCGTTCACGGACGCGGACTGTCGTGCGGACGAAGACTGGCTTTACTACACCGTCGGCGATCTGTTGCGCAGCGAGTGCGCGGGCATGGGCGGGCACAATTTTCTCCCGCTTGACGACGGACCGGTCGCCGCGTCGGTCATGGCGTCGCCGGGCGGTCCCGCACATGTCATGTTGACCGACCGGCTGGCGGAGCACATTCCCGGGTGCAACATGGTGTTTTACAAATGGGCCCTCGAGGAGATCGGCTGCTTCGATCCGCTGCACTACCGCGCGGGTGATGACGTCGATATCTGCTGGCGGTTGCAGCAACGCGGGAATCAAATCGGTTTCAGCCCCGGCGGATTTGTCTGGCATTACCGCCGGTCAAACGTGCGTGCTTATCTTGGTCAGCAGTACGGATACGGTGAGGCCGAGGCGATGCTCGTGCGCCGGCACCCGGAGTATTTCAACGCCATCGGCGCGAGCATGTGGCGCGGTAGGATTTACGGTGCGTCAAACGCGGCGCCGACGTTCCAGCAGCCAATGATTTATCACGGCACATTTGGAGCGGCGTGGTTCCAGACACTTTACCAGGCGAGCCCGATATCCACGGCGATGTTCAGCACAAGCCTGGAATACCACGTGGTCGTCAACCTCCCGTTGATAGTCTTTTCGTGGAAATGGCCGGTGCTCATTCCGCTCGCCGTCACCAGCATCGGGATCAGCGTGGGAACCTGCCTGCTCGCGGCGGCCCAGGCGAATTTGCCGCCTTCACAACAACGCTTCTGGTCGCGTCCGTTGATCGCCTTATTGTTCCTGCTGCAACCGATCGTCCGCGGTTGGGCGCGGTATCGCGGACGGCTCACGCAGCGGACCATGCCCGACGCCGTGGTCGACTGGCTGCATTCCCTCGAGTACCAAGCGTCCGAAGCGCAACGGGAAATCCAGTACCGGACGACGCACGAATTTCCCCGCCTCAAGTTTCTTGACGCGATCTTGCGGCGGCTGGATGAGCAACACTGGCAGAACAAATCCGACGCCGGCTGGAGCAACTTCGATGTGGAAATCTTTGGCAACCGCTGGAGCAGCCTCCAACTGATCACCGTCAGCGAACCGGCCGGCAACGGCAACTACCACATCAAATGCCGGCTGACTGCAGTGAGCTCCTTGCTCGCAAAGATCACATTCTGGATCATGTTGGTGATCGAAGTCCTTTTGATTGGTTTTTTTGCACCGGTGTTTCCGTGGACCTGGCTGGTGCTGCTGTCGCTGCCAGTGCTCGGCCTGTTCATCGATCACAAACAGAAGAATCTGCAGAAACTGGTCGCGCTCTTCCTCGATGAAACGGCGCGGAGCCATTCGATGATCCGGCTGGATGCGGAGGGGAAACCGCTGGAAAGCTGGCTGCACCCGTCCGACCGAGAGAAGAAACCAACGGGGGAATCGAAGCCGACGCCCTTTAGCGCCGCAAACTCGCCTTCAAATCCTTGACCAGGAACTTGCTTCCGGGGCATTCCGTGGGCACGGGATTGATCCCCACGTGCGTGTAAACATCGTCCGGCGTGAGGTTGCAGAGGTCCATCAGGTGAATGATCAGGTCGGCCAGCACCTGCATCTGCTTCGGCGTCGGCGGGGCATCGTTGAAATTTCCAACCAGACAAATCCCAATGCTTTCATCGTTCAGTTTCGCACTGTGGACGTGCCCGCCCTGCAGCTGGTGCTTCCAGCGGTCTCCGATGTAAAATTCCCCGTCGTCCATCCGCGAACCGCTGCCGCCGATGACGAAGTGATACGCCAGCCCGTTCTCCATGCCGTTCTGCCGGTGGTAGGTGTCCATGATCGATGGACTATCCTTGGACGACGCGCTGTGGTGGATGACGATATTTTTCCAACGCCCCGCTTTGATTGACGGTCGGTCGATGGCTTTCAGCAATTGCGGGGCGATGCTGCTCGATGAATGGTCGATCGGAACCAGAAGCGTCTGACCGGGATAGATCTGGTCCGGCTTCGCGAGATTGTTCAACCGGGCGACCCGTCCAAAGGTATGGCCGTGCCGGTAGGCGATGTTCGCGAGCGAATCGCCCTTTTGAACGACGTATTTGATCAGGTGGGAATCGTCCTCCGGGATGTAAAGTTTGCTGCCCGCCTTCAGATCGTTGACGTCTTCCAAACTGTTCCACTGCGCGAGCAACTTGGTGGACAGATGATTCCGGCGGGCGATCGCGCTCAGCGTGTCGCTTTTCTTGACCACGTACAATTGATCGGCGGCGGCACAGGGCAGCGCCAACACTCCACCAAGCGCCATGAGCAAAACTGTTTTCAATGTCATTTGAACGGTCATTGTTGATCCCTTGCGCGGTTGCCAACCGCGTTTGCCCACGAAAAAGCCGGGACCACCGGCATTCAATCAAGACTTTAAGATGTCCCCAACGGCTGATTTGTTCATTTCCTTGGCAAAAATGTGCGCGGAACACAATAATCTTTGCAGTGTTCCCTCCCTTCCTTACCGTCGCTTTCCGTTCTACGAAGTCCCATGATCCAGTATTTAGACCTGCTCAAACACGTCCTGAACCACGGTCAGAAAAAGGAAGACCGCACCGGCACCGGTACGATTTCCGTGTTCGGCGCCCAGACCCGGTTCGACCTGTCGCAAGGTTTTCCCGTCCTCACGACCAAGAAACTTCACCTGCGCTCGATCATCCACGAACTGCTCTGGTTTCTGAAGGGCGACACCAATGTCGGTTACCTGAAGGAGAACGGTGTCTCGATCTGGAACGAGTGGGCCGACGACAACGGCGATCTCGGTCCGGTTTACGGCAAGCAATGGTGCGCCTGGGAAACGCGCGACGGTCGCGTGATCAACCAGATCGACGACGTCATCGCGCAGATCAAAAAAAATCCCGACAGCCGGCGGCTCATCGTCAGCGCGTGGAACGTCGGTGATCTCGACAAGATGGCGTTGATGCCCTGTCACGCGTTGTTCCAGTTTTACGTGGTCGACGGCAAGTTGAGCTGCCAGCTGTATCAACGCAGCGCCGATCTGTTTATCGGCGTGCCGTTCAACATCGCCAGCTACGCGCTGCTCACCAAGATGATCGCGCAAGTCTGTGACCTGCAACCCGGCGAATTCGTCCACACCTTCGGCGATCTCCACCTTTACTCGAACCATATCGACCAGGCGAACCTCCAGCTCACCCGCGAACCGCGCGGGTTGCCGACGATGAAAATGAATCCGGACCTGAAGAACATCCACGACTTCACGTTCGAGGACTTCGAGCTGGTCGGCTACGATCCGCATCCGGGGATCAAGGCACCGATCGCGGTGTGATCGACAGAACGGTCAACCACAGATGAACACTGATAGACACAGATGTGGAACGGGCGGAGGCGGTCACTCGTTTCTACCCGGCTCACGGCTTTGCTTCCTTCGCTCGCTTCTGTTTCAACTCAACCGTCACCGATGAAGCCATTCAAAGCCATCGCCGCCATGGCGGAAAACCGGGTGATCGGAAACGGCAATGCGATTCCGTGGCATTTGCCGGAGGATTTCAAGTTCTTCAAACAAACGACCATGGGTCACGTGCTCCTGATGGGCCGCAAGACGTTTGAATCCATCGGACGCCCCCTGCCCGGTCGCGATACTGTTGTGCTCAGTCGCTCCGGGTTTTCCCACGCCGGAGTGCAGATCGTCGCGAACTTGAACGACCTGGTGACACCGGCCGACAACCGGCTTGTGTTCATCTGCGGCGGCGCGGAAATCTACGCGCAAACCCTTTCGAAATGTTCCGACCTGTATCTGACCCACGTGAAACGCACCGTCGAAGGCGATGCTTTTTTCCCCGAGTTTGAACACCTGTTCGAGCCGGTCGAAACGCTTCAGGACAACGCAGATTTTCGCATCGTCCACTATCGACGCCGCTTGCCTGAAGAGGGCATGACCGACTAGTGTCACCTTCATGCCTGCGGGAAAAACCTCAGCCACCCCTGCTTCCGTCCTCTGCCTCGGCACCGGGGACGGCTGGCCCAACGGCGAACGCAACCACTCCAGTTATCTCTACGAAATCAGCGGGACGTGTCTGCTGATCGATTGCGGCGAATCCGTCTGCCGGACGTTGACCGTCCGCAAGTTCGACTGGAATCGCATCGATGCGATCCTGATCTCGCACACGCACTCGGATCATTTCGCCGGCCTGTTCATGTTGATCCAGGGCCTCTGGCTGGGCGGACGCTCCCGCGATCTGACCATTCATCTTCCCGGCCACGTCATCAAACCGCTCAAGGAACTGCTCAAACACGTCTACCTGTTTGACGAGTTGTTCGGTTTCAAACTGCAGTTTGCGCCGCTCAGGAACGGCGTTCCGACCAAGGTCGGCAAGTTACGGATTCAACCGATGCTCAACTCTCATCTCGACGGGCTGAAGAAATCGTTTCAACGGAAATACAAACTCCCGTTTGAATCGTTCAGTTTTGCAATCAACGGCGGCGGAAAACGTGTCGTCCACAGCGCGGACCTCGGATCACCGGAAGATTTGAAACCGTTGTTGAAGAAGCCCGTCGATCTGTTGATGTGCGAACTCGCCCACTTCGAGCCGGAGAAATTGTTCACCGAGCTGGCAGAGAGATCCATCCGGCAGGCCGCATTCATCCACGTTTCCCGGAGCAACCGCAAACGCCTCGCAGCGATCAAGAAACTTGCTGGCAAACAATTGCCCGGCCTCACGACACGGTTTCCCAACGACGGCGACCGGCTAACTTTCTGACCGTTTGCCCAGAAATTTCAGGATCGCCGGACGGATTGCTTCGATGTTCTTGTACCGAGCCATGACGTCAGGCATTGTCACCACCGCACGGCGAAGCCCCGCTCTCAAAATCGTGTCCTGCTGAAATTCCGGCATGCCGACATTTTCCAGCCGAATGCCAAACAGGATTCCGTCGCAATCCGGCAGACGCGTCAGCACCTGATGTTCGATCCGCAGCCACATCGACTCCGGAGGCGTGTCGGAGTTCATTTGATTGATCCGGCGCCCGGGATGTTGATTGCGTTCCGGCGACGAACTGATCCCCCAGTTGGATCGCCGCCAGCCGCCGCCCGGTTTCATCTTCGTAAGGAAGGTTTGAATCCGGCTTCCGATCATCGGATTCAATCCGGGCACGATTCCGTGAATGGCTTCCAGTGGGTGTCCCATTTTTTCCGACAGCGACCAGCCGGACGGAAAGCAAACGCAGCCCGCCTGCAAAACGAACTGGCCTTGATTGTCCGGTGCGAGCAACAGGCAATCGGGTTCCCATTGGCGGCCCAGTTCCGTCACTTTCCCCAAGGAGCAGGACGGATCCGGTCGGGCCGGAACCCGGTGCACGCGCCACGTTTCCGCCAGTTTCCAAACGGAACGAACGAGCTGTTCGCCGTCAGGTTGCACCGCCGCGCAGTCGCTGTCCGCCGCTGAAAGCCACCGGGCGCGTTCGGCCAGAATCTCGTCGCTTGAAGAAGTCGGTTGGAAAAACGCGGCGGCGGAACCTTCCCGCATTTTCATCGAGAACCCGAAGTCCGCGTCCGGAAACAGTTCGTGCAGATGTGATAAATCCATGCTGGAAAAAGCTGCGCTGCAAAGCCGGTTCAAACAGAGGCGAGCGAAGTCAGGAACTCGTCGGCCTGTCCAGCCGAACTCTCAATCGTGGCAGATGCGGCAACCACCCTGTTCGTTACACCCCGGTTCCTATCGGCGTTCATCTGTGTCCATCTGCGGTTAAGCTTCCGTTTCAGAATTCGTCGCGCCGTTCACTTCATCGGCGTGCCGGGCTCCGGCTTGCCGTTGGTCGTGAGGATCTGAAATTCATGCACGGCTTTCGCGGCGGGATGTTTTGACTGCCACACAATTTTCTTCCCCGGCGTGACCTCGATCAGGAACACCCCTTCCTGCCGCGCGTGACTTCCAATCACGGTGTTGCCGTTGGCCAACCGTTGAGACCCGCAGGGATCGGCAAACCAGCCGTCGACGTCGTCGTTCGTAATCTTCCAGACGATCTCCCCGGCAGGATTCAATTCGACCACCTTGTTCCCGTGCGTCAGCGAAACCAGGGTATTGCCGTTGTCGATTCGGATGGCGGTGAACGGCCAGTTCTCCGCCGGGCGACCGCCCAGCTCCGCGAGATCGGTCGTGAAGGTGTTCACAACTTTTCCATCGGGCGCGTATTCCTTCACCGCAAACGCGAGCAGGTGTGGAACGAGAAAATTGCCGTTCTTCAACTGCCGGGCCATGCGCGTCTGCATGTGCGCGTTGTCCGTTTCCGGTTGCAGCGGAACTTCCAGAACAATCTCACCGGCGGGATTCACTTCGAGAAGCCGGGGTTGATCGCCCAATTCGGTGATCAATGTGTTGCCGTTGTAAAGCCGCTGAGTGGTGCCGATCTCCTTGTTTCGCGAATCAAGTTTGTAGGAGAACACGACCTCATTCGCGCGCGTGACTTCCTCCACGGAACTCGCGAAGGCGATCAGAATGTTTCCGGTCGGCAAAACAAAGCCATCGCGCGATCCGCCGCGATAACTCCAGAGCACCTCGTCGTTCTCGCCGACAATCGCGGTCTGACTGCCGAGCGTGAGGAACGAATGCTTGATGCCCTCGTGATGTTCAGCGGCGAGCGTCTGGATCAACGGGACAAACGTGAGCACGAGGGCGGCAACGAGCGGGGCAAATGGTTTCATGGGTGAGGTATTGGATACCCCGACGCGAAGACTATTCAATGTGTTTCTTTGAACAATGACCAGCGTGTTGCCTCATTGAAGAGGACACCGAAGCGGGATCTCGGGAAAGAGCGGATGGGTTCCATTGCCTCATAATAGCGGACACCGTGGCGAATGCCCGCCACGATGAGCAAAGAAACCCTGGACGAATACATCCCGAGA
>JBDNGP010000023.1:0-6918 GCA_041689265.1 Verrucomicrobiota bacterium
GGCTGGATATTCCCGCCGCTCCAGCCCTTCACGACCGGGACCCTCCTCTCCATGCCCCTCGCCCCTCTTGTGACTCCCCCAAAAGGAGAATTGCTGAGCGAATGGGCGTGATTCAAGGCGTGGGGAGAAAAAGCTGAAGTTCGAGCTTTAACTTGTGCGGGTGCGTCGGAGAGCAACCTAAAGACCGAACTCCAACCGGTTCTCCACACCATCTCTGAGCCGTATTTTTATTCGCTGCTGAGTTTCCGACTTAGATTGACTGCCGGTCGGATATCTGATTAGTGTTGCGGATGAATAATTCGATTAGTGACCTGACTCCACAACAACTTCGTAGCGCCGCTGAACTGAAGGAGAAAATCAGCGCGCTGCAAAGCGAGCTTGATAAAATTTTCTCCGGGAAGCCGGCTCCAAGTGCCGGTGCAAAGGTGAAGGGCAAGATCTCGCCAGAAGGCCTCGCCAGAATCGTAGCCGCTCAGAAACGCCGGTGGGCGATCAAGAAGAAGGCCGCGAAGAAAACTGCGGCCGCTGCGGCGAAGAAGTAAACATTTCCGCTTACAGCGTATTTCCGGGACGGCGAGCAACTCGACCGTCCCTTTTTATGTCCTGAGGGACCGGGCGCAGATCCCAGATGAGCCCGGTCCAGGACAGCATTTTCAGCAGGTAGTAGGTGATGTCGACCTCCCACCAATAGAAACCCTGCCGGGTCGAGTTCATGTAATGGTGATGATTGTTGTGCCAGCCTTCGCCCAACGTCACCAGCGCCAGCAGAAAGCTGTTGCGCGAATCATCCGAAGTCTTGAAACGTTTCCGTCCGAACACGTGCGCCACGGAATTGATCGAGCACGTCCCGTGAAACAGGAGCGTGGTGCTGATGAAAAATCCCCACACCAGCATTTGTCCACCGGTCACGCCGAGCGCGGGAGCCCAGTGGTCCAAACCCATCCCCAGAAAAAATAACGTCGTCGCCAGCAGCAATGGCACCAGTGAATCGAACCGGTTCAGGAAAACCAGTTCCGGATAACTGGCGAGGTCTTTGACGACTCGATAGTCCGTGGGAAAATTGCGCGCGCTGGTAATCCAGCCGATGTGGGACCATAGGAATCCGTGCTGCCGGGGCGAGTGCGCATCGTGTTCATCGTCCGAATGCTTGTGGTGTTGTCGGTGGTGATAGGCCCACCAAAGCGCTCCGCGCTGGGCAGCCGACGCACCAAGCAACGCGAACAGAAACTGACCGAAGCGGCTGGTCCGAAATGTCCGATGAGAAAAATAGCGGTGGTAAAAACCGGTCACCGCAAACATCCGGACGAAATAGAGCAGTGCCGCTACGCCGACTGCCGTCCAGCTCCATCCGACCCAGATCACACCGAGGCAGCCGAGGTGCAGAATAATGAAAGAAAGGGAACGAATCCACTCCACCCGATCGGGTTTCGTCCTGATTGTTTCAAATTCGTGGGCACCGTGGTCGGTGTCAAACCACTGAATAAGCGAGATCAACCATTTGCGGGCAGTTTGAATGATAGAAAGCATTGATAAGTTCCGCGAGGCAGGCGAACCAGACCAGATCAGCCGGGGCGGGTCAAGTATTTGGCTTGCGCGATAACGACCTGATTTTGACCGCGGGCATTCGCGAATCCGTGTTGCCCGATTTTTTCAGGTTAAGAATGGTGAAACTCCCGAACGACTTTGATCACGTGATCCACCTGTTCATCGGTGAGTTCCGGATACATCGGCAGTGGCAGGATTCTGGTCGAGGTGCGCTCGGCTGCGGGGAAATCACCGGCGGTAAATCCTAGGTTTGAATAGACCTTCTGTAGATGCAGGGGCAGGGGATAATAGATGAGCGTGGGCACTCCGTTTGATTCCAAATGCTTCTGAAGTTCATCCCGGCGATCACTCAGTAGCGCATAAACATGGTAGACGTGATGATTGCCCTTGCCGGTGTGCGGGACGGTAACCGGCAGGTCTTTGAATTCGGAATCGTATCGCGCGGCGATTTCCCGTCGGCGATTGTTCCATGCGTCTAGGTGCTTCAGTTTGACGCGCAGGATGGCCGCCTGAATCTCGTCGAGCCGCGAATTGAATCCGTGCAGATCATGGTGATAACGCCGTTCAATTCCGTGCACGCGAAGCATTTTCAGTTTTTTGGCAAGCGCTTCATCCCGCGTGACGATCATCCCGCCGTCGCCATCCGCGCCGAGGTTCTTGGTGGGATAAAAACTGAGGCAGCCAATTGAACCGTTGCTTCCAGCCTTGTTGGTCCCGCTGCAGGCACCGATCGCCTGTGCGCAGTCTTCGACGATCTGAATATTCCGCGCCGCACAGAGTTTATTGAGCGCACCGATGTCCATCATCTGACCGAACAAATGAACTGGAATGACGGCTTTCGTTCGTTCTGTAATTCGCTTTTCAACCTCCGCGACATCGATGCAGAACGTCCGGGGATCGATGTCGGCAAAAACGATCTTCGCGCCCATCTGATGGATGGATTCGGCGGGGGCGATGTAGGTGAACGGCGTGGTAATGACTTCATCGCCGGGGCCGATATCGAGCGCTCGCAAGGCGAGCGTCAGCGCATCGGACCCGCTGTTGACGCCGATTCCATACCGGGTGCCGGTGTAGCCCGCGATCTCCTCCTCCAGTGAACTGACATTCGGACCGAGCACGTAATGCCCGCCCGCCAGCACCTGCTCAACTGCGGGCAGGATTTCGTCTTTCAAGAAATCGTATTGGGATTTGAGATTGAGGAAGGGAATCGTCACAAACTGGAGAAGTTAAACGTGATGGATGGTTGGATGAAAAAGTGACTTATGGCTGCGGACGATACTCGAGTCTGGCTTTTGGTACCCATTCATGGATCTGGCGGATGCGCGTTTCATCGAGTGGATGGGTCCGGAGAAACCAGGCCGTGTCACTGCCACCGTACTTCTGGTTGAATTCCGCAAACCGGGTCCAGAAGGCCACGGCCTCTTCGGGATCATAACCGGCGCGCGCCATGTAGATCAGGCCGATCTCGTCCGCCTCCGATTCCTGAAGCCGGCTGTGGGGAAGGGCCGCTCCGACCGATGCGCCGGTGCTGTAAAGACTGGTCCATAGCTGCTGCGTTTCGGTCGGCTTGTTCTGCGTGGCGTAGCCCACGGCCGCCTGGCCGACCCCGAGTGCGGCGGCGGCGGTCATCCGTTCACCTCCATGTCGTGCGGCGGCATGCGCGACTTCGTGACCCATCACCGTTGCCAGCCCCGCTTCGGTCTTGGTGATCGGCAGGATGCCGGTGTAGATGCCCACCTTGCCGCCGGGCAGGCAGAAGGCGTTCGGTTGCGGGTTTTCGAAAACAACAAACTCCCACTGGGCATCGGGAAGATCGTTTCCGGCGGCGGCGGCGATCCGTTTTCCCACCCGTTGGACCATTTCGTTGACCTGCGGGTCCTTGCTGATTGGTTGGTCCTTCTTGAGTTCTGTGAAACTGGCGAGCCCCATCGCTGATTCTTGGGACGGCGAATAGAGGTTGAACTGCGAACGACTGGTGACCGGCGCGGTGGTGCATCCCGGCAAGAATGCAAGAATGGCGGCACCGGCGACGACCAGAATTGTTCGTGTGTGTTTCAATTCACCGATCAGATCAGTTGGGAGGCGTTCGGACAAGCCGGATTCATTCTGCTGAAGTGAGTCGGATTGTCGGTCAGTCCCACGTTAACGCTCCGGGGTTGATTCAAGATTGGGTCGGCAGCTCGTCAATGCGGGCGTTCAGGAGGTCGACCAGTTCCTTGTCCATGTACCGGTAGTCGTCGGGAATAGCCAGGCTGTGAACCGTTTTGTCGGACATCAAATCTGGAAACCGATCCTTTAAACGCCGCAAGTGACGGCGTTCCATCACCAGAATGATGTCTGCCCATACAATGAGTTTTTCATTCCCCCGAATGCGGGCGGACGGTTCGGTGCCGGCGGATCGTGCTTCCAAGCCGGGACGTTCGTTGATCAGTCTTTCGGCGGTCGGACTGCAGACGGCCAGAACCTTGGTGTTGGGCATGGGACGAACGGCGGACTCAGGCCGGTTTGCCTTCGTCTAGCTTGAGCTCCACGGCGGCGGGATGTTGCCATCCATTTGATTTCATATTGGCAACCGCCTGATCAAACTCGGGTTTATAGATCGCTACTGTAGCGATGTCATCCTTCTTGAACGCAAATCCAAAGGACATCACCTGCATTGATTTACCCCGCTTGATCGCAAGAATAACGTAACGCTCGTTGACGGCGGATGAACCGGCCGGAATGTCCGAAGTGAATTCTTTCGTGACTCCGGCGGGTTTCTCCGGCGGCTCGTAGAGAAAATATTCCACCTTCACCTGGTCATGCCGCCAGCGAACGTCCCAACGTTCTGAATCATGGGGGCCGTCGAAGAGGACTTTGCCGTGGATCTTCTCGATGTGCTTCGGGATCTTTCCGTTCGGCATCGTTTCGAGGGCGACGAGACCGACCGGCACGCCGAAATACTCGCGCGCGTGTCTGACGAACAGGCTGTTCAAATGATCGTTGTGGGTGAGGCCGATGGCGGTGCCGACCGATTCAAACTGCGCACGGATCAGCGTGCTTTCCTCCAGCGCGTCGCCGTAGACGACAGTGTGCCCGCGGTCCTGCGCGGCGCGGCAGCGTTTCGGATCGGAGTCGAGAAAGACGACCGGGACGTTGTGCGATTTCAATTCGTCCCCCAGCATGATCCCCAGGCCGTCGGCGCTGAGGATGGCCACGCGATCGCGGCTAGGAAGCGTCAGTTTCAGCATGGCCGCCAGCGGCCGGGCGGTGAGCCCCGCGAGACACACCGTGCCGGTGATGGTCAGGAATACCAGTCCACGAAGTTGCGCGCTGTTCTCGACACCCTGACTGGAAAGGACGTCGGCGGTCAGCGATGTGATCGCAGCGGCGACGATTCCCCTGGGGGCCACCCAGCCGATGAAACATTTCTCCCGGGCGCTCAGATTGGAACCGGACGTGGAGATGAAAACACAAATCGGCCGGACGAGAACCACCAGCGCAACGACAACCAAAGCGCCTTTCAACCCGAGCGACGTGATGTCGGCCAGCCGGATGTCGGCGGCGAGGAGTATGAACAGGACGCCCACCAACAGGATCGTGAGCTGATCCTTGAATTCCTGCAGCCCTCGTTCCGAGTTCTTGCTCAGCCAGCCGACCGCGATGCCAGCCACGGTGACCGCCAGGATTCCTGAATTGCGGAACACTGCTTCGCAGCCGGTGAACAGCAATAACACAAACGCCAGCGCAAATATATTCTCCAGTCCGTGCGGGATGATTCGGCGGACTTTCAATATACCGCCCAAAAGACAGCCGCCGCCGACGCCCGCGATCAGCCCGAATCCAAGCCGTTGTGCGATGGCGATCAACGCAGGTGTGATTTCGTCCGTGACCGAAGGTGCCAATACAATTTGCAGGGCAATGCTGGCCGCGATCGCCCCCACCGGATCGATCAGCACCCCTTCGGCTTCGAGGATTGTCTTGAGCCGTGGATGCAAACGCATGTCACGCAAAAGCGGCGTGACAACCGTTGGACCGGTGACGATGACCAGACTTCCAAACAGCAACGCGAGCTGCCACGGCCAGCCCATGATCCAGAACGACGCGAGCCCTGCACCGGTCATCGTGATGACCGCGCCGATGGTAATGAGAAGCCGGATCGGACGTTCCTGTCGGCGCAAGCGGCTTGCCTGAAGATTTAACCCGCCCTCAAAAAGGATGATTGCGATCCCGAGCTCGACGAGGCCGAACAGTCCGGCACCGAGGGAACGCGGATGAACCCAGCTGAGTCCTTCCGGGCCAAGAACGGCACCAGCCACCAGGAGGAGAATGATGGCGGGGAAACGAATATGTCGCGCGACGGACTGGCAGAGGACGCCCACCATCATAGCGACGCCGATCGTCAAAAGGGCGTGGTGTGATTCGTCCATTGTGCGTCGGCGGATACAATGAAAGCAGCGCCTTGGAGTTGGCAACAAAAGATAAACTGGCAGCTTTTTGTCAGGCGGCAGCGTATAGATCAATTCGAGCCGGAGGGAAATTTAGCCAGACGAAAGAGTGTTCAATATGCTTTAGCCGGTGATACCAAACTTTGCTTCCGGCGCGAAGGTCATATGTGAATTGCACGAGGCTGGAGCCATTTTGTACGAGATCCTGAATCACGTCCGCGATCTTTCGTGCATGTTTTCCGGGGATCGATTTCAGTGGAAGGCTCGACACGACATGGGAAACGTCCTTGGGGCGTATTCCCAAGTCGCTCTCGAGAATTCTATCCAGATCACCCGCGTCCCCTTCGACGATGTTCACCTTGGGAAACCGTTTACGTAGCATGGCGACCATCGAAGCCGAGTGCTCGAGGACGATCAATCTGTCCTCTGGTACGCAATGCTTGAGGAGTGCAGATGTGATTGCCCCGGTACCTCCACCCACTTCCACGACATAGGAACCATTGCTGGTTCCAACGGTTTTAGCCATTCGTTCTGCGAGCGCAGGGGAGCTCGGGCACGCGGCGCCAATTTTTCTGGGATTGGCGATTAATTCCCGGCTGAACAGTGAAAGGCTCCGTAACATAAAATTGGTTTCACCTGGCAAATTCTTCTCGCCGAATCGGCGGTTTGTATTCCAACAGTGTTAACACTCGCCGGTGCTGAATTGTCGCAACCATCCGCTGCATCGTGGTGAAAGCGTCGCCGGATGTGGCGTTGCTATCAGAAGAATCTTATCTAGCCAAACATTTCCTAATGCGTCGAGAGGCAGCGTGTTGCCTCATTGAAGAGGACACCGAAGCGGGATCTCGGGAAAGAGCGGATGGGTTCCATTGCCTCATAATAGCGGACACCGTGGCGAATGCCCGCCACGATGAGCAAAGAAACCCTGGACGAATACATCCCGAGA
>JBDNGP010000024.1:0-7000 GCA_041689265.1 Verrucomicrobiota bacterium
CATCCACAGTCATCACCCGCCGGGCTCCGTGTCTCTCTCCGTGATGCGAATTCATGATATTCCCTTGATATTCGCTTCGATTGATGGAATCACTTTTATCACGCTTCTCCGGTTTGTCCCTCCCCCAAAAGGGGTAGAAACCGCAGATTGTTGAAAAAAGTTTTGGACGAAAGACGAAAGACGAAAGACGAAAGACGAAAGACGAAAGACGAAAGACGAAAGATGGAAGATGGAAGATGGAAGATGGAAGATGGAAGATGGAAGATGGAAGATGGAAGATGGGAGTTGGGAGTTGGGAGTTGGGAGTTGGGAGTTGGGAGTTGGGAGGCGCATCGTGGCACCCTGAGAAGGTGTTGTTGGCTGGCAGTCCGGAAACAAGGTGCTTTCCCGACGCGGTTGGTCGGGACCGGAAAGGTTTCGGTCACGGCGTCAAGGGGGGGGGGCTGGGAGCTGGAAGCGTCCCAGCACTTTGGCCAGGCCGCTTCGGTCCACCCTTGCTAATGGCGGCCAGTGTCGAGATGCGCATCCGTGCCCGTTGAATTTTTGCGTCTGACCTTGAATTCATTTTCCCCTGCCGTTAAATGCCCGCATGCCGACGCGTGTAATAGCTTGTGCCAACCAGAAAGGCGGTGTGGGAAAAACAACCACCGCCGTGAACACCGCCGCGTGCGTCGCGTCCACCGGCCATCGGGTGCTCGTGTTGGACCTCGATCCGCAGGCCAACGCCACCAGCGGCCTCGGCCTGGAAAAGACCCCCGGAGCCAGCGCGTATGGGCCGTTGCTCGGCGAGGGGACCCTGCTTGAAAAGATCCGGCGCACCGAATGGGACCGGCTTGACATGATTTCCAGCGAAGTCGATCTCTGCGGCGCTGATGTCGAAATCGCGCGCATGGACAACCACCTGCAACGCGTCAAAACCGTCCTGCAACCGGTCGTTGATTCTGGCCGGTACGACCTGATCCTCATCGACTGCCCGCCGTCGCTCGGCATCCTTACCTTGAATTCCTTTGTCGCGGCGGAAGGCCTGCTGGTTCCGTTGCAGTGCGAGTACTTCGCGCTGGAAGGCATCACCATGTTGAACAACATCGTGGATCAGCTGCGCACCTCCGGCGTGAATCCGACGCTGGGTTTTTGCGGCATCGTGATGACCATGTTTGACGGGCGCACCAATCTCTCGAACCAGGTGGTGGCGGAAGTTCGCGAGCACTTTGCGGAATTCGTTTTTGACACCGTCATTCCGCGCACAACGAAAATTGCCGAAGCGCCGAGCCATGGAAAACCGATCATTTATTACGACCCCTACAACGCCGGGGCCGCCGCCTACGAGGTGCTTGCCCAAGAATTCGTGAAGCGCCTCGGTTTGAATTCCAAACCAGACGCGGTCGCCCAAGATTGAACATGCCCGATTCAGAACCCGTCGAACACAGACGTTTCAACAAACAAACATTATGAAATCCCGGAACCTGCTCCCAACCGTCGCCGTGGTCCTCGCGACCTCGTTCACCGTCCTTGCCGACTGGCCGCAGTATCACGGGCCGAATTACGACAACACCGCGTCCGAAGAACTGGCTACCAGGACGTTTTCCGCCGGTGGGCCGAAAGTGCTCTGGCGCAAACCGATGCCCGACGGGTTCAGCTCGTTTGCGGTCGCGGATGGACGCGCCTTCACGCAGATCGTCCGCAACGTCGACGGACTCGACCAGGAAGTGGTCGTCGCGGTGGATGCGGACACTGGCAATGAACTTTGGGCTGAAGCCGTGGGCATCAAGAATTACGGCCACGACGGCGGCAACTCCGGTGCGAAGGGCAACACCGGCGGCGACGGACCGCGCTCGACCCCTTCGATCGACGGCAAACGCGTTTATGTGCTGTCCGCCGACGTCGTCCTCACGTGCTTCAACGCAGCGGACGGAAAAGAGATTTGGAAGAAGAACATTCTTAAAGATTTCGACGGCAAGAACATCACCTGGAAGAACGCCGCGTCGCCGGTGGTTTACGGGAAACACATCTTCGTGGCTGGTGGCGGAAAAAACCAGGCGCTGATCGCGTTCAACAAGAACGACGGCAGCGTCGCGTGGAAGAGCGAAAACGATGCGATGACCCACGCCACGCCGGTCGTCGCCGAAATTCTCGGCCAGCCGCAGGTGATCTTTTTCACGCAGGAAGGTCTGGCCAGCGTTGAGCCGGAGACCGGCAAATTGCTCTGGCGTCAGTCGTTTCCATTCAAAGTTTCCACCGCCGCATCACCGGTCGTGAGCGGCAACATGGTTTATTGTTCTGCCGGTTACGGCGTGGGTGCCGCCACCTATCAGATTTCAAAAACCGGTGACAAGTGGGCCAGCAAGGAGTTGTGGTTTTCGCGCGGTGACAAACCCATCGCGAACCACTGGAGCACGCCCGTCCAGCGCAACGGATTTCTCTACGGCATGTTCAGCTTCAAGGAATACAGCGACGGCCCGGTCAAATGCGTCGACATGGCGACCGGTAAGATCTTGTGGGAGAAGGAAGGTTTCGGCGCGGGAAACATGATTCTGAGCGGCGACACGTTGATCGCGCTGGGCGACGCAGGCCAGCTCGTACTGATCGACACCAACGTGCGCGAGTACACCGAACTCGCCCGCGCCAATATGATCGACGGCAAATGCTGGTCCACCCCCGTTCTCAGCGACGGCCGGATCTACCTGCGCAGCACCAAGGAAGGCGTCTGCATCGACGTCAGTGGAAAGTAATCAAGAAACAGTTTTCTCGGTTCGGCATTCAAAGAACGGCGATGGATTGATCCAGGCCGCAGGCTCTCTGCAGGGCACCAGCTTTCCCTTTGTCATGACCCGGCAACCTGACTACGCTCGACGGATGCCTGAACGATCCCACTTCAAGTTCTTGCCCGTCGCTCTGCTGGCGTTCATCGTCGCGCTTGTCGCCGTCAACGAAGGTATAGCCGCCAGGCCCAACATCGTCGTCATCCTCACCGACGACCAGGGCTGGGGCGATCTGAGCCTGAACGGGAACGCCAATCTCGCGACGCCCAACATTGATTCCCTCGCCCGGGCCGGCGCGATGTTCGAGAACTTCTATGTGAGCCCGGTCTGCTCCCCGACCCGCGCCGAATTCCTCACCGGCCGATATCATCCGCGCGGAAATGTCTACGCCACCTCCTCCGGCGGCGAACGGCTCGACCTTGACGAAACAACCATCGCCAACGTTTTCAAAAAGGAGGGCTACACCACCGGCGCGTTCGGCAAATGGCACAACGGGATGCAGTATCCGTATCATCCGAACGGGCGCGGGTTCGACGAGTTTTACGGGTTCGCCTCGGGTCATTGGGGCAACTACTTCAGCCCGGTTCTCGAGCACAACGGGCAGCTCGTTCAGGGCGAAGAATTCATCATCGACGACCTGACTGACAGGGCGATGCAGTTCATTGAGGCAAACAAAGACGATCCGTTTTTCTGTTACGTTCCTTACAACACGCCGCATTCGCCGATGCAGGTTCCCGACAAGTTTTGGAAAAAGTTCGATGCTGCCGATCTGGGGCAACGCCATCGCGATCCGGAGAAGGAGGATCTGCAACAAACCCGCGCCGCACTGGCGATGGTGGAGAACATCGATTGGAACGTCGGCCGCATCCTCGCCAAACTGGATGAACTCAATCTGGCCAACGACACCATCGTCGTGTTCTTCTGCGACAACGGCCCGAACAGCTGGCGCTGGAACGGCGACATGAAAGGCCGCAAAGGCTCGACCGATGAAGGCGGTGTGCGGTCGCCGCTGCTGATCCGCTGGCCCGGCAAAATTCGCGCGGAAACCGTCATTCCTGAAATCGCCTCCGCGATCGATCTCCTCCCGACACTCGCCCAGCTCGCGTGGTTCAAGCCGAAAACCACCCAACCGCTCGACGGCGTGAGCCTCGCCGGACTTCTGATCACCGGCGATCCGTTCTGGCCGAAGCGCAATATATTCTCCTACTGGAACGACCGCGTGAGTGTGCGCAGCCAGCAGTATCGACTGGATGACCAGGGGCAATTGTTCGACATGCAGACCGATCGCGGTCAACGCACGAACCTGACGGAAACACTTCCCGTGATCGCCGCCGAGATGTCGCTCGCCGCCCAGGTCTGGCGCGACGATGTCATGAAGGGATTCGGCGCCGGGAACGACGACCGGCCCTTCATCGTCGGCCACCCGGATTTCCGCTACACCCAGCTCCCCGCGCGCGACGCAAACGGCAGTGGCAATCTCCGTCGTTCCAGCCGCCATCCCAACGCGTCATTCTTCACCGACTGGATCTCCGCCGAGGATCAGATCACCTGGGACATCGAGGTGCCCGCCACTGGAGAGTTTGACGTCGAAGTTTACTACACGTGCCCGGCCAGGGACGTCGGATCCACCATCGAACTCAGCTTCAATGACCGGACCCTCGTTGGAAAAGTCACGGAGCCGCACGACCCGCCGTTGATCGGTGCGGAAAACGATCGCGTGCCCCGCATCGAATCCTACGACAAATACTTCAAGCCGCTGCCCCTCGGCCGGATCAAACTGAAGAAAGGCAAGGGCCTGCTCACCCTCCGCGCCCTCAACATCCCCGGCGCACAGGTCATGGACTTCCGGCTCCTGATGCTGACGCGCACGCGTTAGCCTGATCGGCAAAACCTAACCACGACCGCTACCCGCTTTGGCGCACGACGAGTCGAAATTCCGCCAAGTTCTGGAATGCGCCAGCACTCTGGCGTTTTTGGGGCGGATGACAGATCGTGCGCGGGCTGCCCCCCTGTGCGAGCGTCGCTTATCGCATCCGCATCTTCGCATTCCCGGGGGAAAAGCGGGAGAGGGCTACCGGCAGTCCAAAACGCTCGCGCGGCTGGTGGAAGGCCAGGCGAATGATCCGTCAGATCGTGTAGCGCTGATCTCCAGATCGGCATCGGGGGGAGTGTTCCTTGTTTGCAAGCCCTGCCAAGCGGTTGCTCGGCGTTCCTTCTCGGCCGGGCCTTTTAATTTTTGGAAAGTCGCTGAAATCCATGAAGCCTCCACAGCCCATCAGTGGACTGCGCTGGGAGACACGTCGGTTCCATCTGTGTCGCCGCCAATGCCGGGGCTCAACAGGGCTGCTCAGTTGGCGAGACGGCCGAAAATCTGGATGACACTCATCACGCCGCCCAAGGTCATAAGAACCCCGAGCAGCACGCAGAACAATCCGATGATTTTCGCCGTCGTTCCGGTGATCCTCCGCGTCTTTGTGAACGGCATACCTGCTTCGCTGAAGCCTTTCAATCGGAGGATCAGGGCGAGTGGGCCGAATATGAGTCCCAACATAATGGTTACCTTTCGTTGCGGCGTGATCGTGATCACGTCTTATTGATAAAGCGTCGTTTCGGTCGGAAAAGGGACAGCCGTTTTTTTATTTCTTGTGAATGAACCGCTCGCAGGCCTGATCGAGTGAGGCCTTCTCTCGAGCTGATCCAGTGATCGACCATGAGAGATGTCCGGTCGCGGGTTGGCGGGGTTCGACGTCGGATTCCGCCAGACGGAAGCCCTGAAATTCGCCGATCCATGAAAAATTCGACGCTTTGATCGCGCAAAAACCGATTTTTCCCGTAGCCAAAACCGACTGGCTTTGTCTTACTTCGCGGCTGCGAAACTAGAAATATTATGCCCATTGCAACTCCAAAACAGTATGCGGCCATGCTCGATGCCGCTCAGAAAGGCAGCTACGCGTATCCTGCCGTCAACATCAGTTCCCTGGTCACGCTGAACGCGGCGCTCAAGGCGTTCTCCGACGCCAAGTCCGACGGCATCATCCAGATGTCCACCGGCGGCGGCCAGTTTGCGTCCGGCCTGAACGTCAAAGATGACGTGCTCGGCTGCATCGTGCTCGCCGAGGCGGCGCACCGTCTGGCGGAACGTCACAACGTCCTGATCGCGCTGCATACCGATCATTGCCAGCCGGAAAAGGCGGACAAGTTCCTCAAGCCGCTGATCGAAGCCACCGCCGCCCGTCGCGCCGAGGGCAAGGGCAACCTGTTCCAGAGCCACATGCTCGACGCGTCCGGCCTGCCCCTGGAAGAGAACATGAAGATCTCCAAGGAATATCTGGAGCTCTGCGCGAAGAACGAAATCATTCTTGAAGTTGAAGCCGGTGTCGTTGGTGGTGAAGAGGACGGCGCGGCCGGGGGACACGACACGCCTTCAGAAAAACTTTACACCACGCCCGAGGACATGCTCGCAGTTTACGAGGCCTTGAACGGCATCGGCCGTTACATGTTCGCCGCCACGTTTGGCAATGTTCACGGCGCTTACAAACCAGGTTCCGTGAAGCTGAAACCAACCATCCTCAAAGAAGGCCAGAAAGCCGTGATGGCGAAGTACGGCAATGCGGCGGAATTCGACCTCGTATTCCACGGCGGCAGCGGTTCCGAAAAATCCGAGATCAAGGAAACGCTCGCCTACGGCGTGATCAAGATGAACATCGATACGGACACGCAGTATGTCTTCACACGGCCGATCGCCGATCACATGATGAAGAACTATGACGGCGTCCTCAAGGTCGAGGGCGAAGTCGGTAACAAGAAGGTCTACGATCCTCGTTCCTATCTGAAGAAAGCGGAACAGGCGATGGCTGACCGCATGATCGAAGCCTGCGAAGATCTCGACAGCGTCGGCAAAACGATCTTTGGAAAAGTTTAACAAGCCGGCACAACTGATCTGTAGGGCCGCCAGTTTTCACTGGCGGCCTTTTTCGTTTTCGCGGCCAACGTCGAAGATCGGCGTTCCGCAAGTCCAGACCGTCGGGGGCAGTGTCAAGATGCGCCCGAGGGGAAGTAATCGGTGAGACAGTGATCGGTTTCCTGCGTTCCTGTTTTCCTGAGAGCCTGTCCGAAAAAGGAGTGACCGAAAAATTCGTGGAAAATGTGATCGGTCCAGATCGTTTTGATTGACACTTCGGGCTTGAAAAAACTTTTTATTTTTGGCGCAGCCCACTTGAGGCGATGAACATCGTCTCCTA
>JBDNGP010000025.1:0-22450 GCA_041689265.1 Verrucomicrobiota bacterium
AATATCCCGATTTCACATAGACGTGGTGACTGCCGTTAATCCGTGCGAGGGTCCAACCTTGGGATTCGGCGAGCTTCGCCATCCTCCGGCCGGATACGGCCTTCATACCGCAACTTCAAGAACTTCGGCGGGAGAGGACTGGTGCTCTACAAACAGGACGGCCCGATGGGCATCGTTACGACTCCGCGTCCAATTTCTCTCCTGCTTCCTTCATCCGATTGCCATGGCGGATATCGAGGAACAAATTGTAGCTGGCGATGGCGGAAGGAAACAAGTTGGAGAGGATTCCGACAGAGTCATTTTTGCCGAACGTGAAATAGCTGAGCAACATCAGGCTGCCGAGGAGCGACATGTACCAGAAGACGCGCGGGATGGTGGACCGGCCGGCGCGGTGAGACACAAACAATTGCACGAACCAGCGTCCTGCAAAAATGGCGACGCCAATGTAGCCGACCAGTTTCCAGGGGGTGATGAGGACGTCTTTGCCGAAGAAGGAAAACTCCAGAAGGGTTTCGTTCATGATTTGGTTTCTGTTTTGGGTGGAACGATCTTTCGATTCAACAGCCAGCCGACACCGATCAAATCGTAGATGCCGTGCATGGCGCGGGTCCAGTTGCTGTATTTGGAAACCCCGGCGCTCCGGGGGCGATGATGCACCGGGGATTCGGCAAGTGTCAGTCCCGCTTGCTTGAAAATCGCCGGAAGATAGCGGTGCATCCCTCGAAACGGCACGAGCAGTTCAACGGCTTCCTTGCGAAACACTTTCTGCGAACAACCGGTGTCACGCACGCCATCGACGAGAAATGCGCGGCGGATGCGGTTGGCGATCTTCGATGCCCAACGTCGGCTCAACGTGTCCTTGCGGTTCGCCCGGTAGCCGCACACGACGTCGGCGTTGCCTTTCTGGAATTCAGCGAGGAGCAGTTTGAAATTGGTGGGATCGTTCTGGCCGTCGCCGTCCATCAACCCGACGACCGGTTGCGTCGCCGCGCGAAGTCCGTGATAGATGGCGGCGCTTTGTCCCTGGTTTTTCACGAAGTGCAGGCCGCGGATGCCGTCCATCTTGACGATCTGTTCCCACGTGTCGTCGCTGCTGCCATCGTCCACCGCGATGATTTCGGCGTCGGGCAGAACCGACCGGACTTCCTTCAGCACTTCGGCGACGTTTTCGGATTCATTGAAGAAGGGGACGACGACGGAAAAGTCGTTGCCGGTGATGAAACTGAAATCAGGACTGGCTTGCATCGCAGGGTGCTGGCTCGGGCGAATATGCCGGGCTCAGCCGCAGGGTGCGATACAAAATCCACGACGTCAGATACACAAAACCGCCGGCCCACAGGATGTCGCTGAGCCAGTGGCCGCCCTGCACAATCCGGCCAAAACCCATCAGACTACCGTAGGCCACACCGAATAAAAGGAAGCCCCAGCCCAGTCTTCGGGTCCGTTCCCAAAAGAAAACGCCGAGGCACATCCAGTAGAACCCCATGGATGCGTGACCAGACGGAAACGATTTTTCCGTCTGGCTGAAATCGGGTTGCAGGACGGGGAGGAATTGTTTGTCGCCACCGAGCTGCTCGACGTCGCGCGGACGAGGTCGACCGAAGTGATCCTTGAACACGGCGTTGACGATCAAGCCGGGGCCGACCGCCATCACGAGCGCGAGATACATGGCCAGCCCGCGATGCTTCACGAGCTCGGGTCGGAATGCCGAGGCGACCCAGATCACACCGGCGATCGAGGCGGCACCGATTGCGGGAATCGTGCCGTAGCGGTAAAGAAGCTGTATGATCGGATTAACATTCCATGGCCATCTCGCACCGCTGCTGGCGTCGTAAAACGCGGTTGCCGTTTTCAGGTCCAGATCAAACATTCGGATCAGCCCTGTGAGCACGATCAGAATTCCGATCGGCACCAGGATCGGGGGGCGACTCGATTTCGCAGGAAGGCTTGAGGGCGAGTTGGATTCAGTTTCGTTCATCGATTGGAAGCTTATTGAAGCAAACAGAAGCGAGCGGAGTGGTGGGTGCCGCTATTCCGGTCGTTCCAAATCTGTAGCCATCCACGTCCATCTGCGGTTGCTTTTTCCGGGTGCCACTCATGGATTTTCGAACGTCGGCCAGCGTTTCAGGTTCTTGCCGAGGAAGAGCGTAATGACGTTTTGATTGTTTCGGAGTTGCGGGTAGCGAAGGATCTGAAACAGTTCGGTGGACTCGAATCGTTTGGCTAGGTCTTCGGTCACTTCCTTGGCCTCCCCTTGCACGATGATCAACGCGTCCTCGCCGATATGGGACGACGGGTTTTCCCAAAGGTCATGTTGCGTTTCGATGAGTGTCGGATTGGAATTGTAGACGTAAACGCGCGGTTGGTCCGGCAGGTAAAACGCCATCTCGCTGGTCAGGAATCGGTGGCTTTGAGTGACGAGCATCAGGCCTTCGGGAAGATCGTTGCGCGCGGCCTGCACGTCACGGGCAATCGTCGACCAGCCGCGCAATCGTGCCGATGGATCGATGCCGGGGATCTTGATGATGCCGATCGAAAAAATAGTGACGAGAACGTACACCGCGACGGCGATTCCGATGCCCCATTTGAGTCCCGGGTTGAACGCGCGCCGCCAGTTGTCGATCTTGAGATTGAGAGACCACTTGTTGGCCGCCCACGCGACGACGAGCACCGTCGATGAAATGTAGAACACGGCCGGCCAGTTGGGGTTGATGCGCTGGCGCAGACCCATCAGCAACATGACGAACAGGACCGGCGCGGATAAGAGCCAGAGATAGCGCTCGCGGTCACCGAGTTGTTTCCAGCATTTCAACGCGGCGGCGAGCACCGCGTAAATCAACACGCACAAAACCGGCGTCAGGATGCCGAGCTGCGATCCGACATACTCGAAGAAGCGGCCAATGCGTTTGAGCATCGTCGGTGAGCCGGATTCGAAGTGATGCATGGTGTGCTTCACCGTCAGCCAGTCGTTTTGAATATTCCAAATCAGCGGCGGCACCAGCGCAAGCAGTGAAAGAACCAGACACACCCAAAGGGCAGGGCGCTTGAATTGCGGTCGGTATTCCTTGGAAAGTGCGAGAAAGAGAATCGCCAGCACAGGGAACACGAGCATCATCTGTTTGCTCAGTATACCGCCGAATAATCCCACCGCGAGCACGGCGCCCCACTTGAATGCGCTGGCACCGGGTTGTATGAACTGCCAGAACGCGTAGAGAGTGAGGGTCCAGAAAAATATCAACGGCGCATCGATCGTGAGCACGAGATTCAACGCGGCGTTGGCCGGGTTCGCGACAAACGCGATTGCGGCGATCATGGCGACGCCGGGCCCGTACATTGTTTGGGACAGACGGAAGACGAACCAAAGCGTGCCCGTCCCGAGGAACACGGCGAACATCCGCACGCCGAACGTGGTGTCGCCGCCGACGAGTCCGGCGAGCCCCATCAACCAGCCGATGCCGGGCGGTTTGCTGAAGTATCCGAGATCGAGATGCCGGCCCCATTCCCAATAGTAGGCCTCGTCGCCGGCGAGGTCGAGTGGCAGCAGAGCGAGTACGAGCAGGCGGAAGAACATCAGCAACAGGATGAACGTCGCGGCGGCTCGGGTGATTTCACCGGGTGACCGGTTTTCCCAATGGGCAAAGCTGAGCTTGGAATTTTCTGGAGACATCAACAAACGCCGTCTCCGCGGAAACAGCGCGGGGATTATTGACCGGCGGGGCGCGAGCAGGTCGAGCATTGAATTGGGTGGCGAACGGAGGGGGGCGACTTGAACCTCTGTGTTCCTCCGGGCGGTCTGGCAGAGACTTCTCAAAACCGAGGGCTTTTCCGTTTCATGAAAGCGGCAATCGTTTGGGTGCCGCCATCTCCAAAATGACTGCGGTCTGAAGAAACGGCGGAGGTTCACGCTGGAACAACACGTCGATGGGTTCTTCGCGCTCCGACGACGGAACGCCGAACCGGTGATCATTCTCATTGGCGCGGATCAGATCCGTTCCACCCGCTGTGCGCGTCCGCATTTACGGACAAAAATCTTCCTGCTTCCGTCAGTGGAAAATATCGAGTAAAACCCGCCCGAACGACGTCGATGAACCGGTTTTGAACGAATTGACTTAATATTAATGCGGTTTCTTAAAGCCATTTTGGCATTTGCTCTCGCGGCGATCATGTTGATCCTCGCTTGGCTCGTGCCTGCGTACCTCCGATCAATCGACGCCGATGTGGTTGTGCTGGCCGGTCGCGACACCACGACTTTGGTGGACCGGGGGCTTGGAATGATTCAGCTGGAACAATTTGGTCCGGCTGAAATGCTGTCCGCGACGGCGAGTGGGGCGGGCCTCCCGCGGGCGGAGATGCTTCAGTCCGCGATTCGTGAATTTGCGCTTCAGAATCCGTTGCTGGTTCCGTGGGGCGGATACGATCCGTTCATCGCGCAGCTGCTGATCCGCGAGGGCAAACTCAACTTTACCGGCAGGACCAATGCGCTCCAGACGATGCTGCCGCGTTCCTCCCGGCTGGCGTTGCTGAACTTTCTGAACGACAGCCGGCGACCGGGCGTGCAGCAGATCATGATGAACCGGCTGCTGACGAACACGGTGCATTTTCCCCCCGTGCGAACGGCGGCCGGGCAGCCGCTGGAGGCGGCCATTCTGATGGCGGCGCTCCTGCATCAATCGGACGTAATCTCCCCCGGAATTCGGCGGGAGCTGGAATCGGCCGCGGTGACGGCCAACGTGGGGAAGGGCACGCAGCAGGTGGAATTATTCTACCTCGATCTACTCTCGATGGCGCGTCGCTTGAACTGGGTTCAGTTGACCACGGTGGTCCGCCGTTTCAATTCGGTCAAAGAGGTTGAGTCGTTCGTCAATCTGATGACCCGCTCCGGTGATCAGCTGCCCCAAGTTTACTCGGCGATCATGTTTGCGAACGCACCGAGCCAGGTCATCGGCTACCTGACCGCGTTTGGGATAGAGTCTCTGCCCGACGTTGAGTTAGCGATGGCGGGCGGCGAAGGTTCGCTAAACCTGCTGCTCGACCGCGAGTTGCAAATGGAGCAGCGCCCCCTCCGGGGAGAGCTGGTGGCACATCCGCCCTTCGACAATATCTACTTCGGGTTTCTTGGGATCGCGTCGAAAATGCCGGGCGCGGGCGTCTATTTCAAATATCTGTTCGTGCTGATCGGCGGGTTTCTCTTCGCCGGCGGAATTGGCTGTCTGTTGCCACCCCCATCCGAATTCGAACGGTCGTTGAGATTGAAGAATTTCGGTTTTGCGCGACAAACTGTTGTGGCGGTTCTATTGATGCTGGTGACGGTGGTCCTGGCCGAACCCTATTTGTTCGACGAGAACCAGCCCGAACAGCCGCTGCCCCGATGGAAATTTCCGATGGTCAAGTCCCCCGCGTTGGCTCAAATTAGCAAACCGATTGAAACATTTATGAACCAGTACACCTACGCATTCTTGATCGGATTCCTGGTCGTCCAGGCAATTCTCTACATCATCTGCCTGCTGCGCATCGCCGAGATTCGCAAGCAGCCCATCAGCAGCGATCTCAAAATGAAGCTGCTCGAAAACGAGGAGAACATGTTCGACTCCGGGCTGTATGTCGGCCTCGGCGGCACCGTGGTTTCGCTCGTCCTGATCTCAGTGGGCGTTTCCGGCCAGACATTGCTGATGGCCGCATATTCCTCCACGTTGTTTGGCATCATCTTCGTCGCCATCCTGAAGATCTGCCACGTTCGCCCGTTTCGGCGCCGGCTGATACTTGAAACCGAATTTAAAGGCTGATGAACAAGGCTCTGCTAATCATTATTTGCGACTTTCTCCTGCTGAGTCTGCTGTCGATGGCCAACTTCGACAAGCCGGCGGATAAAGAGGAAAAGCCGGAACCTTCCAAAGAGGTTTCCAGCATGACCACCTCGCAGTCCGATCTCATGGAGGCCTTGCAGACGGCGCTCGAAGAAGAGCAGTCGACTCGTGAAGAGCTGCAATCCCAGCTAAACGAGACACAGAACCAGGTGAAGACGCAGGAGCAGCTGCTGGCCGAACGGGAACAGAACGTTCAGAACCTCGAAGAGAATCTAATGAGCACGGCCGAACGCGCCGCCATGCTGGAGCGCGAACGTCAGGCGTTGGATCTTCAGGTCACGGACACGGTTCGAAATCTGGTGGATCTTGAGGATCAGCTGAACGATGCAAACGTGAAGTCGCAGGTCAGCAGCGCGATGCTCAATTCGATGCAGTCGGAGCTTCAGATGCGTGAACGTGCCGCGAAACAATTGCAGGACAAGCTGGCGAAAGTTGAGGAACAACAGAAAGCGACCGAGCAGGAGAAACATCAGCTGGCACTGGTGTTGAAGGAGACCGAAGTCGAACGAAACATGGTTCGCGAGCAGTTGGTCGTGACCAAGGAACAGGTCCAGCAGGAGAAGCAGGAGAAGGAAGTCATCCGGCAGGAGAAACAAGTGATCCAAGAGGAGAAGGCGCAAATCCAGAAAACCGCTACGGTGCTCGCTGAAGGCGTGGGTGCGTTGGCGGAGAAGTCGAATGAACTCACAGTGGAAATCCGCGAAAACCGGCCGCTCAGCGGCAACCTGATCTTCAGTGGATTCGTGAGCAACCGGGTGGACACGGAATTCTCCGCACGCAGGACGGGCTTTCTCGGACAGACGGGCGACACCAAGAGTTCCAAGACCATTCTGGTCAGCAGCGGCGGCCAGATTTACGCGCTGTATCACGCGCAGGACACGCTGCTCAATTTGAAAACGGGCGAGACCAGCTGGGAATATCTTTACGCGCATCTGCGACGTAATTTCGCGCTGATCTCGATAGAGAAAGTGGCGTTTCTGCAGTCGGATCCGCGGATCGTTCTGGCCCCGGTAACCCCGGAGCAGGCCAAGGAAATTGGGGTCAAGATCTATCCCCTCGCCGGGGAGCCATACAAATTCAACGAAGCCGTTCTCGTGGGCGGCAGCGGCGACTACTACGGCGAATCACCATTCCATATTGATGCGGGTGCACCCAGTTACGTCCAGATGGACAAACGCCGTTTCAGCAAGTTCTTCGGCAACTTCTCACCGTCACGTGGTGATCTGGTCTTCAGCAAGACCGGGGAGATTCTCGGCATCATGGTGAACAATGAATACTGCATGGTGCTCAGCGATCTGACGATTGCCGGTGAGGTGACGCTCGGCCCGAAGATCCAGAACACGCAGAATGCCCGGGTCCTGTCCAACATGGCCTTCCGTGTCGGCATGCTTCCGAATCAGGTGCAGTAGCCGGTTCAGCTTTCCCGCAACGCGGTGGCAATCGGCAGGCGCGCGGCTCGAATCGCCGGGAATATTCCACCGATGGTTCCGATCAGTGCGGCATAAATCGTTCCGTGAATGAGCAGCGCGGGGGTGACCTGGAAGGCGAACGCAACTTGGCTGAAGCTTTGGAAATTCAAAGTGGATGTCCGAAATCCATCAAACGCGATCCAGGCGCAGATTCCGCCAATCGCTCCACCCACCAACGCGAGAAGAAGCGATTCAACCAGCACGGACACGACAATCGGCCTGGAACCAAATCCCAACGCCCTCAGTGTGGCAATCTCCCTCGTCCGCGATGCGACGGCTGAATACATTGTATTCAGCGCGCCGAAAACGGCACCTACGGCCATCAGTGACGCGATCAGAGTTCCGAGCGTTGTGATCAACGCCGTCGTGGTGCTTGATTGCGAGGCGTAGTATTCGGACTGCCGGATAACCTTCACATTGAGTCTTGGATCATCTGCGATGGCTTTGCTGAACTGATCTAGTGCGCCGGGCGATTGCAGTTGTGCGAGGACGGATTGATACGAGCTCCCACGGCGGTAAGCGGATTGCAGAACCGCAGCATCGGTCCAGATCTCTGATTCGGAAATGCCCCCGTCCGCCGTAAATCGACCGACGATTTCCCATTCGTTTGCGCCGACCGTGATATGATTTCCCACTTCCAATCCAGCGAAGGCGATCGCTGCGCCTTGGCCGATCATGATCTCATTCTTGCCGGGTTCAAACTGCCGTCCTTCGACAACATCGACGTTTCCCCGGACGACGAACGATGCATCGCTGACACCGCGCAAAGGCACGTTTGCATCCGTGCCCGTCGAACGTTTGGGAAGGTTGATAATCACGAACAGTTCCGAAGCTGCCCGGGGTCCCAACGCGTCACGGGCAAGCCCGGGTGCGTCGGAGATAATGCGCGTGTCATCCAGGGAAAGGCCGCTGACCATTTCCGTATCCGCACCGCTTCGGAGGATGAGAGCCACGTCATCCGCACCGGCGTTGGTCATGGCGGCGCGGAATCCGTAGGCGATCGAAAGGACGCCGACCAGAACCGCCACCACACCGGCAATCCCAACGATGCTCGCCGCCACGGATCCTTTTCGGGAGGGGAGACTCAGGAGGTTGAATTTGAGAATCGCGAGTGATTGACTGATCCAGTTCATAATCAGTTTTTCCGGAGGGCTTCAGAAATCTGCAGGCGCATCGCTTGAATTGCGGGAATGATGCCGGTCAGGATACCGAGAATGAACACGATGACGATTCCGACAATCAGCCGGTCTATCGGGAGGTAAAATACTGGCAACGCAGAAATCGACGGGATGCCGGACGAGATGAGTCCAAACGCCAGTCCGAGACCGAGGAATCCGCCGAGTGACGCAATCAGGCAGGACTCGGCAAGGACCATCAGAAGAACCGAGGTGCTGCTGAAACCCAGCGCCTTCAGGACACCAATCTCCTCGGTACGTTCCCGAACCGTTTGGGCCATGGTGTTGCCCGCCACCAGCAGAATGGTGAAGAACACCGCACTGACGACCGCGATCATGATGGCGCCTATGTCACCAATCTGTTTGGCGAATCCCGCAATGAACGCGCCCTCGGCTTCAGATTTCGTTTCGGCGGGAGAGTTGGCAAATTCCTTGTCGATGGCGGCGGCAACTTCCGCAGCCTTGTCCGGGTTGGCAACCCGAACCGTGTACCAGCCGATCTCGCCTTCGCCTCCCGCACGCGACTCGTCGAAGTAGTCGTAGCGAAAGAACATTTGCGTGGTGTCCGTGTTCTTGTCGGCACCGGTGTAGATCCCGACGATGTCGAATTCCCACTGTGAATCGCTCCCCTTTTTCATCCAGATATTACCGATGATCGGCACGCGGTCGCCAATCTTGAAATCATACTGACGGGCAAGTTTTTCACCGATGATTGCTCCGGTCCGTGTGGTCTTCCAGCGCGCGATCTCTTCGTCGGTCAGCTGAAACTCAGGAAAGATCTCCAGAAAGCTTTCGGGCTCGACGGGCATTTTTGGAAAGAAATTCTTTGGCTCTTTGTAAATGCCGCCAAACCACGTCGAATGCACCACGGCATCCACGCCGGATATCCGGGCGATGCGGTTTTGATAGCTGATTGGAAGCAATTGAATGATGGAAACCTTGTGGCGAACGATCAACCGATCCTGACCCGCGAGTGTCACGCCGACATTGATGGCTCTCTCGATCGCCGACAAGTAGCCAAACAGGAGGAACGCGATAAAGATGGTCAAGACCGTCAACGCGGTTCTCAGTTTGTGACGCTTCAGATTCGATGCTATGAGATGAAGGTATTTCATTGCGGACGAATCAGCGGATTAATCTGTGGGTTGATTGCTCAGTCTGCCCTTGTCTAGGTGGACGACGCGAGTCGCCCGTGCGGAAGCGTGCGGATCATGGGTGACCATGATGATCGTCTTGCCGTGTTCGCTGCTGAGTCGCTGCAACAGGTTCAACACGTCATCACCGGACTTGCGATCTAGATCGCCCGTCGGCTCGTCGCAGAGGAGCAGGGTGGGATCGGTCACAATCGCCCGGGCGATGCCAACGCGCTGTTGTTCGCCACCTGACATCGTGCGTGGGTAGTGATGCGTTCGATGGTCAAGGCCGACGATGTTTAGCGCTGTTTCAACGTGTTGCTTGCGCTCCGACCGGCTCAGTTGGGTGAGCAGCAACGGGAGTTCGACGTTTCGCTCGGCGGTGAGTACGGGCAACAGATTATAGAACTGAAACACGAGTCCGATATGGCGCGCCCGCCAGTTGGTCAATTTACGATCCGGCAAGGTGTCGATGCGTTCTCCGGCGACGGTGATGGTGCCTTCAGTGGGGCGATCGAGTCCACCGATGAGGTTGAGCAGGGTGCTTTTTCCGGAACCCGACGGACCCATCAATGCGAGGAACTCACCTTGTTGAACTTCCAGATCGAGGTTCTCGAGCACATGAATCGTTTCCGTGCCGCGCTTGAAATTCTTTGAAACGCCGTTCACGCGAACGACTGACGATGAGGTGTTGGAGTTGCTCATGGTTTTGAATTCGTGGCCCGCTGTCCTTCCTGAAGTTTTTCGTGTTGGCCAACGACGACTTCTTCGTCGGCGGCAATCCCAGAATCGACGATCACTGTATCGCTCTCCCGTGCTCCGACACTAATCTTCCGCCTGACGATTTTGCCATCCGAAAGTATCCAGGCGAAGTCGGTTCCGTTTTCACTGTGAACGGCGCTGGCGGGGATCACGAGCCGACGTGCGCCCGGGAGGGCTGTTGTAGAGTTTGGTTCGGATTCCTGAAATGCGACTTTCACGCCCATGTCCGGGAGGATGCGATCATCGAGTTCCTCAAATGCGATCCGGACTTTTACCGTCGCTTTCTGGCGGTCGGCGGTTGGGATGATGGCGATGACGTGTCCGGGGATCTTCCAGTTCGGATAGGCATCGAGCGTGGCGGTCACTGGTTGATCGGCTTTCACCCGGTTGATGTAGGCTTCGTTGACGTCGATCTCGATCTCCAGCGACGTCATGTCGACGAGTGTGCAGATCCCGGTGCGCGTGAAGCCACCGCCTGCGGAAACCGGCGAAATCATCTCACCGGGCTGCGCGTCCTTGGAAACGACAACGCCCGTAAACGGAGCCCGAATGATCAAGTCCTCAAGTTGCTGTTGGTAGAATTCGATCTGCCGTTGGGCGACGGCTACTTCGGCCTGCTGTCGGCTCAAGCGGGCTTCGAGTGACTTCACCTCCGCTTCGGCTAAATCGTAGTCCGAAGCGCTGGCGACTTTCTCGGCAACCAGTTGCTGGACGCGGTTGAACTCGCGTTGCGCCTGCTCACGGCGAACCTGTGTTTCGGTGAGTGCGGATTTGGATGATTCCAGCTGCGCCGCGGCGAGCCGGAAGCTGGTGTTGAGATTGGACGCGTCCAGTTTGGCAAGGACGTCGCCTTCAGAAACCCGCATGCCTTCCTCAATCATGACTTCGACGATCTTGCCCGTGGTTTTCGATGAAACCGTGGCCTGGCGACGGGCGTTCACGTAGCCGGAGGCGTTGAGGACAGTTGCCACGCTGGCTGAAGCGCCGTTGTTGTTTGCCGGCCGTTCAATAACGGTTACGGTCTCGACCGCTATCGGTCGGTTCTGTGATCGCAGGAAGTAACCCGCCCCCGCCACGAGCAGCAACAATACGAGAATCCAAGGCCAGCGCGAGGCCCGACGATTCTGGCTGCGGTCGATACGGAGGGAGTCCAGCGATTTATTGTCTGTGTTGCCCATGAAGCTTGTTGGGAGGAAACCGTCATTCGCGCACTTGGTCAAGCGCACCAACGCGAGATTCTTCAGCGCACAGGGCGATCCGGGTTCAAAATCGCGGGTTGAATACAGAAAAAGCGCTGCGGAACATCGTCCGCAGCGCTGCGCAATTTTTCGTTAGTTTGGATTAGCGTTTACCAGCGATGATCGCTTCCGAAATATTGTTCGGGCAGGGCGCGTAGTGGGAGAACTCCATGGAGTACTGACCACGACCTGATGTCATCGAACGCAAATCGCCGATGTAGCCGAACATGTCGCTCAGCGGACATTCGGCCTTGATCTTCGAGCCGGTCGGTGTTTTTTCCTGGCTCTTGATCATTCCGCGCCGACGGCTCAAGTCACCGATGACGTCACCGACGTTGGCTTCCGGCATGAATACGTCGACCCGCATGATGGGTTCAAGTATCTGCGGACCGGCCTTCGGAATGGATTGCCGGTAAGCCGCGCGTGTGGCGATTTCGAACGCCATGGCCGAGGAATCGACCGCGTGGAATCCACCGTCAAGCAGCGTAAACTTGACGTCGATCAAAGGGTATTTTGCCAGCACACCGGCAACGACCGAGGTTCTGAAACCCTTTTCAACAGCAGGCCAATACTCACGGGGCACGTTACCGCCGGATACTTTCGATTCGAACTGAATCCCGGAACCGCGTTCGAGCGGCTCAATCCTGTACTCGAGCTTCGCGAATTGACCGGAACCACCCGACTGCTTTTTGTGAGTATAGCTGTCTTCGATCGTTTTAGTGATTGCTTCGCGGTAGGCGACTTGAGGTTTGCCGACTTCGACAGCAACCTTGTGAGTACGGCGCAGAATATCGACTTTGATGTCCAGGTGAAGTTCACCCATTCCTTTGAGAATGGTCTCGCTGCTTTCCTGATCCGTTTCCACGCGGAACGACGGATCCTCTTTCACCATTTTTCCGAGTGCGACGCTCAATTTGTCGACCGCAGTCTTGTCCGTGCAAGTGATCGACATCGAGATGACCGGATCGGGAAACACCATCGGTTCGAGTGTTGCAGGATTATCCGGGTCACAAAGTGTGTGGCCGGTATAGGTGTTCTTCAAGCCGACCAAGGCGATGATGTCGCCCGCTTGGGCGGTATTGATTTCGTTGCGGGAGTCCGCGTGCATTTCGACCATTCGACCGGCACGTTCCTCTTTTCCAGTGAACGTGTTGAGAACGTTCTCGCCACGGTTTAGCGTGCCCGAATACACGCGAATAAAGGTCAGCGCACCATACTGGTCATCCATGATCTTGAAGGCCAGTGCGCGCAACGGCCCGTTGGGGTCGACGATTGCAAACTTGCCGGTTTCATTGCCTTCGAGGTCCACTTCCGGCTGGGGTTCGACTTCCATCGGGTTCGGAAGATAGTCCACAACGGCGTCCAGAATGTTCTGCACACCCTTGTTCTTGAATGAAGAACCGCAGTAGGCCGGGAAGAAATCCAGCTTGATCGTGCCCTTGCGAATACACTTTTTGATCGTAGCAATATCCGGTTCCACGCCTTCGAGGTATTTTTCCATGACCGCGTCATCTTGCTCGACGGCGGTCTCGATCAGCTCGGCCCGGTACTTCTCAACCTTTTCCTTCATGTCCTCCGGAACGTCCTTGATCTCGTAATTTTCGGGAAGGCCGGTGGCATCCCACACCCATGCCTTGCGGGTCAGCAGATCGACGACGCCGGCAAACTTCTCTTCTTCACCAATGGGCAAAACCATGACCAGGGGTTTTGCGGCCAGAATTTTCTTCGTCTGATCGATCACGCTATAGAAGTTCGCCCCGATGCGGTCCATCTTGTTCACGTAAATGATACGTGCGACCCCTGATTCGTTTGCGTAACGCCAGTTCGTTTCCGACTGGGGCTCCACACCTCCCGATCCGCAGAACACGCCGACACCGCCGTCGAGCACCTTGAGCGAACGATAAACTTCGATCGTGAAATCAACGTGGCCCGGGGTGTCAATGATGTTGAACTGGTGCCCCTTCCAGAAGCACGACGTGGCGGCAGACTGAATGGTGATGCCCCGCTCCCGTTCCTGGTCCATGAAGTCCGTGGTGGTAGCGCCGTCGTGAACTTCGCCAATCTTGTGGATCTTGCCGGTGAGCTTCAGGATGCGTTCGGTCGTTGTGGTCTTACCGGCGTCGACGTGTGCAAAAATGCCGATATTTCTATAGAGCGTTAGGTCTTTCATGCTGCGATTTCAGTTGTTGTCCGGGCCCGTGTTAAAAAAACGGAGCGCTACTGCTACTTGATTGTGGGAATTTGGCAATAATTGAATGATTTTTTTTGGAACCGGCGAGCGAGCCCCCTTTCCTCCAACTCCCGACGGTATCGGGCCGACGGGGCCCGTACTTTGAAATCGTGATGGAATTGACCCCATTCGGACCGTCTGCGTCGACGATTGGTGCCGGTCAGTCCCTATGGGTGAAATTCTTCTCCCGAAGTTCAGTTCGGCGAGAAGATCTCTGTCCAGAACGATTCAAACAGCGCCATCCTCACGACGTCCTGATGAGTTTTGTCGACGCGGAGATCCTCGAGAAAGATGCCTTCCAGAATGAAGCCGAACCTGCTGTTGAGATTGATATTGCGGATGTTGATGTCGCGGGAGTGGACGTAAACCTTGTGGGTTTTGAGAATCCTGAACGCGTAATAGAGAAAAGCGAAGGTCGCCTTCTTGCCGACGCCCTTGCCCCTGGAATCCGAGTCACCGACCAGTTTCTTCATCTCCATCTTCCCGTTGGCCACATCAATGTTTTCGCCGCCAACAATGCCCACCGCCTGGCCGTCGCAGTGAATCGCGAAGTAGCGATTGGACGGTGTTTCTAGTAGGTGCGCCCGCAGGTCCGCTTCCGCTTTGGGAAACGGTGGCACAAACAGTTCGCTCACACCCGGCCGACCCAGCCAGTCGACAATGTTTTCCATGAGGCTTGAATCCAACGGCCGCAGCGACACGTTGTGAACGGCTATTTGTTGGGAGTCGTTCCATTGGTCGACGATATCGTTCAATGTAAACAGGGTGTCGTAGAATTCTGCGGCCTCCCCTTTCGCTGTCCGCTGGTTGATCAGATTGTCGAGGAGATGCGACGCCACACGAATGATTTCCTCGCTCTTGACGCCGTAGTTTACGAGCTCTTTGTAAAACCCCTTGCTGACCAGTTTTAGCATCTGGTCCCGGCGGTCCTGACCAATCTTGTCTTCATCGATGGGGGTGTTCATCGCACTTGATCCTAGCCGAACGGGTCTGGCTGGCGATTCCTAAAACATCGGCGTGGCGGTTTTCCCGCTGGAGTCGAAAGGCACCCGTCGATACTGTCCCGCCAAATGAACTCCTATCTGGAATATGTGAAACGGCTGGTCGCGGAATTCGATGGAGGCCGCTCATTTCCGCTGGGCGGATTGGCTCCGCTTGAGAAACCACGGATTGCCGCTGACGCACCGCGCATCCTGATATTTTCACCGCATCCGGATGACGAAGTCATTATCGGCGGGATCGCACTGAGAATGATGCGTGAATCCGGATTCCGCGTGATCAACGTGGCGGTGACGCAGGGCAGCAACAAGGCACGACAGGCCGGACGGCTTGAGGAGTTGAAGAATGCCTGTGACTTCATCGGCTTTGATCTATTGCAGACCGCGCCGGGCGGATTGGAAAAAGTCAATCCGACCGGGCGCGAGAACGATCCGGAGAACTGGCGGAGGTCCGTCGAGATTGTTGCCGGTATTTTGCGGGAACAGAAACCGCATTCGATTTTGTTTCCTCACGACCGCGACTGGAACAGCTCGCACATCGGAACGCATCATCTGGTGGTGGACGCGTTGAAAACACTCGGCCCTGATTTCTCGTGTTTCACCGTTGAGACGGAATTCTGGGGCGCAATGTGGGATCCAAATCTGATGGTGGAAACGAGCGTGGAAGATCTCGGCGACCTGCTGGCGGCGCTTTCGTTTCACGTCGGAGAGGTGAAACGGAATCCTTACCACCTGCTCGTCCCGGCGTGGATGCAGGACAACGTGCGGCGCGGTTGCGAAGTGGCGCTGGGGCAGGGCGGGGCGGCTCCGGATTTTCGGTTTGCAACGCTCTACCGTTTGCGGAAATGGGCGGATGGCGGATTTGTCCCGGCGTTGGCGAAAGGAACTCCGGTTGGAGCGGGCGAAAGAATCACGGATGTGCTCGACCGAGCCAGTTTATAAACTCGCGCCGGAAAAGTAATTTGTACAAGGTCAGTTGGTCGTTACGGTCCGGGAAACTTAAAGAAAGAAAAACTATGACCCCAGTATTACTCATCTTCGTCGGTATCATCGTTGTCGCGGTTGTTGTTCTCGGGTTGTATGTCATGGGCGCATACAACGGCCTGGTCGCGCTGCGCAACCGTTTTAAAAACGCGTTCGCCCAGATCGACGTGCAGTTGAAGCGGCGTTACGACCTCATCCCCAATCTCGTCGAGACGGCCAAGGGCTACATGAAACACGAGGCGGGAACGCTTGAAGCCGTCATTCAGGCCCGCAACTCCGCCGCTTCCGCCGGTTCCCTCGCCGCCGCGAATCCCGGCGATCCGGACGCGATGAAGAAACTCATGGGCGCGGAAGCCGCCTTGACCGGCACGCTCGGCAAACTGTTTGCGCTGTCCGAGGCCTACCCCGATCTCAAGGCGAATCAGACGATGTCGCAGTTGATGGAGGAACTGACGTCGACGGAAAACAAGGTCTCGTTCGCCCGTCAGTCGTTCAACGATTCGGTGATGGTTTACAACACCAAACGCGAAATGTTTCCGAGCAACATCGTGGCAGGCATGTTCAACTTCGGTCCGGCAGAAATGTTTCAGATCACCGACGAAGCCGAGAAAGCGGCTCCAAAAGTTCAGTTCTGACGAGCCCGATATCGCCAAACTAATCCGCTAATTGCCGTGCGATCGGGAATGGAAAACACAGAAGCACACGACGGTCGCCTCTCTCTGGCCGCATCTCCATCTGTGTGCATTCGTGTGCATCTGCGGTTACCCTCCCGTTTTTAGAATTATCAACAGGCGACAGAAATGTCGCCCGTCCTTATCCACATGGACTTCTTTGAACGACAGGACGCGGCCCGCCACAAGACCAAGTGGCTGGTCCTCTATTTTGGTCTGGCCGTCGCGTTCATCGTGCTCGGGATTTATCTCGTCATGGTCGGGATTTTTCTCCGTGGCCGGTTCGACGACGGCGTGCAAGTCGCCGATCTGTGGAACGCGGAGATGTTTCTCTGGGTCGCGGGAATTACAAGCGCGGTGATCTTCCTTGGCAGCGCCAGCAAAACGGTCGCTCTGCGGAAAGGCGGATCCGCAGTCGCCGAAATGATGGGTGGCAAACGTCTTCACCCCAACACGCAGGATCCGGACGAGCGCAAGCTGCTGAACATTGTGGAGGAAATGGCTCTCGCTTCGGGCGTCGCCGTGCCGCCGGTGTATCTGATGGCGGACGAGGACGGCATCAACGCGTTCGCCGCCGGTCACGATCCGCACGATGCGGTGATCGGCGTGACGAAGGGGTGCATGAAGATTCTTAACCGCGACGAATTGCAGGGAGTGATCGCGCACGAGTTCAGTCACATCCTGAACGGGGACATGCGGCTCAACATCAAGTTGATGGGCGTGATCTTCGGCATCCTCTGCATTGCCGTGATCGGTCGCGTGATTCTTCACACGGGTTACGCGCGTTCGTATCGGGTCGGCGCGAAGGACAATCAGGGCGGTAACTTCCTGCCGCTGCTCGGCCTCGCATTGATCGTGATCGGTTCCGCCGGTGTCTTCTTCGGTCGCTTGATTCAAAGCGCGGTGTCGCGCCAGCGCGAATTTCTCGCGGACGCGTCGGCCGTTCAATTCACCCGCAACCCGTCCGGCATTGCCGGTGCGTTGAAGAAGATTGGCGGGCTCTCCGCCGGGTCCAAACTCGCCAACCCGCACGCCGAGGAAATGAGCCACATGTTTTTCGGTGAAGGCATGGCTTCAAACTGGATGAGCTGGATGGCGACGCATCCGCCTTTGGAACAGCGAATCCGCGCGATCGATCCGAGCTTTGACGGCAAGTTCCAGCGTGTGCCATCGCTCGGGGGCGGCGCTGCCGGGGTCAGCAATTTTGGTGGCGGTCCGGCAGTTCACGCGATGTCGAACGATACGACAGTCCGTCGTCGCAGCGTTCCCGTTCGCGATGCGATTCGCTCGGCGGGCCAACCCCAGCCGATACATCTCGAAGCCGCGACCGCCTGGCGGACGTCGCTTGATCCGGAACTTTCTGATGCCATCCACGATCCACAACGCGTCGCGGCGGTAGTGTATTCGCTGCTGCTGAGCCGGGAGCCGGCCGTGATCCAAAAACAACTCGGGCTGCTGGAGCAAAACGGTTCCCGTCAGATTCGCGAGCTGACGATGGAGATGGCGGGAATGACGTCGGGGCAGGAACCGTCCGCCAGATTTCCGCTGGTCGAGATTGGCATCTCCGCGCTACGCGAACTCACGATGGAGGAATACGTCGAATTTAGGAAACTCACGAAGCTGCTGATCGAAGCGGACCGGCAGGTGGACCTGTTTGAATACGCGTTGCAGCGGTGTATTCAGCGTCACCTGAGCCCGATTTTTGAGCCGCAGCCCCGGCAGGTGACGCAGTATTATTCGGTCAATGCGTTGATGAACGAGTTTGCGGTGGTGCTCTCCTTGATGGCGCGGGTCGGCAGTCGATCCGAAGCCGAGGCCGCCCGCGCGTATTCGGCTGCGATGGCTTCGTTGCAATCGGCCGTGTTTGAACCGGCAATGGCGGCCGCAGAAGATTCCACGCTTCATCACGCCGATGCCGCGCTTGATCGGATGGCCCAGGCAGCGCCGATGATCAAGAAACGATTGTTGGAAGCGGCGGCGATCGCAGTCGCCAGCGACGGCCAGATTCAGGCCAGGGAAGCCGAGTTGCTGCGCGCGGTCGCTGACGCGCTGGACTGCCCGATCCCGCCGTTTGTCGAACTGCATCGTGGTGTGGCGGGCGGTGGGTGACGGTGAAAATTAGCTCGAATGTGACGGTCTGGTTATTTATGGTTCGCCCACACAATTGACACCCTTTCATACAGACTAACAGCATGGCCACCAACGACACTGCCTGTTCCATCGTTCCCTACTTCAAAGTTGCCGCCGGCAAACTTGATGTGTTCAAGGCTCTCTGCGAACGGTTTGTCGCGAAGACTCAGCCCGAGGAGAATGTTCTGTTCTATGGTTTCTCGTTCGACGGAGAACTGGCGCACTGCCGTGAATGCTACGCAGATGCCGACGGCCTGCTCGCTCACCTGGATAATGTCGGTGCGCTCATCGGCGAGGCGCTGACGATTTCCGAGATTATTCGTCTCGAAGTTCACGGTCCGGCTGCTGAACTGGCGAAATTGAAGGGGCCGATGGCCGAATTGAACCCGCAGTATTTTGTTCTGGAATACGGCTTCCGCTAGTAGTTTTGGAGAATCATATATCCAGGTAAGGTAAATCGGGGTTTGACCGCTGGCCGTGCTTGGGCACTATTCCGGAATGAACCTCTTGCGATCCACTTCTTCGGGAGGCACTGCCGTCTCCAATATTTTCATTTCAACGATAGCCGTCGGCTTTCTCTCGGTCGGTTCGGTTCAAGCGGACGTCCAGTTGCCCGCTTTGTTTACAGATCACACCGTTCTCCAGCGCGGCATGGAAGTGCCGGTCTGGGGTTGGGCGGATAATGGCGAGGAAGTCACCGTCCAGTTCGCCGGACAAACCAAAACGACGAAGGCCAAGGATGGAAAATGGATGGTCAAGCTCGCACCGCTCAAGGGAACCAGCATCGGTTCCGTGCTGACCGTCAAAGGCAACAACACGCTGGAAGTGCAAGACGTGGTGGTCGGCGAAGTCTGGATCGCAAGCGGTCAGTCGAACATGCAGTGGGAGATGGCCCGGTCAGCCAATTCCGAGAAGGACATTGCCGAAGCCGATAGCAAGACGCTGCGGTTGTTCTACGTTCCGCGAGTAAAGAAAGACGCGCCGGTAACGGATGTCGATGCGAAGTGGACCTACAGTGCTCCTGAAACGGTGAAGGGCTTTTCTGCGGTGGCGTACTATTTCGGGCGCGACGTCGAAAAGGCCCAGGGCGTTCCAGTCGGATTGATTCATACGTCATGGGGCGGATCACCTGCCGAGGTGTGGATAAGCGACGACGTGCTCGCGGGCAATTCCGGTTACAAGAAGGACATCGTGGAGAACTACCAGCACGCCAATGAGCTTTATCAGAAGGAGAAACGCGAGGCCGAAGTGAAGGGTGTTGAATTCACGAAAGAAGCGCCGCGCGGTCTCGACTGGAAACCCAGCGAACTCTACAACGGAATGATTGCACCACTGATTCCGTATGCCTTCAAGGGAGCAATCTGGTATCAGGGCGAATCGAATGCCGGACGTGCGCACCAGTACCGGACGTTGTTTCCCGACATGATCAAGAACTGGCGTCGCGACTGGGGCCAGGGCGACTTTCCGTTCCTCTTCGTTCAGCTCGCTCCGTGGGACAAGAATCAGAAACGCGCTCTGGCGGAGATCGCCGCCGAACCGGTTGAAAGTGATTGGGCCGAACTTCGCGAGGCCCAGAGCCTCACGCTGGAAGTCCTGCCGAACACCGGCATGGCGGTGATCACCGATCTGGGCGACAAGGACGACATTCACCCCACGCGAAAGGAACCGGTCGGCCAACGTCTGGCGCTGGCCGCAGAGTTTGTCGCCTATAATAAAAAAGACCAGCTCAGCAGCGGACCGACATACAAGAACGTGAAGTTCAAGAACGGCAAGGCTGTCGTCACCTTCAACAACGCGGGCAAAGGTTTGGCCGCCGGGCAGGGAGCTGAAGTGATCGAGATCGCTACGTTTGAACCCGACAAACCGGTGAGCCCGAACACACCGGACGGCCCGTTGTTTTCGAGCTTCGGCAGCGGCATTGAGATGGTGTTCGGTGATGGGAGCCAGCTGACTGGTTTTGCTATCGCTGGTGCGGACAAAAAGTTTCATTGGGCGGATGCAAAGATCGTCGGACGCTCCATAGTGGTCAGCAGTTCGGAAGTGCCAAAACCGGTCGCCGTGCGCTATGGCTGGGCGGACTATCCGATCGTGAATCTCTACAACAGCGCGGGGCTTCCGGCTTCTCCATTCCGTACAGACGGCTGGCCGGGTGTGACCTCGCCAAAATAGGCACACAACTTCGTATTATGAAATGGATCTGTCAGGTAATGGTCGCCGGGGCAATGACCGCCACAGCTATTCAACCGATGGCGGTCGCTGAAGAATTGTCCAACCAACCCGGCTTCGTGAGTGCCGAGTTCATCTACGAAGAGGCACCGTTCCCCGAGTGCCACGCCTCCACCATCGAACAGGCATCCGACGGAACATTGATTGCCTCCTGGTTCGGCGGCACGGAGGAAAAGAATCCCGACGTCGGCATCTGGGTTTCCCGGCACGTTGATGGAAAATGGACTGTGCCGACGGAAGTTGCCAACGGCGTTCAACCCGACGGCAAACGGTATCCCACATGGAATCCCGTTTTGTTTCAGGTGCCGTCCGGCCCGCTGTTGTTGTTCTTCAAGACCGGCCCCAGCCCGAGCACCTGGTGGGGCGAGGTGATCCTCTCTTCCGATGGCGGCAAGACCTGGGATCACCGACGACGTTTGTCGGAAGCCATCGCGGGTCCGATTCGAAACAAACCGGTGATGATCGGCGATCTGTTGTTGAGCGGTTCCAGCACGGAGGACGACGGCTGGATTGTTCACATGGAAGGCTCACGCGATCTCGGCCAGACGTGGGAGAAGTCCGGCCCGCTTAATTCAAAGAAGGAGTTCGGCGCGATCCAACCCACGATTCTGAAGTGGCCGGACGGTCGCGTCCAGATTCTTAATCGCACCCGCGAGTCCGTCGTTTCCTCGAACTGGATGCAGGACGACTGGAAAAGCTGGACCAAGATGGAGGCGACCAACCTGCCGAATCCCAACAGCGGAATTGACGGTGTGGTGTTGCAGGACGGACGCGCGCTTCTCGTTTACAATCACGTGGGAAAAAAGGGCAACCAATGGGGCGGACGCCGCAGCCCGTTGAACGTCGCTATTTCCAAGGACGGCAAAACATGGGAGGCCGCTCTCGTTCTGGAGAACGAGCCGGGCGAATATTCGTACCCGGCAGTGATCCAGTCCTCCGACGGCAAGGTCCACATCACCTACACCTGGAAACGCCAACGCATCAAACACGTGGTGGTTAACCCGAGCGAGTTGAAGCCTGTTTCTATGGAAACATCGGGCTGGGAGTAGGTCAGCGAGTTGGTCGCCCCAAGGTAGGACAGGCTTGCAGCCTGTCGCCGGTGCCGAAGCTTACGACCGGTGCTGACCATTCACCGTTGGCTGCTCGGAACTGGGTCCCGCTTTTGTGACCGCAACGGAGCTTGGCGGGATGCCTTTCCTCCAGATTCGCCGGTTCAGAGCATTCCGAATTTCAAATCGTGATTACGTTGGCTCGCCCCTTGATGAATCCGTGTTGCTCGTGTGATGATTTCGATATAGCAATGTCCAAACGAATCGATGAAAAGGTCATTGTCACGCACGGGACGAAGAATTGCATTTGGCGCCACGGTGGTCATTGGGGTTGGGCTCCTGTTGTTGTCGATTCCCTTTTTTTTGGTTCTTCAAGGTTTATAGTGGGTAGAGGGTGAGCTTTCCGCAGAAGAACAGGATGCGAATCCGGTAATTGCGGAAGCTGCGGAAGCCTGGGGCGGCGGCTTTGATACTTTGAATCTTAGAGTTCAACCCTTCGGTCACCGCGTTGGTGATGTGAT
>JBDNGP010000026.1:0-5978 GCA_041689265.1 Verrucomicrobiota bacterium
AATTTGCAATCGAGAGTCCCCGGCTATTCGGAGCCCACCGACTAGTGATTCACTTTTTCCGATGTCCGACCTACTGATTTCTGTTTACTGATTTACCGGGAACCATCCGATGACAGGCTGGAAGCACTGCTACTTTTGTTTAGCCGACGCCTCACACAACACGCGGGGACTCGTATGCTCCCCGGTATGACCAACCGGCAGTCCCGCCCCGCCGGCCCGGTCCAGACCATGTGGTAGTCGTCACCGGGATTGCGGTTGCCCGACTGTTTCATTTCCAGCACCACGGTCGGCCGTTGCCGGGCCCGGACTGGCCGGGATGCCGACGTTGCAGTTGGGCGACCATCGGCAGCCGTTGGTGGGGTTTGGCAATTTCCCTCAAGAATAATCGAATTTCCAATTCGACTGTTCCATCCAATCCGCTCAGCCAAATTCTTGACCGAAACGACCGTACCCAACACACTCACGAACATGAAAACCCCGCTTGTCGCCTCGCTCTTGCTGTCGGTCCTGACCGTCCAGGCTGCGCAGGATTTTAAACTTCACCACTTTGACACCACCCAGCTCGACAATCATTTCTGGAGCGAGGGCGCGAACTTCGGCGATTTCAACAAGGACGGTAAAATGGACATCGTCTCCGGACCGTACTGGTACGCGGGACCGGACTTCAAACAGCGTCATGAATACTACCCGGCCACCGTCACGTTCAAACTCAAGAACGACGACGGCAGCGAAACGGAGATCCCGGGTTTTGAAGGCGGCCTCGGAAAGAACAACGCCTACTCGGACAATTTCTTCGCCTTCTCCCACGATTTCAACGGTGACGGCTGGGATGACATCTTGATCCTAGGTTTTCCCGGCCAGGCCTCCAACTGGTTTGAAAACCCGCAGGGCAAGACCGGTCCATGGAAAAAGCATCTGGCGCTGGACGTCACCGACAATGAATCGCCGAACTTCATCGACATCACCGGCGACGGGAAACCGGAGATCGTCAGCAACTCGAAAGGGTTCTTTGGTTACGCCGTGCCCGATCAGGCCAATCCGACGGCACCCTTCGTCTGGCATTCGATTTCTCCGAACAACAACTATCACATGTTCACCCACGGCATGGGTTACGGCGATGTGAATGGCGACGGCCGGACGGATCTATTGGAAAAAGGCGGCTGGTGGGAGCAGCCCGCATCGCTGTCCGGCGACCCGGTCTGGCCGTTTCACGAATTCATGTTCAGCCCGGGTGGCGGTTCACAGATGTTCGTCTATGACGTAAACGGCGACGGAAAGAACGATGTCATCACCGCACTCGCCGCGCACGGTTACGGTCTCGCCTGGTACGAGCAGATCAGTGAAAGCGGCCAGCTGGTATTCAACGAGCACACCTTCATGAACAAGGAGCTCGACGAGAACAAATACGGTGTCGCGTTCTCGCAGTTGCACGCGGTGGATCTCGTGGACATGGATGGCGACGGCGTTAAGGACATCGTCACCGGCAAACGTTTCTGGGCACACGGCGCACACGGTGATCCGGACCCGAACGCCCCGGCGGTGCTTTACTGGTTCAAGCTCGTGCGAGGGAGTGACGGCAGCGTGGACTGGGTGCCCCATCTGATCGATGACAACTCCGGCGTCGGCACACAGGTCGTCGCGAAGGACATCAATGGCGACGGTTATCCCGAGATCGTGGTCGGCAACAAGAAGGGCACTTTCTTTACTTCACACACGGTCAAAAAAGTTTCCGAAGCCGAGTGGAAAGCCGCGCAACCCAAGCCTTACGTGAAGCCGAAGGACACCGCGATGAAAGGTTTCCTGCCGACGGCGAATGGCGGACGCGAATTGAATCTTGGATTTGAAGACGGTTCACTACGCGATTGGACCGCCGAGGGCAACGCCTTCGACAAACAACCAATCAAGGGCGACACCGTGACGCCGCGTCGCGCAGACATGAAGAGCAATCACGACGGCCAGTATTGGATCGGCACGTTTGAGATCGCCGGTGACAAGCCGATGGGGGTGCTGACTTCTGTGGACTTCAAAGTGTCGCATCCTTGGGCGAGTTTTCTGGTGGCGGGAGGCCCTTACGAAACGACGCAGGTCGAACTCGTCCGCGCCGACACCGGCAAGACGATCGTCGCGGCGCACGGGGATGAATCCGAAACGATGCGCCCGGTCGTCGTCGATTTGAAGGAACATGTCGGCAAGGACGTTTTCATCCGGATCACCGACAAGCACGACGGCCATTGGGGCCATGTGAATTTCGACAACTTTCGCTTCTTCGCCGAGCACCCGAATTATCCGAACGAGCTGACCCTTGCTGAACTTAAACAACAGGCCGTTCCGGAAATTGACGCGGTGAAGTTTGCCGGACTGACCGCCAGTGAAGCCGTCGCCGCCGCCGAGATGCCGCCCGGATTTAAGATGCACGCCTTCGCCGCCGAACCGGACGTTCAACAGCCGATCGCGTTCTGCCTCGATGATCGCGGTCGCGTGTGGGTGGCCGAGGGTTACACGTATCCGACGCGCGCTCCCGAAGGCGAAGGCAAGGATCGCATTCTCGTTTTCGAAGACACCAATGGCGACCATCAGTTCGACAAGCGAACAGTGTTCATGGAAGGACTGAATCTCGTCAGCGGCATGGAGGTCGGTTTCGGCGGCGTGTGGCTTGGCGCGGCGCCGCAACTGCTCTTCATCCCGGTCAGCGACTGGAACGATCCCAAGCCCGCTGGTAAACCGCAGGTGATGCTCGACGGCTGGGATTTCACTCGTGACACGCATGAAACGCTCAACACCTTTTCATGGGGGCCCGACGGCTGGCTCTACGGATTGCACGGCGTGTTTTGTCCGTCGTTCGTCGGCAAACCCGGCACGCCGATGAGCGAGCGTCAACGCGTGGATGCCGCGATCTGGCGTTATCATCCGGTCAAACATGAGTTCGAGGTGTTCGCGGAAGGCACGAGCAATCCATGGGGTCTCGACTTCAACGAATACGGTCATGCTTTCATCGAGGCCTGTGTGATCCCGCACTTCTGGCACATCATTCAAGGCGCGCGTTACCAGCGCCAGGGCGGGCAGCATTATTCCACGACAGCTGCGGAGAAGCAGCGGGTGCAAAAATATCTTCCGCCGAGCGCACCGCAATACTTGAACCCCTTCATTTACGATGACATCAAGACGCACGGCGACCACGTACACTTTGTCGGCAATCAATGGAACGACAACGACCGTTCGAGCAGCGCCTCGCTCGGCGGCGGCCACGCCCACGCCGGACTGATGATCTATCTTGGCGACAGCTGGCCGGAGCAGTATCGTGGCAAGGCGTTCATGAACAACATCCACGGCCAGCGGCTGAACATGGATATTCCGGTGCGCGTTGGTTCCGGTTACGTCGGCAAACATGGCGCGGATTTTATCAACTTTAATGACCGTTGGTCACAGGTGCTCAACATGCTTTGCGATCAGGACGGGTCGATGTATATGATCGACTGGTATGACGCCAACCAGTGCCACCACACCCGCTACGAAGGCCACGACCGCAGCAACGGCCGGATCTACAAAGTCGTTTACAACGATCAACCCGTGACACCGATCAATCTGCAAACCGCAGATGATGTTCAGCTTGCCCAGATGCAGATTGGGCCGAATGAATTCAAAGCGCGCCATGCCCGCCGAATCTTGATGGAGCGCGCGAGCAAGGGAGCCATTGCCGCCGAGGCGCGGAAGTTTCTGGAACAAACCGCCATTGGCACGACAACGAAAACTCCCGACCGCCTTCGAGCCATGTGGACGCTGAACGTGACCGGCGGCCTCGGTGATCTGGCAGGCAAGCTCATCACGGACAAGGACGAATACGTGCGGGCCTGGACCATCCAGCTGGAACTGGAGGACCGCCACGCCACAAAAGCGCAGTTGAAGCAGTTTGCGCAAATGGCGGCCACTGATCCGTCTCCTCTGGTTCGGCTCTATCTGGCGTCGGGATTGCAACGGCTGCCGGTCAACGAGCGTGAACCGATTCTCGCCGCACTGGTCAGACACGGCGAAGACGCCACCGATCACAATCTGCCGTTGATGTACTGGTATGCCATGGAACCGGTCGTCGGTTCCGATTCCCGCGCGGGACTGCAGCTGCTGGCCGACAGCAAGATCCCCCTGCTCCGCCAATACATCACCCGACGTATGACCACCGAAAGTCTGGCGGCGAAATGAACAACATGCAGATATTTCACCCCAAATTTCCCGATGCCAACCCAAGTCAAAACCGCGATCTCCCTCATCGAAGCGGATGGTTGGAAGATTATCAGAACCAAGGGTAGCCACCGTCAATTTCGGCACCCTTCCAAGCCAGGCCTGGTTACCATTGCAGGAAAGGCGTCCGACGACCTTGCCTCCGGAACTTGGAACAGTATACTTAAACAGGCAGGACTAAAATGAACCGATATTTGATCGTCATCGAAAAAACGGAAACAGGTTGCTCGGCTTACTCTCCCGACATACCGGGATGTGTGGCCTCAGGCGGCAGCCGGGCAGAAGTCGAGTTGGAAATGAAAGCTGCCATTGCGTTTCACCTTGAGGGCCTTCGCGAATACGGCGAAGCGATTCCCCAACCCTCGTCGGAAGCAGTCTATTGTGAACTGGCTGGTTAAACATCCCTTCCCCGAATATCCATGAAGCTATTTCGCCTGTTCATCTTGCTGGCCCTGACCTTGACTGTTCATCTCCACGCCGCCGGCTCGGCTCTCCCGCAATTGGTAAACGTTCTGGGCTCCTCGCAGGATACGCAGTTTCAACTGGACGTCCTGCGCGGGATGTCACAGGCCATGGAAGGCCGGACCACCGTTCCGATGCCGTCCGGTTGGGAACCGGTGGAAACGAAGCTGTCAAAAAGCAGCACACCGGAAATTCGTTCGCTGACGCAATCCATCGGACTCAAATTCGGGAGTCCGCAGGCGTTGACCGGTTTGAAACGAACTTTGCAAAACAAGGAGGCCACCGCAGAAGAACGTCAGGACGCGCTCAAGGCCCTGGCCTCGATCAAGGATCCCGGGCTTCCCGCCATCCTGCAACAGTTGTTGAACGATCCCGCCGTGCGCGGCGATGCGATCCGGACGCTGGCGGTCTACGGTGACGACCGAACGCCGACGACGATTCTCGCCATCTACGGATCATTGAATACCACCGAACAGCGGGATGCGTTGAACACCCTCGCTTCGCGTCCGGCGTATGCCGTTCCTTTGATGGCCGCCGTTGAAGACAGCACCGTTTCTAAACAGGCACTGACCGCCGATCTCCTGCGGCAATTGCGGAGCCTCCAGAACGCAGAAGTGAACCGGGTGATCGAACGGGTTTACGGGACGTTCCGCGAAAGCACGGCGGACAAGCAGGAGCTCATCGCGAAGTTTAAACAGATTTATTACGCCGGAGGTTCGACGCCCGGGGATGCGCCGCGCGGTCGTGCTGTGTTCAACCGCATTTGCGCACAGTGCCACACGTTGTTCGATTCGGGCGGCAAGGTCGGCCCGGATCTCACCGGTTCCGCTCGTTCGGATATTGATTACATCCTGCTGAACATGATTGATCCCAACGCGGTCATTCCGAACGAATACCGCACCTCGACGATCGAGCTGAAGGATGACCGGGTGATGACCGGCATCGTAAAGAATCAGGACAACCAGTCCGTGACCATCGCCACCGCGAACGAAACGCTCGTGCTGCCGCGCAAGGACATTGCTGAAATCACGCAGGGCGAACTCTCGATGATGCCGGAGGGACTGCTCGAAACGTTGCCGGACCAGGAAGTGCGCGACCTCATCTACTACCTCCGCCAGGCCGCCCAGGCCAAACTGGCGGAGTAGCGTGTTGCCTCATTGAAGAGGACACCGAAGCGGGATCTCGGGAAAGAGCGGATGGGTTCCATTGCCTCATAATAGCGGACACCGTGGCGAATGCCCGCCACGATGAGCAAAGAAACCCTGGACGAATACATCCCGAGA
>JBDNGP010000027.1:0-29287 GCA_041689265.1 Verrucomicrobiota bacterium
GTTGTCCGTTTCATTTTGCGAACGCCAAGGGGAGGGACTGGTTCCGGTCGCCCTTCGGGCTCCCTCCACCAGTCCCTCCCCCTCATGCCTTGTAGTGTATTGATTCTTCCCTTTGAGGTCACGAACTCAGAAACGGCGGGCGCAAGAAAGCGGGTTTCATAAAGCGGCGGTGGCTGATCAGACTCGACTGATTGGAACCACACGAGATGAAAACGCCCCCGCGAGACCGGAGAGAACAGCTTTTGTAAACAAGGGGAACCGATCCCGTCACGATTCGGTCATGGTCGCGAGAGCGTCTTGGAGTGCTGGACCCCTTGTCCAGCTTTCGAGGGTGGAAACCTGAGGGGTGGTTGAATTCGTTTTGAGGTTCGAGACCACCATCCGGAAAACCGCCAGAGGGCTGGCGCAGAACCTGGCGGAGAGTTCGGCACCGGTGGAATACTGTCACCCGATGGCAGGAGTGGCGCACGAGCTTGTTCTTTCGCGTCGAGCCGATTCAGCCCTGCCTTGATCCTTGCGTTGCGGCGCGGGTTCACTTAACAAACGTTCATGCATTCCCGTCTCCGCTTTTTCTCGTTGTGCCTGTTGGCTGTGGCGTGTGGTTTTCCGGCGCTTGCCGACGGACCCGCCGACAACACCATTGAAAATGTTCGTCCTGTCCCGCCTCCGGGAATTGCGATTCCCGACGCGGATCAGGCGGAACTCCGGGCCGGCACCGACAAACTTAAAGCGGCGATCGATTTGTTCGCCGTGAGTGCGGAGGAAAATTCGCCGATGCTCGCGCTGTTGCCGGATGTTGAGATATTTCACAAGGCCGTCGATTGGGCGCTTCGTTACGATGAGTTCTACAACACGAACCAGATCGCGATTGCGACGAAGCTGCTGGAGCAGGGCAACGAACGGTTGAACTGGTTGCAGAATGGCATTGCGAGGTGGACCAAGACGACCGGTCTGGTCGTTCGCGGATACCGCTCAAAAATCGATGGCTCGGTTCAACCCTACGGACTGGTCGTGCCGGATTCGTTTGTCGTTTCCCCCGGGCTGCCGCATCGACTGGACTTCTGGTTTCATGGTCGCGGCGAGAAACTGACCGAACTGGACTTCGTTCACCAGCGCCAGACCAGTCCCGGTGAATTCACTCCGGCGAACACCCTCGTGCTCCATCTGTACGGTCGCTATTGCAATGCCAACAAGTTTGCCGGTGAAGTCGATTTGTTCGAGGCGCTCGACAATGTAAAGGCGCAGTATCCGATTGATGAGAACCGGCTGGTGGTCCGCGGCTTTTCGATGGGCGGCGCGTCGTGCTGGCAGTTCGCGGTTCACAACGCGGGACAGTGGGCCGCCGCTGCGCCGGGTGCCGGGTTTTCCGAGACGCCCGAGTTTTTAAAAGTGTTTCAGGATGAAACGCTGACGCCGACCTGGTGGGAGAAGAAGTTGTGGCATCTCTACGACGCGACGGATTACGCGGTGAACCTGTTCAACTGCCCGACCGTGGCCTACAGCGGCGAGATTGACCGCCAGATGCAGGCCGCCCGGGCGATGGAACGCGCGATGAAAGAGGAGGGGCTGACGCTCGAACATATCATCGGTGCGGGCATGGGTCACAAGTACGACGACGCGTCGAAAGTCGCCATCAATCAACGGATCGACGCCATCGCCGCGAAAGGTCGCGATCCGTTGCCGCGTGAAGTGAAGTTCACCACCTGGACGTTGCGTTACAACAAACAGAACTGGATCACGGTCGATGGTTTGGAAGAACACTGGGAACGCGCGCGGGTGAATGCGCGCATCGTGGACGACAACCTTGTTCGCATCGACACGACGAACGTGACTTATCTGACAATCGACATGCCGTCCGGTTTGTGTCCGTTGGACGCCACGCGGATTCCGCGGGTGGAACTCGACGGGCAGGTGATCGCCGGATCGCCGGTGATGTCGGATCGCTCCTGGAAATCGAGCTTCAGCAAGACGGATGGCAAATGGGAAACGTACGATCCGGGCAAAGACGTCGCCGGAAGAAAACGACCGGGCTTGCAGGGGCCGATCGACGACGCGTTCATGGACAGCTTTATTTTCGTCCGGCCGACGGGCAAACCGTTGAATGAAAAAGTTGGTGCCTGGGCGAACGCTGAATTGGAACATGCAATCACTCACTGGCGACAACAGTTCCGGGGCGACGCGGTGGTGGTGAACGATGTGGACGTATCGCGCGACCAAATGCTGAAAAGCAATCTCGTGCTGTTCGGCGATCCGCAGAGCAACCAGGTCCTGAAGCAGATGAACGACGTTTTTCCGGTTGCCTGGCTTGCGGAAAACGTTCACGCCGGCAAGGACGTTTTCGACGCCGCGCATCATGTCGTTTCGTTGATTCACCCGAATCCGCTCAGTCCAAATCGCTACGTGGTCTTGAACAGCGGATTTACCTTCCGCGAATACGATTACCTGAACAACGCGCGGCAGGTGCCGAAGCTTCCCGACTGGGCGGTCATCGAAATCGATACGCCGGTCAACGCCCGGTATCCGGGCAAGATCGCCGCCGCCGGATTCTTTGACGAGCACTGGCGGATGAAGGATTCGGAGTAGGGGTGGGCTTCGCACTACCATCGATTGCATACCTCTGGAGGGTCTTTGGCCGACAGTCTAACCGGCCCGTGAAAAGCGGTGCTGAAGACACGCGCAGTCTAGACGCTGTCGCGCACCTCCGATGCCCCACTCCTCGCGAAGCGTCGGGCGGCTGGATCAAAATGTGCCCGCTTTCCAAATGTCCAAAACAATAGCGTTTGTTTTCCGCCAAATTATGCTAAGCCGATGGGTGATCCCCGGGTGGACACTGACATTGCGTGAAAGCCTCACAAACAATCGGAATAACGACTGCGGTGCTGATGCCGCATGCGCCGGTGTTGATTCCCGAAGTGGGCAAAGGCCGCGAACGCGACGCCGGAAGCACCGTCGACGCGATGTGGCGGCTGGCGCGGGAGGTTGTCGAAAGCCGGCCCGATTCGATCTTTGTCATTTCTCCGCATGCACCGCGTCGGCCGGTTCACTATGGTCTATGTTCGGGGACGTATCTGCGAGGTGACATGAGCCGCTTCGGTCAACCGGGTGCCAAGATTCAGCTGAAGAACGACCGGCCGGTTGCCTTCGAAATGGCGAAGACTTTCCGGCGGCACGGTTTGCAGACGTGGAAAATCGCGGAACGGCCGGTCGATCATGGAGCGTTTGTGCCCCTGTATTTTCTGACGCGATCAGGCTGGGACGGGCCGACGGCAGTTTTGGGGTTGAGCGAATTCGGCGGGAACAGTCGGGAGAAAGCCGGTGACGCGATACGAGAGGCGATCCAGAACTGTGGGCGTCGGACGGTGGTCATTGCGAGCGGCGACATGAGCCACAGTCTGCTTCCCGACGCTCCGTGCGGGTATCAACCGCGTGCAAAAGAGTTTGATGAAGCGTTCGTCGAACGAGTCCGGACGGGTGACTACGCGACGCTGTCATTGATCGATCCGGATCTTCAGGAACTGGCCTCGGAAGATGTCGTGGATTCAACGTTGATCGCCGTCAACGCCGTTGAAATGTCCTCTCAGAATCACGAGGTGCTCAGCTATGAAGGGCCATTCGGCGTCGGTTATTGCGTTGCACGATTGTTTGACGCAAGCGAGGCGCGCGTCGGCGACGGGAGCTGCCTGCCCGAGGTCGCGCGGAGTGCGGTGGAAGGCAAACTGGGGCGAAGAAACGGGCCGGTGCATCGGCCGGTCAACGATTTCTTGAGGCAACCGGCCGGCGTCTTCGTGACGATTCGCCGACGCAGCGGGGAGCTCCGCGGTTGCCGCGGTTCGATCAAACCCCGGCACGAAAATCTGATCGAAGAGACCCGGGCCGTGGCGCTTTCATCGGCGTTCAGCGATTCGCGTTTCGAACCCGTCTATGTCGATGAACTCGACGACCTGCGTTATGAAGTCAGCGTGCTTTACCCGGCGATACCGGTGGTATCGCGAGCGGATCTGGATCCTCACCGATTCGGTGTGATCATCACAACACCCGATGGACGGCGCGGTCTGATGCTTCCGGAAGTCGCGGGACTGGACACGGTGGACAAACAAATTGAAGAGACGTGCAAGAAGGCTCATATCGATCCGCGTGAACCGATGAGTTTTGAACGATTCGAAGTCGAGAAATTCAAGGAGGATTAAGGCATGGTTGCTCCTGTTCAACAAAATCATCCGGGCCGTTGGTGGAAACCGCTGGCCGACGGTCGGATCGAGTGCGAACTCTGCCCGCGATTCTGCAAACTAAAGGACGGTCAGCGCGGGTTTTGTTTCGTCCGCCAGAACCTCGGGAACGAGATGGTGCTCACGACATACGGACGCAGTTCCGGGTTCTGCATCGACCCGATCGAGAAGAAACCGTTGAACCATTTCCTGCCGGGCACGAGCATTCTTTCCTTCGGCACCGCCGGCTGCAATCTGGGATGTCGCTTCTGCCAGAACTGGGACATCAGCAAGTCACGTGAGATGGACCGGCTGACGGACTTCGCACCGCCGGAAAAGATTGCGCGCGCGGCGAAAAAACTTGGCTGCCGGTCCGTCGCGTTCACCTACAACGATCCCGTGATCTTCGCCGAGTATGCCATCGACATCGCCGACGCGTGCTGCGAGCTCGGGATCAAGGCTGTGGCTGTGACCGCCGGCTACATCACGGATGAAGCGCGACCTGAATTCTACCGACACATGGACGCTGCGAACGTCGATTTGAAAGCGTTCACCGAGGCGTTCTATCACAAGATTTGTTTCGGCCAGTTGCAGCCGGTCCTCGATACGTTGAAGTATCTGAAAAACGAAACCGATGTCTGGTTTGAGATCACGACCCTGCTGATTCCGGGTGAAAACGATGGCGACGCGGAGATCAATTCGGCGGCGGAGTGGATTGCGGAAAACCTGGGGCCCTCCATCCCCTGGCATTTCACCGCGTTCCACCCGGATTTCAAGATGACGGACAAACCGCCGACGCCCGTGAATTCGTTGATTCGCGCGCGAGAGATTGCTCTGAGCAAGGGGTTGAAGTTTGTGTACACCGGCAACGTTCACGATTCGGATCACGGCAGCACCTGGTGTCCGCGCTGCGGCAAACTTCTGGTTGAGCGTGACAGGTTTCGATTGGGCGAATGGAATCTGAAGAATGGCGCCTGCAAATTCTGCGGTGAAACGATTCCCGGCGCGTTTGATGAAGCCCCCGGCGACTGGGGACCGCGTCGAAAGCCGGTGGTGTTGAGCGAACTGGGGCTGGATCCGTGGTAGCGGAGCGATTCAGTTCAACGACGAATGGACACCAATGTAGACCGGTGCAACCGCCTTCAAATCAGGCTGGGCGATTGATCGCACAAAAACTGTTTGAGGTGGATGTTGGCGGTCCGCAACGGCCGACGCATAGGTTAGATCGAACGTGACGGCATTTGGGATCTCTGATCAACTTCGCTCCTATCGCCATGAAATCGTTCCACAAGTCGCTTTGTCTGGTCGCTGTACTGCTGGCCACGTGTTGGTCCCCGAGTGTCACAGCTCAACCTGCCGCCTACCAGGAACTCCACCGTCCCCAGTTTCATTTCACGCCGGCGATCAACTGGATGAACGATCCGAACGGGATGGTTTACTACGATGGCGAATACCACTTGTTCTACCAATACAATCCGTTTGGGGACAAGTGGGGCCATATGAGCTGGGGTCACGCGGTGAGTCCGGATCTGGTGCATTGGGAGCACCTCCCGCTGGCACTTGCGGAGGAGAACGGAGTGATGATTTTCTCCGGAAGCGCGGTGGTGGATTGGAAGAATACGAGTGGCTTCGGCAAGGACGGCAAGGCGCCACTCGTCGCCATTTACACGGGCCACTACTCGGAGAAGCCGTTGCAGAATCAGCAGATCGCCTTCAGCAATGATCGTGGCCGAACTTGGACAAAGTACGAGGGTAATCCTGTGCTCGACATCGGGTTGAAGGATTTCCGCGATCCGAAGGTCATGTGGGACGAACGGACTGGTCAGTGGGTGATGACCGTCTCCATGCCTACGGATCGCAAGGTGCGTTTCTACGGCTCACCGAATTTGAAGGACTGGACGTTGCTCAGCGAGTTTGGTCCGGCCGGATCGGTGAAGGGCATCTGGGAATGTCCGGACCTGTTCCAGGTCGCGATCGAGGGCAGCGACCGGTCGAAGTGGGTGTTGATCGTGAACATCGGCGGGGAAAGTGTCGCGGGCGGTTCGGGCTGCCAGTATTTTGTGGGTGAGTTTGATGGTCGTGAATTCAAGTCCGATGACAACGATCCGACGGCCGTTCACTGGGTTGACTACGCGAAGGATTTTTACGCAGCGGTTTCCTGGGCGGACGTTCCGGAGAGCGACGGGCGTCGCCTCTGGCTCGGCTGGATGAGCAACTGGGAGTACGCGAATGACGTCCCGACGACGCCGTGGCGCAGCGCGATGTCGATTCCGCGCACCCTGTCGCTCCGGAAAGTGGACGGTGACTGGCGGCTGCTCCAGCAACCTGTGGTTGAGTTGGAGAAACTGCGCGTCGCCGATTCCGGCGGCCAATTCTCGTACGAAAGTTCCGGAGAAAATTCCACGCTGGAGAACAATTTCGGAAACCTCGGGCAGACCTACGAACTGGTCGCGGACATCAGGGCGTCGAAGGACGCCGTATTTTCATTGGAGTTTTGTCGCGGCGACGGCGAGGGGACCGTGCTGCGCTTTGATCTGGCATCGGAAACGGTGACGCTTGATCGCACGCAGTCGGGCGTCGTGGATTTCAGCGACCGTTTTCCGTCGGTGTTCACGGCTCCGGTTCGCCGCATCAAGGGCGGTGTTCGCGTTCACGCGTTTGTTGATACGTCTTCGATTGAGATCTTCATCAACGACGGCGAAACCGTGTTGACCACGCTGGTACTGCCCAAGCCCGATTCTAACGGACTTCAGCTCAAGGCCGGCGAAGGCGTCAAGTCGACGCAGGTCACGACCTGGAAGCTAAATTCGGCGTGGCGGTGATACGGTCCGCCTCGCAATTCCACCTGCGGTTTGTCGGCTTGTCCCCGTCCGGGCTTCTGGTAGGCTGGCCGGGCGATGCGATTCTTGATTCTGGCGATTCTGTTCACTGCGACTGTCACACTATCGGCGGCGGCGAAGGTTTTTGATTTCAATCTCCTGACAGTGAGTTCCCTTCCGCCAGGCTGGAAACAATCTGTGCTTGGCGGCGGAGGGCCTGCCAAGTGGGAGATCGTAGAGGACGACATCCCATCCCAACTCGAACGCCTCTCACCCACCGCGCCAATCACGTCGTTCCGGCCGGTGGTGGCACAGCTCAGCACCAACCGCACGGATGAACGCTTTCCGCTGCTGTATTATGATGAGGAGATCTACGGAGATTTCGTGCTGACCACCCGGCTCAAGATGGTCGGAGGCGAGACGGAACAGATGGCCGGGGTCGCGTTTCGTATTCTGGACGAGAAGAATTATCACGTGATCCGCCTGAGCGCCAAAGGGGATTCCATGATGTTTTACTCGTTCCTCAACGGTCAGCGGCAGCCGCCGGTTGGCCTGACCATCAACATTGAATCCAACCAATGGTACACGCTGGAAATTCACGCGAAGGGTCACCAGTTTCGATTCCTGCTGGACGGCCAGGAATCAATGCCGCCGCTCGACAACCCCAATTTCCGCAAGGGCAAAATCGGGTATTGGACAAAGTCGGATTCAGTCAGCCATTTCGTGGACACGCGGATCGACTACACGCCGCTGATTCCAAATGCGCAACGGCTGGTCGAATCCGCGATGAAACGTTACGACCGGCTCTTGGGGCTCCGTATTCTCGTGCCCGGCGACGAACCAGCAACGGCGCGGATTCTGGCGAGCACCGACGAGGCCGACATCGATCAGAACGGTTTCAAGGAAGAGCGGCTGGTGATCGATACCGGCGAGATCATGTATCTCAAAAACAAGTCTGATGTCACCGTTTCGCTCCCGTTACGGGATCGCAACGGGGAGCCCGTCGCCGCTGTCCGGATCACCATGGACACCTTTCGCGGGCAGACCCAGAAGAACGCGATCGCCCGCGCCCAGCCGATCGTTTCGCTCCTCCAGAGCAACATTTTGGATTACAAGGATCTGATCGAATAACGGCCGGTGGAATATTTGATGAGGAAATTGGTGTGTTCGGCGAAAGACATGCTGTCTTCGCGGGCGTGAGAACTGCCGTCTTCATCACCTCCGACAGCCTCCTGAGCCATCGAGGGCTCGAGGAGGGGAATGCCGAACAGCGCGATGCCGCCGCGTTCGCCCTCGCCTCCCACGCGGTCAAGGCGGTTGGCCGGCTGAAGCAGGCCGGCTTCCTGATTATCGGACTTGGGCGGGCCGACTGGTTTAGCGGGTTTGCCACCCTGGTTTCCTGTGGTGAATTCCTGTCCGCCTCCGCGCTGGACGACGTCATCATTCCCCGCGCCGGAGAGAAGAAGGAGTGCTGCACGGCGCCCATGATCCGCGCCGCCGCCAAGTGGCTGCTGGATCTCGACCGCTCGTTTTTTATCTGCCGTGACGAGGAGGATCTTTCCGAGGCTCAGTTGACCGGCTGCACTCCGATTCGGATCGGATCCGCCACCGCAGTGAAGAAGGGCTCGTCCAGACGCAGCGATGGGTTTCCTGAAATCGTCGACCGGATACTCGCCCTCAACACGGCGTCCGACGAACGGTTCTGACGCCGAATGCCGTTCCGCCCCGGCCAGTTGAAATCACGACCATCGCTTTCGCACCGTCCCGGCCTTCACAAAATTTTTGGCGTGTTCACTGATCTCAGTCCTCGCGTCGCGACGAACGCGTTTCTTTCACCTGGCTCAATCCCGATGGAAAGAGAATCAGCAAAGGAATTCTGGTCAATCGGGGGGCGTTGTTTCAATTTTGCAAAAAATGGAACCTAGCAATCGGCCAGCAGCGGAATCAGGGAATGGAGGAATTGCGGGTACTGTGCTTGATCTGGTGCTGCCGGTTGGGTTGTTGATCCTGATTGTCTTCACGTCGGTGCCCGAGAAAAGCGCAACCCAGATATTCCGATGGCCCGGTCCGATGGTTTTTCCGCTCCTCTTTCTGATCCTTTCACTGTGGGTGGTGGCGGGATTGTTCCGTTCATCCAAGTCGGCGCTTCCGCCGGTGGGATGGCTTTGCGGAATCTCGGGCCTGGCGATTGGCGCGCTGGGCTCGTCCTATCTCGGGGCCGCGCATCCGGCCAACCTGCTGGGACTAGCGACTGTGTTGATCTCGGTAATGGTGTTCGCCGGGGTATTTCTGACAGTCACAAGAAACCCGGGCGTCGCAGGTCTGTTCGCCACGGGAATTTCGTGGTGCGGATTGTCGATCGTCACCGTCAGTCTCTATCGATGGGGAATGGGCGATGTACCGATGGCGCTCGGCCTGATGGACCCGTTGAACCAGCTGGCCGGTGAAGAACTGCTGAAGGTTTCATTCGCTGAGAATCGGAACACCAACCCGTTCGGGCACCCGAATTACACGGCGGGTGCGGTCCTCCTGTTCATCCCCTGGCACGTGCGGTCATTCCTCCGGTCCGGCGAACGCTGGAAACTGATCTGGGGGATTGCGCTTCTGTTTGATCTGATTTGCCTGATCAGCACGTTCAGTCGCGGTGCGTGGCTGGGGCTGGGCGGCGGCGGGATGCTCTTTGTGATCTGGTTGCGTTCGCGGAATGTCATTTCCAAAAAAGCACTGGTTCAACTCATGGCCGGGTTGGCGGTCGTCGGTGCTTTGCTGCTCGTGGCAAATCCTCGGCTGCTGTCCTCGTTGGTGAGGCTGGTCACCCGGGGATCAACGCAGACCGATCAAGTCCGGTCGACGATGGCGGAAGCCGGCTGGTTGATGTTCAAGGACAACTGGCTGTTGGGCGTCGGGCCCGGCAACGTCACTGCGGTCTATCCTGAATACCGGTCTAAGCTGGCTGCCGGGCTCGAGGACAACTACCAGCTGCACGTGACACCGCTTCAGATTGGCGTGGAGCAGGGCGGGGTGGGACTGGTCGCGTGGGGGATGCTGATTTTCGCTGCGTGGCGGACTTTCCGGCAGGACCGGCGCGACGATCAATCGTTGGCCGTCACCGCATTTTTCTGTCTGCTGACGTACGGCATGTTCTCGTTGACTGATCATCAGCTGGACGTCCTGCCGATCGTGGTGCTGGTGTTCATTAATCTGGCGTTGCTGGCGGCGGCGGATGCGCGGCGGATCGAAGTCGCGGCGCCCATGAAGACCGTCATTGGATCAGGAGTTCTTCTGGCCTCGGCCGTGTTCCTGTTGTTGCTCGCCCCCGAACTTCGCGGACGTTCGATCTTTCATTCAGCGATGAGTTCGTTGCGCGACGGCAGGCTCGAATTATTCGAAGCGCAGACAGTCCAGGCAATCGAGACGGCACCGTCGCCACAATATTACGCAAACCAAATGGCGGCCTACCACGCCGATCGATGGCTCAACTTGACGAATCAAGCCGACAAGGCCGAACAACGCGCGGTCGCCCGACGATGGTTGGAGCGGTCGTTGGCGGAGAATCCTAGTCAGGAATTCTGTTACTTCAACCTCGGTTGGATGTTGCAGGACGTCGAACCACTCCAGAGTGCCGCCAGTTTTGTCGCGGCCGCCCGGCTCGTCCCGGACCGCAAAGGGGTTTTTCGCGGACTCGCCCTCAGCCTGATCAACGCGGGAGAGACCAACGCCGCGCCTCGCGTGCTCGCGCTGGAATGTTTCGCGAATCCGGAGTTTGTCGTCGCTGCGTTCTGGGCCCACTCCGGTCACGGAAATTTGTGGACCGCCACGTACTCCCACCTGACCGCGGATCTCCAGCTGGCCATCGACGAAATTCCGGCAGGCGATTCCTCGCGCCGCGTTCTGGAGCAGCGACTGGCCACGCTGATCTGGCTCGAAACCGGCGGGCTGCACGAAATTAGACAACGGGAGTGGTCCCCGGCGATGCAGGAATTCTGGGCGACGATCGAGACGAATGATCGAGCAGCCGTTCGTGGCACCGGCCCGAAGGTCGCGTGGAAATACCTGCATGACGCCTGGGCGGAACCGGCTGAACGCGAGGCGCTCGTCGCCCGCGCCGTGATCCTTTCCACGAAGCAGATTCCCAATTCTGCGGTGGTCGATGAACTGGTCCGCTGGGTTTCGCAGGAGAACTGGGCGGACGTGGTTCGTGGATCCCCGCCCGAGGAATTGTTCCGCGCATTCGGCCGACAGCGTTCGGGATTTAATCTGCTTGCGAGGAACATGGACGGCCTCAAGCCGACGGATGCGTGCGCCTACGTCGACAATCATGTGATCGAATTGTTCTTCGAATTTGTTGTTGGCAGAAAGGAGCAGGTGTCGTCCATCTTCGTCCTGAAACAACTCGACAAAATCGTCGACTCGGTTCCCGGTTTGAAGGACGCCGTCAGCGGGGTTCGAGAACCCGTCACCAGACCATGAGCAATTCATCACAGAACAACGTTGAGGTGTCCGTGGTCATGCCGTGCCTCAACGAGGCGGACACGCTCGCGACCTGTCTCGACAAGATTCACCGCGCGTTTTTGGAGGCGAAGATCGCCGGCGAAGTGGTGGTCGCCGACAACGGTAGCACCGATGACTCGATCAGGATCGCGGAGCGTGCCGGGGCGCGCGTGGTGCGGGTCGCCGAACGCGGATACGGCGCGGCTCTCACGGCGGGCATCGGTTCCGCCACTGGTGAGTTCGTCATCATGGGCGACGCGGACGACAGCTATGACTTTCTCGAGCTGCCGAAGTTCGTCGTGAAGCTTCGTGATGGGTTTGATCTGGTGCAGGGCTGCCGCCTCCCCGCCGGTGGCGGAACCGTGAAACCCGGCGCGATGCCGTGGCTTCATCGCTGGATCGGCAATCCGATGTTCACCCTGCTCGTGCGGCGCTGGTTCGGCGCACCCATCAACGATGTCTATTGTGGCATGCGTGGATTCAGGCGCGGGCTGATCGGCGAACTCGATCTCCGCAGCACGGGCATGGAGTACGCGACGGAAATGATCATCAAGGCGAACCTGCACGGTCGGCGGATCGCCGAGGTGCCGATCACCCTGCATCCCGACGGTCGCAAGGCCCACGCGCCGCATCTCAAGACGTTTCGCGACGGCTGGCGGACGCTGCGTTTCTTCCTGCTGTGTTCGCCGCGCTGGCTGTTCGTGATTCCCGGATTGCTGTTGCTGGCGGGGGGCATCGTCGGATATGCGGTGGCGCTGCCGGGGCTGACGATCAATTCCATCACGTTCGATGCGCACACGCTGCTCTTCGCCAGTCTGTTTCTCATCTGCGGTTCGCAATCGCTGGCTTTCGCCGCCGCCACCAAGACGTTCGCTGTCAGCGAAGGACTGCTTCCCGACGACCGCTGGCAACAGCGTTTCGCCTCGCTGTTCTCCCTTGAAAAAGGACTGATCGTGATGGGCGCCGCCTCGCTGCTCGGCTCGGGGCTGCTGCTCGCGGCGGTGAACGAATGGCGGCTGCACGACTTCGGCCGGCTCGATTACGCACAGACGATGCGGTTGGTCATCCCCGGAGCGACGGCCATCGCGGTCGGTCTTCAGGTCGGGTTTGCCAGCTTCTTCATCAGCCTGCTCGGCATGCGGCGTCGACCCGTTTCCGTGGAATCAAAATGAAGCCACCGACGACTTCAGCTGATAACGGCGCCGCGTGGGAGGAGGCCTATCAAAGGTTTGAAACCACGCGGGAGGAGATCGACAAGTTCCGCCGCCGATTGTCCTCGTTCGGGGTGAACGGCTGGCCGCGCGACGCGAAAATCGTGGAGTTATTTTGCGGTCGCGGTAACGGGCTCCGTGCGTGGAAAACCTTCGGGTTCACCGATCTGACCGGCATCGACCTGTCCTCCCGTCTCGTCGAACTGGTGGACCCGGCTTTCAAAAAAATTGTCGCGGACGCCCGGGCCATTCCACTGCCCGATGATTCCGTGGATGTCATCTCCATTCACGGCGGGCTTCATCATCTGCTCAAACTGCCCGACGACCTGCGGGCTGTTCTGCTCGAATGCCGGCGCGTGCTGAAGGACGGTGGACGCCTGTTGATTGTCGAGCCCTGGCTGACGCCGTTTCTGCGGTTCGTCCACTGGTGTTGCCGGCGCTGGTTTCTGCGGGCGTTCTGGCCCAGATTGGACGCCCTCGCCACGATGATCGAACTGGAGGCCGATACGTATTTCAACTGGCTGCGTCAGCTGGACGTCGTGGTCGGCGTGCTACGAGAAATCTTTCCGCCGGAAACAGTGCGTGTCAGCTTCGGCAAGCTCTCGTATCTGGCCCGTTGCAAAAGGTCAGGCCGCGCTGGATCTCCGGAGCGTCGGGGTGACGATTGAACTCAAGGCTTCTGATTCATCCAACCTCCGACCGCTTGGACCGGTGTCGGGACGCCTTCGCGTTCAACCCAGACAGCGAGAGCGCGACGGCCTTCGACTTCCGGCGCCTCGCCGAGGTTCACGATTGCGGTCCGGGTTTTTCGGTTGATCGGTACAAGTTCGGCGTTCTGGTAATCGAGGACGACAAAAGCATGGTGTAATGTCAGCCCTTCGTTTTCACCGCGAGCGACGGAAGTGTTCTGATCGAAACCCAACACGGCGACCTGCACGATCAACGGCGAAGTCGCTGGCCCGGACGGGGTGAACGTCACCGTCACGGATTTCTCATCACTGCTTTCGACGGTGAGCGCGCCGGTGTCGGGGCGTTGTGCGACCGGCGGCCATTTCTGTGACTGCCAGCCGAGCCATTCGTTTCCGCCCACCGTGAACGCCGGCGTGTAGATGTTCCCGGCCCGCCATTTGCGGGCGTAGTCCCTCTGCCGTCTGGTAAACGATGTTTTCGCGAACCGGTCCTTCCAACCGAGCTGCTCCCAGTAATCCACGTGAAAGGCGACGGGCACGAAACTCGACCAGAGCGCTGGATTTGATTTGAGTTCCGCCATCCAGGCGTCGGCTCGCGGACAGCTGCTGCAACCCTCGGACGTGAACAGCTCGATGAGCGGCACCTGCATCGGGCCGCTCCGGATGGTGAACTCCGCCATCGCGGACGTAGTGATGAACGCCGCTAGAACGAATACATATCGGGTTCGCATGAAACTGTGAGGCGGAGGGGCAGAATTTATTCTGTGGCCGGTAGTGGAGCTGAAGGGGGCGCTTGTCGGGCTCGTTCCCCGCCGCATTTCCCCGACGGTGTCGCGGGTCGGGATCGGATTTCTTTGCCAGCCAGCTTGAGGGGGTTTATTCACAAACCGCGTTTTTGGTTGCACTTTTCTGAACGATGTTCATAATATTTATCGTACCAACTACGTATCAAACTACTTTAATATTAATATAATATGAGCACTAAACATGTCCCCCTCATCAGCTCCGGCGTGGCCGGCCCGCTGGGCGTCATCCACCTGCCGCGTTTGTGGCTGAAAGTCTCCCTCGAATCCACGGGTCAGCTGGCGGACGGCTATCCTGGCGCGGGTCAGGGCTACGATCAGATGGTCATCGACGGACTCGGTCTGAAGCGCGATGAGGTTCTGGCGTTCATCAAATCCAGCAAGCCGACTTATCCGGCGTTTGAAGCTTGGGTGAAATCCCAGCCGGGCGCGAAGCTCGAGCAGGCTTCCATCTCCGCGCTGAACGCGGCCATCACCGGCTACATTCACAGTGCGGAAACCAAGAGCGGTATTTTGTCAGCAAACGGCCTGACCGAGGGCCCGAGCGACGCAGTAAACCTGAACAACTTGGATGACTGGAAGGAATTCCACGACGCAGTTTTGAAATAAATCAAATTTGTCGTGGTTTGAGCGCGGGTGGAAGTGTGTGTCCCACTCGCGCTTAATTTTTGTACGGGGTGCTGCGGGAAAGTTCCTCGTAACGAACAAGCCAGCGTCGCACACCCTCCTTCAATCGCCGCCGGTCGGTCACGTTCAGACCCACCGGATCGAAACGCAGCCGGTTGTGTAATTCGGCGAGTGCTGCCAGTTGACCGGCAAGATCGGGATGCCCGGGCACCAGCCGATCCACCCAGATCCGCATGGGTTCGGATTGGTTCCGCGGTGCTACCACTTTGTTCAGCCGGTTCTCGATCAGATAGAAATCCGAATCCGCTCCGGGTGACGGAAAGTTCCCGTTGGCGCCATGAGCGCGTTTGGAACGCCGCCAGTGCCGGCCGGAAACCTGTCTCCAGGCCATGAAGCCGAGCACCAGTATGCCGACGCCGAAAACATAGACGCGCAACTGGCTGTCGCCCTGCTGCCACTGGTTGAACTTCAGCCAGACGTCCGAAAACCAGTCGCCGACGGGTTCCCAGAAACTGGCCTGCGCCGCCTCCACGCTGTTCCAGTTCCCCGGTGTATTGTCGACTTCCTGCCAACGTCCGTCGATCCATGCCAGGGCCCAGGCGTGGGCGTGGCGGCTTCGGACAATCCACTGGTTTTCACCGTCTTTCTCCTGCACCGAGTAGCCGACCACGTAGCGCGCGGGAATCCCGGCGGCGCGGAGGAGGTGAACGGTGGCCGTGGCAAAGTATTCGCAGTGGCCGGTGCGGTGATCGAGAAGGAACGCCGCGAGCGGTGAGCTGCCCTCGTCGAACCCACTGGTCTGGAGAAATGTGGAATAGGTGAAGTCGGTCAGGAAGAAGGCGCGGATGGCGCTGATAGCCTGTGCCGGATTCTGGTCATTGAGCCGCAAGCGCTCAGCGATCTGGTTGATCGCGGCCTGATCTGCCCGGTTGAGCTGGTTTTGATCCACGTCGTCCGCTTCGGGATCGACCGCAAAACCGCCTCCGATGCCGTAGCGCACATCGTATGTCGCGACCTTCAGGGCTTCAATCGCCTGCGCCGCCCCCAGCCGGTTCGTTTTAATCGCCATCGCATCCAGTTTGTCGACGAGGATGGTGTCGAAAGGCAGCGCCAGATTGACTTCACTGCGGGTCGTGTAGCGCAGCACGGAAGCGGTATTTCGCGGTGCGGCGGTGCGATTGAGTGTCCACAGGTCGCTGCGCTCGGTTCTGTGTACCGGCAGCATTTCCCGGTTGAGCGCCGTCCAGTATGGCTGGCGGAAGACGTTGAAGACCGCTTCCTGCAACAGTCCCGGCGGGTTCGAGCCGTCGGTCGAGACGCGCAGCACGATCTTGCTCGACTGATGGATCCTGCCGATGGCTCCGATCGCGGTCCGGGATTGTGTGGTGTCAAACTCCGGCTGGCCGAACTTGTTCATGAAGTCGTTCTGCAGCTGTTCCAGTTTTCGCTGCGCCTCGATCAGTCCGAGCTGTCCGGCGTGGGCCAGCGCGATCGCCACCAGGAACACCGACGCCCAGGTGGCGGGTTTGAACCGGTCGTTGCGAAACGGCCAGATGGCCCAGAGCACCAGCGCAGACATGCAGGGGAAGAACCAACTGGCGTGAGCCGTGGTGGCGCTGGCGGCGAGGAGCACCAACAGCAGAAACGGATTGGAGGGGTTGATCTCGAAGTGTTCGTAGCTCTTCAGGTGATGGTGGCTTTTTCGTGCCTTTCTCGCCCGGTAAACCAGTGAAAAGGTCGTCCACGGAAGTTGTTCGGCGGGGCTGTAGACGAACGCAAACATGAACGGCGCGTACACCATCGGCAGCCATTGCACGAAAATCATCGCCGACGACGAGACCTGCTTGAGAGATTCCGTTCTCACGCCCATCGAGTGCGTCTGAACCAGATCACTGACCGCGCCGAATCCGCCCTTCGCGAAGAACACGTACATCGCGGTGCCCACGAAGAGCAGCGTGCACAGGTTCCACAACCGGTTAAAGTGGTCCTGCTCCAGATCAAACCGGAGCCGCACCCAGCGCGACATTTCGAGCGTCACCGCGAGCAGCAATCCGACCATCAACAGATCCGTCTGCCATCCCCAGAAGAGGAGGGCGGCGGCGAGGAGAAAGGGCGGCGTTCTCATGTCACAACTCCGACAATGCGGCTTCGACGTGTCCCGATTCAATGATGGTCATCCGGGTCGGTTGATCCGCGGCCGGGCCACGGTCAACATGCGCCGTCTCCCCCGGTCGCACCATCAACATAACGTGCTGCGGGATCTGTAGCGTCTTCAACTGCCGGATGAGTTCACGGCGCGGTTCGTCCCAGGCCATCAGCACCAGAATGCAGCCGCTGAGATCGTTGGAGTGCCGCAGAACCATGGAACCGAGTTCGTTGAATTTCGCCTCGCGGTTCGGTTTTACGGCGGCAAGAATTTCAAGCATCTGCGCCGCGTGTCCGACTCCGCGTCCGGCCGTCAGACAAACCGTTTTCGGCCCCACGAACATCAGGTCCAGCAGTGAATCCTGATCGGGTATCGTGCAGGCAAACGAGGCCGCCACGGCGACCGCATCTTCAAATACGTCATCCAGCGCGACGTTGCAAAATGTGTCGAGCAACAGCGCGTGCCGAACGAAGAACTCGCTCTGGAACTCCTTCACGATCGGCTTGCCCAAACGCGCAAAACTACGCCAGTGAATCCGGCGCAACGAGTCGCCGCGACGATACTCCCGGAGCGCCGTGAACTCCTCTGATTCCCCGATGCCTGACGCAAGCGACACGCCGCCGTGCTGGTATTTCGTGGTTCCGGGCAGCGACAGATTAGGGATCATGTATCGCTTGGGAAGAATGAGAACCGTCTGGGGCGCGGGCACACGACGGAACGATCGGAACACGCCGAGCGGATCGGCCCGGCAGATGATCGCGTTGCGGAAATGCAGTGCGCCGCGCTTCAGCGGGGTGACGTTTCCCGTGACTTGAACCCGGCCACGCGGGGGCAGGGGGGCAATATCGTAGGCCTTGGTCCGCGCCTGCAATACGCCGGGCAACGGTGAACTCAGGCGGAAGGTGCGATTGTATTTGCTGGGCCGGAGACGTTCGTAAAATTCGTCGAAATCCGGGACGGAATAATGAAATTCTTCGAGATACTGCAGACCGCGCTGTTCCTTGTCCGAATCGTTCTGGAGCCAGACGCGATAATTCAGCGTTTCATTGACACAACCGAATCGCGGCAGCACGCGTTCGACCTGAAATGAGCCGCGAAAAAAAAGTGCCCAGACGATGCCAATCAGCAGCAGGCACAGGATGATCATCACGATCTGAAAACCGATCGACTGCTCAGTGTTCGCGCCAACGGCCACGGCCATCGCCAGTCCCGCAAGCAATGTCAGGCCCAGCGGGGTGAACCGACGCTGTCCCCAGTCCTGTCCCCGGCTGAACAGCCGGTAGCACCGGTAAACCAGTCGTGCGAACAGTCGGATCATGGCATCAACAACCGGTCAGGCTGGCACCGGGATTTCCTTCAGGATATCGTCGACCACAGTGCGGCTTGTCTGGCCGGAGAACGTGGCCTGCGGGTCGAGCACGAGCCGGTGCGCGAGGACGGGCACGGCGAGTTCGTGGATCATCTCCGGGACGATGAACTCCTTACCGTCAAAAATCGCAAGGGCCTGACTTGCCTTCATGAGTGCGAGCGAGGCTCGCGGGCTGGCACCCAGTTGAACTCCCGGCCGGTTGCGGGTCGCGGCGGTGATCTCGACGATGTAACGTTTCAGCTCTTCGCTCACGCGGATTTGCTCCACGGCTTTCATCAATTTCAGCACATCATCGAGCGTGACACTGGCGCCGATCTTGTCGAGCGGGTGACCGTGCTGCTGTGCGCTGAGCACGGACATCTCCTGCTCGATGGTCACGTAACCCAGTGTGAATTGCAGGGCGAACCGGTCCATCTGCGCTTCCGGCAACGGATAGGTGCCGCGAAATTCCACCGGGTTTTGCGTCGCGATCACGAAGAAGAGGTCGTGCAGTTTTCGGCGCTCGCCCTCGACGCTGACCTGTCCTTCGGCCATCGCTTCGAGCAGCGCCGACTGCGTTCTCGGCGAGGCACGGTTGATCTCGTCGGACAGCAGGATGTTGGTGAACACCGGGCCCTCGTGAAATTCAAACGTCTGATCCTTCTGGTTGAAAATGGCGACGCCGAGAATGTCGGACGGCAGAAGGTCCGGCGTGAACTGGATGCGTTTGAAGCCCGCGTCGATGGATTTTGCGAGCGCTTTGGCCAGGGTGGTTTTTCCCGTGCCCGGAAAGTCTTCGAGGAGGACGTGCCCGCCGCTGGCGAGCGCGGCAAGCAGCTTGCGCAGCGCACCACTTTGACCCTGAATGACCTGCTCGATGTTGCCCTTGAGCTTCAGATAAACCTGCTGAGGCGATAATGAATCCGACATACTGTTCGCGCATCGTTGCCGATTCGTTCGGACAACTCAACCGCAAACCCATTAGGGGTTGCAAGCGCGTGGGGCGAAGGTAGGGATCGCCGCTCCGCGCGGTCCGCGAAGGGCTTTGCGGGTTCGGGTTGGGCAAGAATTCTGAATGCTCGAATCCGCGTCCGGTGCGCGGTGGCTCGCGCGGAGCGACGTGGCCCTACCCGGCGAACAGCGTGGAATCGGCGGTCCGTCCGCCGTCTTCCTGCCCCACTATTAAACAGCACCCCCATCACGAACTGGCGCTCGTGTAGTTCTTCACGGACCGGCGCCAGACCCATTCTGAGAAGACGAAACAACCGACTGCCATCCCGACCATCAGCAGCATTTCGAATGGCGAATCGAGTTTGTTGGCCAGGAGTTTTACCGGCACGTTTGCCACGATCAGCATCGGCACCGCGAAGGTGAAGAACATCCTGAAAAATCCTCCGAACGCAGAGTCCGGCAGCCGGGCGAGGTTGAAGAGGTTGTAGTAGCCCCAGACAATTCCCTGCGCCTTCACGGTGAAGAAGCTGATGCAGGCCAATGAAAACATGAGCGAGTAATGGATCGCAATGCCCGCCACGCAGAGCATCAAAAACCCGGCGATCTGCCATGCGGTGGGCGTGAGCTGCATCTGGTGCCCGGCGTAAAACATGACGCCGACGGCGAGCCCCGCGCTGACGAACGAACCGAGATCGACCGTGCGCATCGAGATGAGGAACCGCGTGTTCACCGGGAGTAGCAGCATGAAATCGAGTTTGCCGGTGCGGATGTTTTCTGAAAGCTGCGTGCAGTTGTTTAAAAAAATACCGTGAAAAATCTGCTGGATGAACTGCGCCGCGCCGATCAGCAAAATGACCTCCCACTTCGTCCACGTCGCGATCGTGTCAGTGTGCGAGTAGATCACCGACATGAAGGAAATTTGCAGCGCGAACCACAATGTTTCGACGACGACCCACAACAGGAAGTTGGTCTTGAACATCAGTTCGCGCACGACGGAGTTTCGCCAGAGCGCGCCGTAGATTGACAGGTATCGGCGCGGGCCGGTCTCGATCTCGGGTGCGGTTGTGGTGTTCGTCGCGTTCATGTCATCCACCGTAGGCTGAATATTTTTTGATCCCGCGGCTCCACACGAATTTCGCCATGAGAAAGGCACCGATTACCCAGCCCGCCTGAATCAGCAGCCCCGTCCACATCGCGTCGCCCTCGATGCGACCGAGGTAAACGCTCACCGGAAAATAGAGCAGGTAGGGAAAAGGTGTGAACTGCAGCACCTGTTGAACACCCTCCGGAAGTATGTCCAGGGGAAACATGTGGCCGCCCGCGAGATATTCGAACGCGTAGAGAATGAAAATGAACGTCGCGACTTCCAACACCCAAAATGCGAGTAGCGCCATCGTGTAGGAAATGAAAAACTGGAGCAGCGCGGTGAGCACCACGGAAACACAAAAAACCGTCATGGCCGTGGCGTTCGCCGGTCCCACGAAATACTTGCTCAAATACCAGATGAACAAACCGACCGGCACTGCCGCCACGATGGTGTAGATCGCTCGGCCCGTGAAAAACAGGAACAGACGGTAAGTGAGGTAATCGATCGGCTTCAGGAGAAACTGCGAGATGTTGCCGTCCTTGATGTCGTTCGCGATCTGCCAGTCGTCCTCATTCACCGCCGAAAGCGAATCGACGATCGTGACGATCAAATAGTAGGAAACCATCTGCGCGAGCGTATAGCCAGCGACCTCCGCGCCGTCGGCTTTGCCTCCGTAGATTGCCTTCCACAACATGATCGTCGCCATCAGCGGGATCAGGCCGAAGGCGGCCCGGAAGAAAAAATTTACGCGGTACACCAGCAGGTTCTGAACGCCGATGTTGATTACGTGAAGGTATTTTTTCATGCCGGAACGGGGGAGAGTTAAGAGGAACCGCGAATCCAAGACCAGCAAGAACGCCGTCGCACGGGAGTGACGGCGGGTAGGGCGACGCTCCAGCGGAGCCCACTTCAAAGTCCCGGAGGGACGCGACCCGTTGCGTTCCGCTCCCGATGGTGGGCGTAGCTCTCCGGTCGGTCCCAGGTTGGGGGCATCCGTTGCTGCCCCGGATTGCAGAGTGGTCCGGAGGCGACGGAGCAGGGTGCCGGGGTGCTGCCAACCCCCGATACCAAGAAATGTCGTGACCGCAACCTTTCCGGCAAGCTGCCGGAAACACCTTGTCCTTGGACCGCCAGCCGCCAACCCCGTTGTTGGGGGTAGTGTCAGTATGCACCTTCCGGGGTGACACACTGGAAAATATGCTTGCTCTCGGGAGCGATTCAGTTTTCATTTCCGGCCCGCGACGGAGAGGTGGCTGAGTGGTCGAAAGCAGCGCTTTGCTAAAGCGCCGTACCCCTTATACGGGTACCGGGGGTTCGAATCCCCCCCTCTCCGCCATTCATTCCCACGAAGCGTTACGTAAGTTGATCCCCATAGCCCGTCTCCTGTTTCACACGGAAGGATCGACTGGTGCCCAACGCCACCGCGCGTCAAAGATTGGGAATGATTTTTTTCCGCGTGCCCGACATCGACGTTTTGGCCACGGAAGAAACACAGATCATGAGAACATTCACCGGCAGTTTTTGGGCCGAAGTCTTCTACAATCGGTGTAGAACGGCGCTTCTTTTTTCATCGCTTTGCGTTCTTTGCGGCTACTCAACGTTTGGGGCCGCGCCGCAGTTGGAGGTTTCCGGGAACGGCCGCTGGCTGCAATACACGGATGGGAAACCATTCTTCTATCTCGGCGACACGGCTTGGGAGTTGTTCCATCGGTTGAATCGCGAGGAGGCGGATCGATATCTCGCGAATCGCGCGGTGAAGGGATTCACCGTCATTCAAGCGGTCGCGTTGGCGGAACAGGACGGACTGAATATACCGAATGCGTATGGGCACACGCCTTTGATCGATCTCGATCCGACGAAGCCCGACGCCAAGGAAGGACCGAACAACGATTACTGGGATCACGTTGATTACATCGTCGACAAGGCGGAGGAACACGGAATGTTCGTCGGGTTGCTGCCGTCTTGGGGCGACAAATGGCAGTCGATTCGAGGTGGTATTGGACCCAAGATATTTGACGCGGAGAACGCGCGCATCTACGGGGAGTGGCTGGGCAATCGTTAGGCGGACAAACCGGTCATCTGGATTCTTGGCGGGGATCGCAACATAGAGTCCGACGAAGATCGCGCGATCATTGATGCGATGGCCGAGGGCCTTCACAAAGGCGATGGCGGCAAACATCTGATCACGTTTCATCCGCGCGGACCGTCGATGTCCTCCGCGTTTCTTCAGGACGCGGATTGGATTGATTTCCACATGAGCCAGTCATCGCACGCAGCCCGGGATCACGACAACGGATTGTTCATCGAACACGATTACAACCTGACACCTGTCAAACCAACGCTCGATGGTGAACCGCGTTACGAACGGATACCCGTTGGATTTTATCTTAAGGGCGCGGACCGGGATGATCTGTTTGACGATTACGATGCGCGGCAGGCGGCATGGTGGGCGGTGATGGCGGGTGCGTGTGGTCACACCTACGGCAACAACTCCGTCTGGCAAATGTGGGAACCGAAACACAGGCCGGTGATCTGGGCGAACGTCCCCTGGTACGAAGCACTGGATGATCCCGGCGCAAGGCAGATGGGTTATTTGCGAAAACTGTTCGAGGCTCACGACTATCAGAAACTTCAACCGAGCAAAGATTTCGTGGTGAACGGCCCAAACCACGGAGGCGCGAAGATCCGTGCGCTGCTGGCGTCGGACGGAACACTGGCGATGGTCTACTCACCGCGCGGCGAACCCTTCACAGTCGACTTGGGTTTGATGAAGAAACCGCAGACCAAGGTTTCCTGGTACGATCCGCGCACCGGAGAATCAACGGAACTCTACACCGGCGACAGCGTGGCTTTTCAAACCTTCACTCCGCCAACCAATGGACGCGGGAACGATTGGGTGACTGTGTTTGAGGCGGTGGAGTAATTCGAACTGTACCGGCCAACCTTTGCGCCAGAGTTGTCAGCAGGAATTTACGAATGGGAACGATTGGGGATTCTTCGACCCCCCTCTCCGCCACTTGATATTTCGCGGCAGCAAAGATTAGTGTTGATTGCTAAACTTGACAGCAGAGCGACGCCATTCCCCCGGAATTCTCGCGATACACTGGACTGTTCCAACTACGCCGTCGTGAGGCCCGACTCCCGGTCGCGGTTTCATTGGAACGTTGCATCCAATACGCCACGGCTTCGGCGTGAGACGCGCCCGGAAGCAGTTTTGTTTTTGACACAGCCGGATGTAGATCAGGTCCGTTCCCAGATGTTTGAAGAAGTGAAGTGTCGCCGCATCATTCGGATGGAATGTGGTGTGCATCACCAGCACGCGGAGACCGGCGGGTGTCGAACAGCCGCGGAGATGCCAGTCCGGATGCTGGGCGGAGAAGGATCTATCCGTTTGAGCGCGAGCCTCCTTTCGCCTCCGGAAAATGCGGCTTTAGCTTCAGAATGAACGTTGCCAGAAGTGCGAAGAAAACCACGGTCGCTCCGGCACAGACAATGAAAAGGCCCCAGCTTTTCTCCATCACCCCGAGGTAAGCCGCCAGTGACAACAATACGCCAAGCGATAGCAAATAGGTTGGTTTGCCGGGACTGGAGTCGTAGTCCACATCCGCGAACAGCACATCCGGTGTATTCAAACACAACGCACCGTACGAGTTTCGCGTGATGATCGTCTCTTCAAACCGGTGAACGATTTCTTCGCGAATCGGCACGCCGTCGGCGCCGTTGTAGGGAATCTTTGGTTCGGACCGTTCGATCCGTTTTCCGGACTCGATGACGGCGTGCGCTTCGTCGGCCAGTTGCTGCGCATTCAGCCTCGCTTCGGCTTCGCTCAAGTCCGACCACCCGAATCGTTTGACCGTGACTTGACGGCCCTTGATTCGTTTTTGCGATTTTGCTTCCCCCCAATATTGAGGAACTATCATCCGCTATCTCCCTGATTTCAGTCGCACTGGTTGACGCGATGCTTCAAATCAGAGCCACTTCAGCCGGGTGGTTTCACCGTTCTTAACCACGTTGCCGCCGAAGGCCCGCAACGTCAATTCCACGCCGTCGGGCCGGAACTTCGAATCAACCCAGCCGACGGGCTGGTCATCGGAAAAATTGTAGCCGACCGCTGGCAGGTTGATCAGCTGAACATTCTCGCGCACGGTGAATTCATACTTGTGGGAGTGACCGTAGAAAATTGCTTTCACCTTGCCTGACGGCGCAATGATCCGAAAGAGGCGGTCGACATCGAGGAGTTCGCCGTCGCCGTCTCCCAACGTGTGGTGAATGAAAAGCACGACCGGGCGTGTGTCGTCCGAGGCCAGATATTCGGTGAGCCATTCGCGCTGCGCCTTTCCAAGAAGGCCGGCGGTTTCGTTCACATACAGTAATGAATCCATCATCACCAATCGCATGGTCGGGTGATCCATTACCACGACATGTCGGTTCCGCACCGACTGCTTGTCGCCGGGGATTTCATTGATCACTTTGAAGAAGTTTTCGCGGTTGTCGTGATTGCCCAAACCGATGTAAACGGGGGCCGCTTCAGCAACCGGCGCGAGCAGCTTTTTCAACTGTTCGTAATCCGCCAGTTCGCCGGTTAACCGGGCGGCGTCCCCGTTGAGAAGGACCGCGTCCGGCTTGGTGTCGATGACCTCGGGAAGGATGCGGGTCAGATTGTCGTAAGGCTTGAACCCGCGATATTCGTTCTGCCGATCGGCGGGCAGGTGCGTGTCCGAGAGCAGGGCGAGGTGAAGGAATTCCGGGGCCGGGCCACCGGCCGCGGGAACACTTCTGGAGAACAGTGCGATTCCGGCTGAAGCCATCGCGGTTGATTTGATGAACGCGCGTCGACCAATCGGGTTGTAAAAAATTCCGGGCATGATGATTCCTGAGGTTTGGAGTGAATGTGGTGTCGCAAGGAATGCTCCGAATCATATCGACAATGAACAAACATTCAATGAATTCCTCGTTGTCGTCGGATGGGTTGACGGTGAAACGATCAATCCGTTCGGCGCGATACCGAATTCTTCAAATGCGCCATCAGCTCGCCCCAGACACGGGCCGGTGAGATTTCTTTGAAACACGCGGGCTGGACGTCGCTTCTGCCGTTGTAGGAGCACTGTTTCTGCAGGCAGGGGGCGCATTCGAATTCGGACTGAATGTATTTCTGGGACTCGCCATAGGCGCCGGTGAGTCCAGATGAGGTGGGGCCGTAAAGTGAGATGGTGGGGAGGGAGAGCGCGGCTGCAACGTGACCGAGCCCCGTATCGGCTGCAACGATTCCAGCACACGGTGCCATTTCATGGGCGAGCTCCGTGACGGTTAACCGGTTCAGAACACGCACGTTTGACCGGCCAGCGGCGAGTCGAGCAGCGCGATGTTTTTCCAGTTCGTTGCCCCAGGTCAGCAGAATGTCGTAGCGGCTGTTCGAGGCGATCTCCACGAGTTGATCCCAGTATTCTTCCGGCCACTCCTTGGTGATCCACGAAGTGCCATGGAGAAACATCAGGCGCGTCGGATCAACTTTGGTTTGGAACCGCTCCTCGCGGTTGATCCCGTATTCGCCGGGCGTTGAGGGAACCTGATAGCCCAACGACTTCGCGAACAGCTGCCGCAGGCGCTCGACCGCGTGCTGGCCTTTTGGGATGGTCAATTTTTTTTGATACGCGAGTGAGACGACCGGTTCGCGCACGCTGCTCCAATCCATTCCGGCGCGTTCGCCTTTCGCGAGCCACGCAAGCCACATCGTTTTTCCAACCTGGCCCTGGGCGTCGATGATCAGATCGTAGCGTCGCTTGCGAAGATCGCGGATTAGCCTGATGAACTCTCCCTTGAACACGGCGCGGAAGAGTTGCCGACGCCAGCGGCGATGCGGGAATACGATGAGCTGATCAACAGCCGGATGCCAACGTGCGATCTCGGTGTAAGCCTCGTCGATCACCCAGTCGAACTGGATGCCGGGAATCGCTTTCGCGGCGTCGGTAATGGCGGGGAGCGTGTGAACGACGTCTCCGAGCGAGCTGATCTTGAGGATGAGAACCCGCATGCCGGGTTCACGCAAACGGATTGAGTTTTTTGAAAAATCCGGACACGCGGTGCCGCTTCTGTTCACGTTCGACGACGCTCTGGTCGGTCACCCAGTTCAACTGGATGGCGCGCCGGGGGCCGCTGTACGATTCGTGACCATGCCACGCATTCGTGGTGTTTAGAAAGGTGATGATCGTTCCGGCGTTTGGCGGAACTTCCATGATGGAATCATTCAGGTTCTGCGAACGCAGCAGACGCAGTTTTCCCCCATCGTTTTCCCAGTCCTGGTTCAGGTAGATGAGCACTGTGATGATCTTTGTCCGGCTGTCGGTGTGCACTTTTCCGTCCTTCGCCCGGCACATGCAACGGGCGGTGATCATCGTCGGATTCGAAGACAGGTCCATTTCGAACTTCTCCTCGAACGTCTTGCGGACTTCCTCTCCTTCGAGTTCTTTAATCATCTCGGCGAAGGCCTTTCCGTATTTCAATCCCGGCAACGGCCAGCTGCCCGCCTTGTCGACATTCGGATACGTCCCAATGACGTCCGCCAGCACCTCGGGCCGGACGAACTCCCGCATCACGAGATACGGGAAGGGCACCTTGACCAGTTCTTCGGCGCGGAAACGTTTGATGTCTAAATAGCGGCTCATGATGGTTTGGGTGTCAGAGACGTGTTGGAAACACGGTCTTCAATAGGTTGTCAAAACTAGGCATTCGCCGGCGTGAACGAAAGTAAAAACATGTTGGGATTCGCGAGGCTAGTCTTCCTCGTGGTGAATGATTTGCCGGACGGTGCCCCGGGGAATGGCCTGCCAGGCGCGTTCGTGAAAATAGTAAACCACCATCTTGATCAAGAATTCGTAACCGCCGATCTTCAGGGCGTCGTCAACCTGGCCGGTGATCAGATAGGCGATCACGATCGTGGTCAGCGTGGCCAGGATGCGCCAGCTGAATCCTTTCAACACGGATCTCAACCGGGATTCGCGATACTGGGATAATTCTTTTTTAACACTCATGGGCGGAAAGCGGCGGGGCGGTTTGGTTACGGCTTCTTCGGCGACTTGAAAAGCTCCAGCTGCGGGCCGGGAAAAAATTCGTAGTTCTTCAGGATGCGCAACATCTGCAACAGATCGGAGCGCGTGTAGTTGCGGTTCGTTTCAATGCCGTCGATCAGATCGGCAAGGACGGTGCGGAAGGAGATGACAGCGTTGACGCCTTTCGCCTTCAAAAAATCAATCGCGTCTTCGCGGGCCTCGGCGGCCTGGGGCAGGGCGGGGACCACGAGAATCTTCACGAACGGCAGGTCATCGCCAAACTCCGCCTCAATGCGGCGCATGGAATCAGGTTCCAAAAAACGGAACATTTCGGGCGAGTTCGCCAGCACTGCCGCGCTGAATTTCTCGGTGTGCCAGCCGCGAACCACGACGACCGCACGATGGATTTTTCCCATCCCGTGAGAGTTCAATACGAACGGCAGTTTCTCCTGACCGGTCGCTTTGGGATTGGCGACGAAGAAGTCGATCTGCTCGTCGTCGTCCTTGTGCGGCGCGTGAAACTTGCGTTGCTGCCGGACCAAGAATCCGTGCATCTCGAAATACTCCCGGACGATGGATTCGCTGACGGCGCTCATTTGTGATCCAGGACGATGTCGATGAGCTTGGGTGGGACGTTGATTCCCCAACGCACTGCGCCGATGCGATCTGCGAGCACGAACTTGATCTCGCCGCCTTTGACTTTCTTGTCCAGCTGCGTCGCCGTGTGCAGGCGTTCGAGTTGTTTCGCGTTCAGACGAATGCGGGTCGGGAGCCCGGCGGACTCGAACAGCTTCTCAATTCGTTCAACCTCCAGATCACTCAATCGCGCGACTTGCGCAGAAAGTCTGGCGGCCGCAATTTGTCCGATTGAAATGGCCTCACCGTGCAGGTATTTGCCGTAACCGGAGATGGCTTCAATCGCGTGACCGATCGTGTGACCGAAATTTAGAATCGTGCGCAGGCCGCTTTCCTTCTCATCCTGACCAACCACCTCCGCCTTGATCTCGCACGAGCGGGCGATGATCTTTGCCAACGCCTTGGAATCGCGGGCCAGAATTTGATCCATGCGCCGTTCCAAATACGCGAACAGTTTGGGATCGTAGATGATGCCGTACTTGATGATCTCCGCGAGACCCGAGCGGAACTCGCGATCGGGCAACGTTGTAAAAGTTTCGATATCGCAGACCACTAGACGGGGTTGATAAAATGCGCCGACCAAGTTTTTACCGGCTTTCAGATTCACACCCGTCTTGCCGCCGACCGAGCTGTCTACCTGTGCGAGCAGCGACGTTGGCACCTGAACAAAATCAATTCCGCGCAAATATGTCGCTGCCACAAATCCCGCGAGGTCGCCAACGACGCCGCCCCCGAGCGCGACCACGAATGAGCTGCGTTCCAGACGGCGGGCAGCCAGTTCGTTGAGTACGGCTCCGACGTTCTTGAGATCTTTCGACTGTTCCCCGGCGTTGATTTGAATGACAACCCCGTCGAATCCGGCGGCCTTCAAGGTGTCGGCCGTGCGTTGAGCGTAGTGTGGGGCGACGTTGGAATCGGTGATGATGGCGCAGCGTTTTCCAAGTTTGAGGCGTCGGCAGTTCTCCCCTAAATTCGCGAGGATATTCTCCCCGATCAGAATCGGGTAGCTACGATCATCCAATGGAACCGTGACTTTGCGCATGCGCGGGCGAGGATAGGCGGCGCAGATTTTCGGGCAAGTTCTGTTTAGCGTGTTGCCTCATTGAAGAGGACACCGAAGCGGGATCTCGGGAAAGAGCGGATGGGTTCCATTGCCTCATAATAGCGGACACCGTGGCGAATGCCCGCCACGATGAGCAAAGAAACCCTGGACGAATACATCCCGAGA
>JBDNGP010000028.1:0-87281 GCA_041689265.1 Verrucomicrobiota bacterium
ACGACACCGAGCACTATCATTCCGGCATCGACTACGTCACCCCGCAACAAGCCCATGACGGCCTGCGGCCAACGATCCTTGAACACCGACGCGTCAAGAAACTTGCCCAGCGAAACCGGCGCCGGGAAGAAAACAAAAAACCGGCGCACCAAAAACAAACCATACCTAACAATGACCGCCTCCTCCGTAGCGTAATTATTCGCCTCCTGAGGTCACGAACTCAGAAACGGCGGGAGAACCTGAAGCAGCAACAGGCCTTGGTCGGATTGAATGTGCGGATGGGTAACGCCTTCGTCGAGCCCGGCGAGCAAGCTAGTGCCGCTCCCGTGCAACTCGGTCAAAAAGCAAACTACACCCAGCAACAAGCCCAACAACTCATCGAAGCGAATTCAAAAGAGGAAAACGATGCGATGATGCGCGTGGCGGACAAGCTGGTCCAACAACAGGAAGCCGCCCAAGGACAACGCGAGGCCATTCGGGCAACGTTGCCACAACAGGAACAAAAACTCCTCTTCACCCGCTCGCTGCACATCGACAAATGGTCCGGGCTGGAACTCGGACTGAAACTGGAACGCGAAACGAACGATGTTCCGGCGAGCTCGAAGACCGGTCTGCTCCTGGGGATCGTGTTCGCGTTCGCCATCCTCATGTGGTTCGGTCGGGCGACGAAGAAGAAGGTCGAGACTGCTGACTAGAAAGCTTTGCCAAGTATGGAACCCATGGGCTGATTCGGCAGTGGGTTGGTTGTCGAAGTCTGTGTCCCCCCTCACCCCGCCCTCTCCCTCGAGGCTGACCATTACCCGCACTTTTATGATGCCGGGGAATTGAATCCCAAAGGGATTCCGGCTCAAAGCCCAAGGTTGCGAGGCACGAGCTCCCTTGGGTGAGACAGGGAAAATCTCCCAACCCACAACAGGGTTGCGGCCCGAACGCCATACCGATGACGCAACCCCGTTGGGCTGCGGAGCCAAAGGCCAGCCGCGCTTTTACAGAAAGAGATTTACACCGACCAAGCGCCTTCGGGGGAATCAACTATTCGAATACACCCGTCAGTGCTGTTAGCCATGTTGAAGAACCAAATTTGGTCGGCGTAAATGACGCAGGAAAATATTTTGGTCTGTGGGCTGCGGGCAAGCGTTTCGGAATTGCCGCTTGGCAGTCAAAAAATACGGTATGTTTTCAAGCAGTGGGAGATCTACTCGTCAAATGGTGACACTTATGAAGAAACGAATGCTATTTTTAATTCTGCTGTTGATAGCGGCCCAGCCGGTTTGCTACGGACAGAAAACATTTCAGAATCTTAATTTTGAATCATCAATTCCACCGACCGATCCAGCCGGATTTCCAGATCTGAAGGGATGGCAAATTTTTGGGAGTGGTTTTGGATACGACACAATCTCGTTGGGAGGAACCTCGGTTATTTTGCACGACTCTGATTCACCATATCTACAACCGCTGATCGGCAACTTCAGCATTCTGCTGGTCAACGGGTTTCAGGGGAATGGCGAAGTTGGGATCGCCAAAATCGCCCAAACCGGAGCAGTTCCGACCGGCACCCGGTCGGTGCGCTTTGTGGCGACAAGCCTTTCACCGGTTGTTTCGTTCGCCGGAAATTCCCTCGCCGTCCAACAGGTCGGAAGCACGGCGCGTTACAACGTTTTCACCGGGGACATCTCCTCCTTCGTCGGCCAGACCGGCGAGTTGCGTTTTAGCCAGACCAGATTGTTCGATCAGGTCACCTTCTCCCCGGTCGCGGTTCCCGAGCCGGCCGTCGTGGTCCTGATCGTGGCGGGCGGGTTGTTGTTCATCTTTACGCGGCGATCCTGACGCCGACGCGGCGGGCGAGGACAAAACCGCCCCTCCATTCCGGGTGCCTTCCGCGGCAACGTGAACGTGAACGAGGCGTTTCAGTTCAACACCACGCCGCGCCGGATGTAGGTCGGTTCATCCAGGTTTTCACCGTGGTGCAGCGTCGGCTCGCTCTTCTCAAAACGACCTGTCGAGACGATTTCCAACGGCAGCTGGCCCTGCAGGAACTTGCTCACTTTCCTTGAAATTTTTCGCGCACGACCGCTGTCTTTCATCATCAGGGCGGCCGCTTCCTTGGGAGAAAGACTTGGCGGCGGCGGAATGAAACGGTGGTACGCCGCGTCGGACCGTGACGCCTTGCCGAGAAAGACGTCCGCCTCGGGCTCGCCCTTCTTGTCCTTCCGTCGGCCATTGCGCTTGGCTGGCCGTTCAACGACATCGTCCTGGTGCTCCTGGTTGTCGGCGTCCAGACCGACGATCACGGTCAGCGAGATGCGTCCGGACATGCTCGAATCTACGGACACGCCCATGGTCAGGCTGGCACCCGGTGATTTGCTCTGGAGCTCGCTCATCAGGAGGTTGATGTCGTGCAGCCCGACGTCCGGTCCGCATTTCAAACTCACCAACAACGAATTGGCCGCAGCCAGAATCTGCCCTTCATCAAGAAGCGGATGCTGATACAACCGCTCCATCAACTCCTCGGTGTGATTCATCCCGGAGGACTGCACGTGGGCGAGCGAGCTGGCGCCGTTGGCACCGCGAAACACGGCGCTCAGGTCCGCAAAATCGACATTGATCATCCCCGGTTCGTTCACCAGCTGGATGACGCCACGAATGCCCTGATACAGGTAGTCGTGAATCAGGTCGAAGCAGTCCGGCATCGGTGCGTTGTCCGGCACGAGCGCAAGAATTTTTTGATTGGGCACCACGATCACACCGTCCGCTTCGGCGCGCAGCCGTGCGATTCCCTCGGTCGCCTGAAACCGGCGGCGGGCTCCCTCGAAATTAAATGGCAGTGTCACCACGGCGAGAACGAGCGCGCCGAGTTCGCGTCCCAGTCGCGCAATGACCGGCGCGGCGCCCGTCCCCGTTCCGCCGCCCATTCCCGCCACCACAAAAATCAGATCGCAGCCTTCGAGACGTGTCCGCAACTCCTCAAGTGATTCCTCCGCCGCCTGCCGTCCGCGTTCGGGATCACCGCCCGAACCAAGTCCGCGCGTGGATTCCTCGCCGAGAACCAGGCAGTTCGACATCGGCAGTGATGCCAGCGCCTGCGCGTCCGTGTTCACGGAGATGATCTCGGTCTTCGGAAGGTCCTGACGAAACAGATGCACCGCGATGTTGCCGCCGGCTCCGCCGACGCCGATGACCGCCTGTTTCAACGCGTGCGGCTTGATCGGGTTTTTTGAATCAGTCAAATTCGCATTCATGATCTTGGATTCGTTTAAATTCATGGTGGTTTAACGCGCAAACATTGAGGCGAACGGAAACCTGAATATGGTTCCCAATAATGTATCCTGCGGCCGTTTGCGTTTTTGCAGCGAACCAAATTTTACGAGACCGATGGCCGCGGCAAATTCCGGGGCTTGAAGCTGTGACGGCAATCCCGCCACCGCGCAGGTCCGGCCGATGGTGACCGGCAGTTCAAAAACGCGTTCGGCGAGTTCGTCGATTTTCTCGATGTTGGCGCCACCACCGGCGATGAACACGCCGGCCCGGATGTAATTAAGCAGGCCCAGTTCCTCGAGTTCGTCGGCGATCAGTTCGAACACCTCCTCCACTCGCATCGACATGATGCGCATGAGATTCTCGCGGCTCAGGTTTTTCACGGGCAGTCCGTGGTCGCTCGACAGTTCGATCATCTCATCGCCGTGGGTTACCACAGCCGCGCCCTTGTCCTTCTTCAACAACTCGGCGCGCCCCTGCGAAATCTTTAATCCGTACGCCAGATCGTTCGTGACGTGATCGCCGCCGACCGCGAGGACGCCGGTGTGTTTGATGATGCCGTCGGCATAGACGGCGTACTCCGTCGTGCCCGCCCCGAAATCAATTACCAGCGCGCCAAGTTCCTTCTGTTCGCTCGTCAACAACGAAAGCGCGGAGGCAAGTCCGTTGAACACGATGGCCTCGACTTCGAGCTGCATTCCCTTGGCGACGCGAATGGGATTCTGCAGCCGGTTGAAATTTCCGTGAATCACATGAAGATCCACCTGCAGCCGGGCGCCCAGTTTTCCGATCGGATCGGTGACCCCGTCCTGGCCGTCCACCGTGTAGTGCTGGCGGATCGAATGAATAATCGTATTCTCCGAGGGCAGGTTGATGGCCTTCGCGTTTTTCACCACGCTTTCAATGTCTTCGACCGTGATCTCGCGATCCTCGGAAACGACCGGGTGGAAACCACGGTTGATGAAGCCGCGCATGTGGCCGCCGCTCACGCCCAGATAGATGTTGCGGATCTCCACGTCGGCCGACTGTTCAGCCTCGGCGATCGCGTGACGAATGTCGTCCTCGGCCAGTTTCGAATCAACGATCTCGCCCTTGCGCACGCCGCGCGAGCGCGACTGGCCGATGCCGATGATGTTCAGCGCGCCGTCGTTGGACATCTCGCCGACGACGGCGCAAATCTTTGAGGTCCCGATTTCCAGGCCGACGATGGTGTTTGAGCTGCGAAACATGATGTCAATAGAGGCGAAGGGTGTTGGTTGGGTTGGTAAAATTCAAGGGGATGCACCGCACCGGCACGTTGTTGCTCACCGAGAGATCCATCCAGGTGTAGGATTCCTGCCGGCCCAGCAGAAGATTGGTGTGGATGGACTGCCAGCGCGCGAGCTGACGTCCGTAATTTTCACTCAGGATCTCGACAGTCGCGCCGTTGGAGGCGGACACCCGCAGCACATATAGATCATCGATGTCGATCTTCTCGATCTTCAGGTTTCGGCGGATCTCCGCAGAATTGAATGAACTGATGAAATCAAGCGCGGCAACCACCTGCGGGTTCCGCAGATGAGGTTCGGAGAACACGCCGTTAAAGTTCGTCGTCGTCAACCACGGCAGGTTTCCCCAAGCCAGAGCTGTCTCCCGGCGGACGATGTTCGTGTTCAGATTCATCAGATTTGCGGTCCGGTCCAGCGCGAACTCCCGGTAGGCGATACCCAGCACTTCATCGACATGACCGATCCTTACCAACGCGACCGGCTCACGCTCCGATACCTGCATCCGGAGTGTGTCCGGCAGCACGCGCTCCAGCGAGACCTGCCGGATCATGCTGTGGGTTTCTAGGTTTTTCTTGATCCCGTGCAGGTCCACCGCGAACAGGTTCTGGCCGCGTTTGACGCCCGCCCAGTTGATCAGGTGCCGTGACTCAATCACTCCGTCGGTCCGCACCTCGAAATGTTCGATGTTCAGATTTTTGTTCTTGTAGACAAAATGCTGGACCGCCCAGTAGCCGCCCCGCCACAGAAAAAAGATCGAAGCCACCAGCACGGTGATCATCAGCACGGAGGAGATCGCGAGGCTGATCCGGCGGCGGCGTACCTGGTTCGAGGCCAGCTTCACATCAAGGACGTGGCGTCGCTTGTTGCGGCGGTTGGTGGTCTTCTTTTTTGCCATCTCGGTTACGCGTCGCTGTGATGATGCTCGAGCGCCAGATCAATCATGCGCTGACAAAGTTGTCCGTATGTGATGCCCGCGGCGGCGGCGGCTTTCGGCAGCAGGCTGGTCTCGGTCATCCCCGGCAGCGTGTTCACCTCCAGCATCACCGGTTCGCCGGACGCTCGGACGATGATGTCCACCCGGCCGTAATCGCGGCCGCCCACGGCCAGAAACGATTTCAATCCGGCCTGCTGAATCCGCATCGTCACGTCCGCCGCGAACGGTGCCGGGCACAGATACTCCGTGTTCCCGACGGTGTACTTGTTCTCATAATCGTAGCGACCGCCCTTCGGCCGCACTTCAACGACAGGCAACGCCATTCCGGCCAGAATCCCGACCGTGACTTCGCGTCCCTCGATCTTTTCCTCGACGAGTATCTCATTGCCGTGCGCAAACGCATTCTCCAGCGCGGCGCTCCATCCGGCCACGTCGTCCACAAAAGAGAGTCCGACGCTGGAACCCTGGCCGACGGGCTTCAACACCAGCGGCAGTTTGAGATCTTTGGGAGGTTTGCTCCCCGGCCGGTCGATCACAGAAAATTTTGCAGTGGCGATGCCGTGTTCGTGACAGCGTTGTTTCGTCTCCACCTTGTTGAACGCAATCCGGCTGGATTCAAATCCGCAACCGGTGTAGGCCACGCCCAGTTTATCAAGTTCAGCCTGCACCTGGCCATCCTCACCGTAGGTGCCGTGCAACGTGATGAACACGACGTCTGTGCCGGCGGGAAGTTTCAACTCACCGGGTCGCGGATCAATGCGCGTCACCCGGTGCCCCAGTGATTCCAGCGCGACCGCCACGGAGCCGCCTGAACAAAGCGACACTTCGCGCTCGGCGGACGGACCGCCCAAAAGCACCACTACGTTGAGTCCGGTTGCCACAGTATTCAGTTCAGTTTTTCCTCGCCTGTTTCTACGTGCAGTTCATGCACCCGGTCGTCGCGCCGTGTGTTGTTTATGAGCACGCCCCCAATCAACAGCAGCGTCGCCGGAATCACGATGAATTTGACGGTGCGTGAAACACCGTCAGAGACCTCCAGCACGGCGGCCTGATGTCCGTAACCGCCCGGCGCCTCATCGCGGGCACGGGCCACGGTGCTCGAACTGAACCGTCCGATGTTGATACCAATCAGTATCACGCTTCCAACCAGCAGGATTATTCCCAGAACTCGCATCATAAATTTATTTAGTGTGTGTCATTCCCGGGGTCACGCTTCACCGAGGATTTCAACTTCCGTTTCAAGTTCGATTCCGCGCGTCGTTCGCGCCCGCTCCTTGATCAGATCGATCAAGGACAACACGTCACCGGCAGTCGCCGTGCCGTCGTTGACGATAAAATTTCCGTGAATGTCCGACACCACCGCGCCACCGACGTGCGTGCCCTTCAGACCCAGCTCATCAATGAGCCGGCCGGCGCCAATCGCCTTCGGGTTCTTGAAAATGCAGCCGGCGCTCGGTTGACGCGGCTGGGATTCCCAGCGCTTGCGGCTGTAGCTGTCCATCCGGCTGCGGACCACGTCCTCGGGCGACATCACGCCTTCGAGCACGGCCCCGAGCGCGATGTGATTCCGAAACATCGGACAACCGCGATACTCAACATGCACTTCGCTCGCGACGCGTTCATGAACATCGCCCTGATAGTCCATGAAACGAATCTTCTTGATCGCATCGAACAACCACGAACCCATCGCCCCGGCATTCATGCGCATCGAACCACCGAGACTCCCCGGGATGCCCTCGAGAAATTCAAGACCGGTCAGACGGTGTTTCCGCGCCTCGATCGAAATCATTTTCAACCGCACGCCGGCACCGCAGATCAACCGGTTCTCCTCCACGGTCAAGCGGCTGAAGAACGGGTTGGAAAGTGAGATGACACAGCCGCGGATGCCGCCGTCGCGGATCAACAGATTGCTGCCACGCCCGATCAGAACGAACGGCACTTGTCGTTCGTTGCAGAATTTCAGGACAGCCGACAGTTCGCCCTCGGAGGCGGGCTCGATGAAAATGTCCGCCTTGCCGCCGACGCGCAGCGTGGTGCGACGCGCGAGCACCTCATCCTTGAGCACGGTCGATTCGTCCGACAGACGGGACTTCAGCTCGCTGAACAGAGTGTCGCTCCTGCCGTGCGTTTCTTCGCGAAGCTGTGCCGCGAGAGCGTGTGCGACCTGGGTGATGTCGCCCGCACCAAGAAAGAGAACCATATCACCGGGCTTCATCGCGGCACGAATTTGCGCGCTCAAATCCAGCAGATTAGGAACGACGTCGACGGACTGTCCGCGAGACCGGATCGCCGCCGCGAGAACATCGCTCGTGATCCCGGGAATCACCGGTTCGTTGGCGCTGTAAATCTCGGCGAGCCACAGCTGATCCACTTCCGAAAAACTCTTCGCGAAGTCCGCCAGCAGGTGTTGCGTGCGCGAATAACGATGCGGTTGAAAGGCGACGAGCAGCCGTCCCGAGGCGATTCGCTTGAGCGAAGTCAGCACCGCGGTGATCTCCTCCGGGTGATGCCCGTAGTCGTCGAACACGCGAAAACGTGAATCGCGAAACAGCTCCTGTTGACGACGCGCCACGCCCTTGAACGAGGCGACCGCCTGGGCAATCTGTTCAGCTTCGAATCCGGACCGATGAAGCAGGGCAATCACGGCCGTGGCGTTGCTGACGTTTTTGACCCCGATCAAGCGGGTCGAAAACCCGCCCAGCTTCCGCTCGCCGTGCCATACTTCAAATCGTGTTGGAGCGTCCGGAAGTGCGGTCTGGATTTCGCACCGGTAATCCGCAGCAAGCGAGAAACCGTAGCTGGTCGTGTGCGGACAGCTCGCGACCAATTCTTTGAGATGCGGATCGTCGGCGCAATACACCAGATGACCGGATGTCTGGCCGGCAAATTGTTTAAAATCCGCCAGCACCGCGTCGAGATCCGCGTAGTAGTCGAGATGATCCGCGTCGACGTTCAGCAGAATGGCGTTGTGCGGTCGGAATTCGCAGAGCGTGCCGTCGCTTTCGTCGGTTTCAAGAACGATGGAACGGTCCGAGGAATCCTCCAGCAGACGACCGGGGGCCCAAGCCGCGTGCGGTTTGAGCTGCGGAACGCGGGCTCCGACCGAATATGCCGGGCCGGTCTCCATCGTTTTCAACGCGTAGGCGAGCAATGCGGACGTCGTCGTCTTGCCGTGCATTCCCGCAACGCAGATCGACCGGGCAAACTGTGTCAACGCGGAGAGGACCAACGCCCGGCGGCCCACCGGCCAGTTGTTCTTCGTGACTTCAACCAACTCCGCATTATCAGGCGCGAGCGCCGGAGTAAAAACAACGAGCGCCGGTTCGATTCCTACCAGGTGATCTTCCGAATGACCAATTCGAATGACCGCACCGCGTTCGCGCAGTTCAACGATGTCGGCATTCGCGGCGAGGTCCGAACCCGCCACGCGCCAGCCGAGATCGAGAAATATGTTCGCGAGGCCGCTCATGCCGCACCCGCCGATGCCGATCAGGTAGATCAGGTCACCGCTGTTCAGGCGGCCGAGCAGATCCTTAAGTTGAACGGTGGTCAGCGGTTTCATGCGGTGACGGAGTGAACGGTTTTCACCAGCGGCGTGGAACCGGGAGGGTTCGCAGTCGTCGTCCGGTTGGTCCGACATTCCATTTTCGCCCTGACCGGGCCGGCGGAACACAACGCGTCCGCGATCATCGAAGCCGCATCGGGAGAATGCCAGCGCCGCAGGTTCTTCTTCAGCGAATCAAGCCGGTCGGGCTGGCTCAACAGGTCCACGATCAGCTGTTCAAAATCAATCGCGGACATCTCGTCCTGGTCGACCAGAATAGCCGCGCCGCTGTCCGTGAATTCCTTCGCGTTCGACAGCTGATGATTGTCCGCCGCCGCCGGAAACGGGATCAACACCGACGGCGTCTGTACGGCGGCGATCTCCGCGAGCGACGACGCGCCCGCACGACTGACGGCGAGTGTGGCCGCGCCAAGCGCGTGGCTCATCTCGGAACAGAACAGCTGCACCAGAGCCTTCACGCCAAGCCGGTGATATTCGGACTGCACCTGGTCAAGGTCGTTGACGCCGGTGAGGTGAATGAACTGAAGCAACGGAAATTGTTTCGCGAGACGCGGCAACGCGGCGATCACGAGCCGGTTGATGCCGGACGCACCCTGACTTCCCCCCATGATCAGCAGGACGGGATCTTGCGGTCGCAGACCGAGAGCGGATCTGGATTGAGCCGGGTCAACCGGTTTGAATTCCGCGCGCACCGGGGTTCCGGTTCGCTTCACCTTCTTGTTCTTGAACCGGCTTCCGGCGAGTTCAAATCCGACAAAAATTCTGTCAGCCCAGCGGCTCAACCAGCGGTTCGCGCGACCGGGCACCGTGTTGGATTCGTGCAGGAAACAGGCAGCCCCGCATTTTCGACCGGCGATGACCGGCGCGGCGCCGGTAAACCCGCCCATCGCCAGCACGGCATCGGGCCGGTCCTTCCGGAACTGCACCCGCGCCAGGCGAACGGATTTCCAAAGACTCAGCGCAAAAGAAATCATGCGCCCGCGAACGAGCCCGACGGACGGCAGCGTGACGACCTTCATCCCGGCGACACCTTTCACGGCGCGCCGGTCGACTTCCTTTTCAGACACGATCAACGTCACCCGGCAACCACGCGCGACCAGTTCACTAGCCACGGCGAGCCCCGGGAACAGATGTCCGCCGGTACCTCCGCAGGCGATCGCAACGTGGGGTTTGTCCGGTTCGTCGTTCATCACGCGGTTTGCGCCACGGGCACTTCCTCGTGGCGGTCAAAAGGGTTCTTGGAGTTCTTGGATTTGGCCCGCACAAGCCCGTGCCGGCCGATGCTGAAGAGCAGGCCGACGGCGACCAGGTTGAACATCAAATTGGTTCCGCCGTGGCTGATGAACGGCAGCGGAATGCCGGTGTTGGGAATGACGCTGGTCACGACCGCGATGTGGATGACCGCCTGCAGACAGATGAAGAAACTGACGCCGGTGGCGAGCACCAGTCCGAACATGTCCCGGGCGTGCCATGCGATGAAAACACTCGAACACAGAAACACCAGATAGAGGCTCATCGTGCACATGGTGCCCAACAAACCGTGCTCGGCGGCAATCACGGAAAAAATCATGTCAGAATAGTGATACGGCACCACGCCTTTCCTCTTGTAGGGGCTGTTGGCCAACCCGACGCCGAAAGATCCTCCGATCGCGACCGCCTTGGTTCCGTTCTCGGATTGGTAGGACATCCCACCCTGGTGATTCTCAGGATGAAAGAACGCGTCGATCCGTTTCATGCGGTTCTCGTTGTTGTAGATGAGCGTTCCGACCAGCAGGAGACCGGCAATCCCGATGACGGAAAGGTGCGAGATCCGCACGCCGACGATCAACATCAACACGCCCGCGACCGCTCCCAAAACCAGCGTTGTTCCATAGTCCGGCTCGGCGGCGATCAACCCAAGAATCACCGCGCCGATGGACCCCAGATAAACAACGCCGTACCTGAACGTGCCGAGTTTGCGCTGGTGCCGGTCGGCGAAGGCCGCCATCCCGATGATCAACGCAAGTTTGCCCAGTTCGCTGGGCTGAAATCCGACGGGGCCAAGCGAAAGCCACCGTCGGGAACCGTTCACCAAACCGCCCGCCAGCACCGCGACCAGGCAGATCAGCGCGACGACATAGAACGGCCACGCCAGCTTTTTGAGCCAGCGATAATCCAGACACGCGATGATCGCGCAAATCACGACGCCGGCGGCGAGATGGACCAACTGCTTGTTGAACAACGCCTGATCCGCCGTCATCACCGCGCTGCTGAGAACCACCACTCCCATCGCCAGAAGAAGCGAAACGCAGATCGCCAAAATGGTAGTTGCTGAACGCATTTTCTAAACGGACCTCCGGGCGTGACCGGCCACGATCACGCCCGGAGCATGTCAACCCAACCGCTCTAATTCGACGGAACCGGAATGACGAGTTTCTGCCCGACGTTGATCCGGCTGCCTTTAATATTGTTCGCCTCCTGGAGGGCCTTGACGCTGACGCCGTAATTCTTGGAGATGCGGGTCAGGGTATCGCCCGACTTCACCGTGTAGGTCGTCCCCCGGGCGGAAGTCTGGCTTCCGGACTCAGGAACGGAGGGCGTCACCGCCTGCACATCGGGTGGCAGATTCAGGGTCTGGCCCACCTGTAGTTTGAGTGAGTCGACACCGGGATTCGCACTGCTGATATCAGACGGCTTCAGATTGTGTTTCTTCGCGATGCCCGTGAACGTATCGCCCGGAAGGATGACATAAGGAGTCATCTCTTCGACGATCAACGGCTGGGGCACCGGCTCGGTTGGGACGAAGCGGTTGGCATTCGTGGGCGCGAACGGATTGCTGCCCGGCGTGGCCACGTTCTGGCTTTCGGTCCCGGCGAAGCGGTTGTTGTCGATGGGTGGCAGCGGAGGCATCGTGCGATCGGTCGTCGGCCGGGGAATCCCGCCCGGAATTTCGACGGGGGCCTCGGTGTTTGGAAGATTGAGAGACGCGAACGGATCATCGTTGCTCGTGATCGGCTCCGGATTGCTGAGTCCGCTGTCGGTGAACTTCGGCTCGGCTTCGGGGGCCTCCTCCTTGCAGCCGAGGAACAGGAGTCCGCCGAGAACGACTCCGTGAATCGCGAGAATGGTGCTGACCACGATCTTGATCATGGAGCGTTTGTTGTTCGCCTGGGTTTCGAGGGCACCCTGGGGCATGAGTGGGTTGGGTGTGTTCATGATATTTCTGCGTTAATCTGTTGTGGCCGTTTCTAATTCTTAACAATGGTCTGCTTTTCGGCGGGGAGTACCTGCAACATAAGCACGGACCGGCGAAATTCATCTCCGCGATGTTGATAATCCCGGAACATGTCGAAACTCGCACACGCCGGGGACAACAGCACGACGTCGCCGGGGCGGGCGGAATCCGCCGCACGGGCCACGGCATCCGCCAGTGAATTCACCAGTGTGCACGGGGTGAAAAGACTCCACGCGGCGCGTATTTTCTCACGAGTTTCCCCCAAAAGAAAGGCACCTTTTACGCGTTGTGAGAGAAGCGGGCCCACGTCGTGATATTCGAATCCCTTGTCCTTCCCGCCCGCAATCAGCCAGATGTTCGGCTCCAAGGTTGACATAGGTCCCACAGAGCGAATCGCTTGCGCGGTCGCGTCCAGGTTCGTCGCCTTCGAATCGTTGATGTATCTTACGCCGCAGATCTCCGCGATCGGTTCGCAGCGGTGCGGGGCCGGCTCATAATTCTTCAGGGCGGCAATCACCGGTTTCAGCGGCAGCCGCAGGACCCGGCTCACCGCCAGAGCGGCCATCAGATTCTCGGCATTGTGCGGTCCGGAAACGCAGCATTGATCCATGCTGAGCAACGGGCCGCTCCAGTCCGGCAGCTGGCTGATAATCAGTCCACGTTCCAGGAACAGATCCGCCCGGCGGTTGTTCGCGCTGAAGGTGATCACTTTGGAATTCACCAAAATGCCCAGCGACCGCATCTGCGCGTACGCCTCGCTCTGGACGATCGCCCAGTCGAACGCCTGCTGGTTCATGAACATCCGTGCTTTGGCCCGTATGTACTCTGACATCGACTCGTAACGGTCGAGGTGATCCGGCGTCAGATTGGTGAGGACCCCGACACTCGGACGAAAATGGTGGATGGACTCGAGCTGGAACGAGCTGGCTTCAATGGTCAGAAAATCAAGATCCTTGCTCTGCTCCACCACGTCGCAGATCGGCAGGCCGATGTTGCCCGCCGCAACGGTCTGGCGACCGGACTGCGTCAGCACGCTCTCGATCATCTCGGTGGTCGTGGTTTTCCCGTTGGTGCCGGTGATCGCGATATGCAGACACACGGACTGGCGGAAACCCAGCTCCAGTTCGCCAATGACCGGCACCTGTTTTTCTTCAGCGAGCTGGCGGACGAGCGCGCAATTCTTCGGCACGCCCGGACTCAGGACCGCGAGGGCAAGGTCAACATCCGGCGCTTCCATTTTTCCCAGCGTGATCCGGGCGCCGCCCGCCTTCAGCGGTTTGACCAGCTGCACGAGTTCCGGTGAATCATTCGAATCGACCGCGAACACCCGCGCCCCGCGCCGCAACAACAACGCGCAGGCCGAACGTCCGCTGACGCCCAACCCGATCACGAGCACGTTTTTGTTTTTCAGATCGTTCATGACAGTTTGCTCAACGGATCTTCAGGGTACTCAACGCCACCAACGCAAACAAAATCCCCAGAATATAAAATCGCGTCACCACCTGCGATTCATACCAGCCCATTCTCTCGTAGTGATGATGCAGCGGCGCCATCAGAAACACGCGACGCCCTTCGCCATACCGCCAGCGGGTGTATTTGAAAAAGTAACGCTGGATGAGCACGGAGCCGGCTTCCATCACGAACACCCCGCCGGCGATCACAAGAATGAACGGCTGATGGATCAGCACCGCGATGATGCCGAACGCGCCTCCGAGCGCCAGCGATCCGGTGTCGCCCATGAACACCTGCGCCGGATGACAGTTGAACCACAGGAAACCCAACGCGGCACCCAGCATCGCCGCGCAAAACACGGTCAATTCAGCGGCACCCGGAGCGGACGGAATCAGCAGGTATTCGCTGAACACCTTGTTGCCCGCGAGGTAGGTGAGAATCGCGAAAACCGAGCCCACAATCGCAGTCAATCCAATTGCAAGTCCGTCCAAACCGTCCGTTAGATTAACAGCATTGGAACTTCCGACAATCGCAAAAACCGTAATCCCGATCCCGAGCCATGCCATGTCCTTGAAAGTTTCCTTCATGAACGGAATGGAGATTTCGCTCACCAGATGGTTCGTGGTCGGCAGATACCAGAGATAAACGGCGATGAAGATCGCAAGACCGAACTGGACGATCAGCTTGACGTGCTCGGCTGCGCCGCCGCTGTTCTGTTTCGTGACCTTCGCGTAGTCATCGTAAAACCCCAGCCCGGCCAGAACCAGCACGCTTAACAACGTCAGCTGAAGCAGCGTGTTCCACTGCGCCCAGAGTAAGGCGGTCAGGTCCATGATCAGCACCAGCATCACGCCACCCATCGTCGGCGTCCCCTTCTTGCTGAGGATGCGCGCCTTCAGATCGCCGCCCTCCTCGGCCTTGTCCGAGTAATCCTGACCGAACTTCAACGCCTTCAACCAACGGATGATTCCCGGCCCCGCCCAGAGGCTGAGCAGCAACGCCGTCACGGCCGCACCCACGGCCCGAAACGTGACGTACGTGAAAAGGTGCATCAACGAAGCGACGCCCGACCATGCGGTGCCCTCCGTCAGCTCTGTGATATATTGGCTCAGGTAAAATAGCATCTGCTCAACACCGGTTGTCAGGTCGATCCTTTGTGACCGGTGATTTGGTAAAACGTTCCATGATCTGCTCCAGCCGGCTCGTCCGCGATCCTTTCAACAACACGAGATCGTCGGCCCGGATTTCTCCGGTGAGCAGGTTCGCCACTTCATCAATTGATCCGCAACAACGTGCGTTCAAGAGGCCGGCTTCACGCGCCGCCGAGGCGGTCGTTTCAGCCTGCGTGCCGATGGCGATCAACTGGTCCATCTTCAATTCGGCTGCGAGCCGGCCCACTTCCAAATGCGCAGCATGCGCATGCTTCCCCAACTCAGCCATGTCGCCCAAGACCACGATCCGCCTTCCCCTCACCGGCAGTTCCGCCATCGTCACCAACGCGACGCGGGTGCTGTCAACGTTGGCGTTGTAGGCGTCATTGAGGATTCGCACGCCGCTAAATTCCAGAAGTTCCATTCGCATCTTGGCCGGAGGACACTCTCTCAAACCATCAGCGATCTGATCCCGTGACAGACCGAGATGAGCACCCACCGCGACCGCGAGCAGGGCGTTGCCGACTTGGGCGCGGCCCAACATCTTCAATTCAAACGTGCCGTCGAAACGGCCGTTCGGAGAGCGCACTTCAAATTGTTGAACCGATCCGGTGAACCGGATGTTTTCTGCCCGCCACGCGTTGTTCGAATGCATGCCAACCCGAACAACAGTCGCCTTGGTACGGGCCGCTAATTCATTGGCCCGTTCGCAGTCGCCGTTAAGAAACAGAAATCCGTTTGCGGGCAGCAACTCGGGGAGCGCGCCCTCCTCCTTCACCACGCCGTCAAGATCTTCAAAGAATTCCAGGTGCTCGCGTCCGATGCTGGTCATCACGCCGATCTGCGGTTCGATGATGCGGATCAACGGCGCGAGTTCGCCAGGGTGATTCGTCCCGACTTCCAGCACCGCCGCCCGGTGCGAGGACTCCAGCCGGAGCAACGTCAACGGCACGCCGATGTCGTTGTTGAAACTGGCCTCGCTCCAGAGCACCGGAAACTTTTGACTCAACACCGCCGCAAGCAATTCTTTGGTGCTGGTCTTGCCGTTTGATCCGGCGACCGCGATCACCGGCAAATCAAAATCTTTTCGATACCGCGCGGCGATCTGTCCGAGCGCAAGCCGCGTGTCGTCGACGCGGATGACCCCGGCGGTTCGGGTCGATGATTCGAGCGCGTACTCTTTCTGAATCAAAACACCGGCCGCACCGCGTTCAAGAATTTTGGCGGCGAATGCATGACCGTCGAACCGTTCACCTTTAATCGCCAGAAACAGGTCGCCTTCGGACGCCGTCCGCGAGTCCGTGGAAACACGGCGCACCGGTGCATCCGGTGAACCGGAACACAGTTCACTGGAACACGCTTCACTCAAATATTTGAGGGTGCGGCTTTCCATTTTCATTCAGACCAGGAGACAGTCCAGACGCGAGCCTGAACGCGTCTGCTCACGCAGCGCACGGGCGGCCAGCGCATCCCGGGCGATCACCCGGTCGTCAAAGGGAAATACGGTGTCGTCAAATTCCTGGTACGTTTCGTGGCCTTTGCCGGCGATGAGAACGGTGTCGCCGGGCCGGGCCATATTGATGATGTCCTCGATCGCACGACGCCGGTCGAGTTCCATTCCAAAGTTGTCGTCACGTACCAGTCGGTAGCCCTCTTGAATCTGCCCTGCGATGTGAGAGGGAGATTCGCGGCGCGGATTGTCATTGGTGATGAGAGTGTAATCCGCGAGTCGCGCGGCGACTTCGCCCATCTTCGCGCGCTTGCCTACGTCGCGACTGCCACCGCATCCGAAAAGCAGCAGCAGCCGGCCTTCGGTCACTTCACGGACGGTTTTCAGCACCTGCTCCAGTGCGTCGCCGGTGTGGGCATAGTCGACAAAAATGTTGAATGATTCATTGGCAGAGACCCTCTCCAGACGACCGGGTACGGGCGACATTTTCCTGAGTGCTTTCTGGATCAGTTTCCAGCTGATGTTGAGCGTCGTGGCGGCACCGATCGCGGCGAGCGCGTTGTAAATATTGTAACGACCGATGAGAGGCATCTCGAACCTCAGCTGTTTTCCATCCGTTTCGAGATTGAAGATGGTGCGGTCCTGACGCAGTTCAATGTCATGCGCGCGGAGTTGCGCGGACTGTCCGAGTCCGTACGTGAGTTTCACCGCCACGTCCTGTTCGCGATGGAGCCGCTGGCCGTACGCGTCGTCGATGTTCACCACCGCGGCACCTTTCTTTTCGCCGTGCTGCAACGCGGTGAACAGTTTCATTTTGGCAGCGAAATAGCCGTCCATCGTGCCGTGATAATCCAGATGGTCCTGCGTCAGGTTCGTGAAAATGGCCACGTCAAATTCGACCCCGAGCGTGCGTTGCTGATCCAGCGCGTGCGAGCTGACTTCCATCACGCAGGCCTCGCAACCCGACCGGACCATCTGCGCGAGCATCTGCTGAATTTCCAGCGCCTCGGGAGTGGTGCGGGCGGCGGGAATCACGCGGTCGCCAATCTCGTAACGGATGGTTCCCAGCAGGCCGGTCTTGATGCCGGCGGCAAGCAACATTTCCTTCACGAGAAATGAAACGGTCGTCTTGCCGTTCGTGCCGGTGACACCGATCACCTTGAGCTTGGAACTCGGATTCTCATAAAACGCGGTGGCGGCGCGGGCCATCGATTCACGTGAATCAGCCACGACAATCATGGTCGTGTGCGCGGTCGGAAATCCGTCCCGCTCGCAAATGACCGCCGCAGCTCCGCGCTCGATCGCGTCCTCGATGTAATTGTGCCCGTCGGTGTTCTGCCCTTTCAGCGCGACGAACAGGGTCCCCGGCGTTACGCGACGCGAATCGTACGCAAGACCGGTTATCTCACGGTCAAGCGAACCTTCGACTTCAAGCGTCGACACCGATTGCAAGAGTTGCCGAAGTTTCATGGTCAGTCGTCCACGTTCAGGGACAGGAGTTGATCCGGCGCTTCCGGTGATTTGTCGGGTTTGATGTTGAGATGTTGTCCGGTGAGACGGGCCAGTTCCGCAAAGATGGGACCGGCGACTTTCCCGCCGAAATAGCCCCGATTCTTCTCCGGTTCGTTCACGGTGACTGCGATACAGATCCGCGGAGCGGAGGCCGGGAACACACCGACAAACGAACCATAGTAACGCTTGTTGTCGTACGGCACGTTCGGGTCGCCGGTGTACTTGTGCGCGGTGCCGGTTTTCCCCGCCACCGTGTAGTAATCCAACGCGGCGGTCGTGGCCGTTCCGCCGGTTTCGGTGACCGTCTGCAGGGCCTGCATCATTTCGCGGCTGGTCCGCGCCGAGATCACTCGTCTCACCGGCTGCGGCTTGAAATCGATAATGACGTTGCCGTTCCGCTCCTTGATCTGCCTCAAAATCTGAGGACGCATCATCGTGCCGCCGTTGGCGATCGCAGAGTAGACGCAGGCGATCTGAAGCTGGGTGACGGCAGACGCGTATCCGATCGGCAACCGGGTGAAATCCACCGGTCGATACTGGTCGCGCGGGTGAAGAATGCCCGCCTCTTCGTAGAGCCCGATTCCGGTTTTTGAGCCGATGCCGAATTCCTTCATATAGGCATAAAAACGGTCATCGCCCAGCAGTGCGGCAATCTTTGCGGTCCCAATGTTGGAAGACTTGGTCACGATCTCCTTGACGGTCAAATCCTCGTAGTGGTGAGGAAGGTCGGTCAACGGCCTGGCGGGCGCGGCCCAGTAACCTTTTTCACAGTAAATGCTCGTCTCGAGAGTGACGGCGTTTTCCTCAAGCGCACCGGCGATCGCAATCGCCTTCATGATCGAACCCGGTTCAAACATTTCCGTGAGCGGCAGCAGCCGCGAATGCTCTTCCTTGAAGGTGGTCCGGTCGGCGGGGTCGAAACTCGGAGCACTCGAGAGAGCGAGGATTTCACCGGTGTTCACATCCATCACCGTCACAAAAACACTCTGCGCCCCAAGTTCGATCAATGCCTGCTGGACGGCCTTGTCGGCGCCCTCCTGAATTCGGCGGTCGATGGTCAGGGCGACGTTTGACCCGTCCCTCGCGGCGAACCGGTCGGTCACCTGCTCGACCAGTTCCGTTCGCGCTTTCCGGACCCGGCCCGGAGTTCCGGCGAGCGGTTCGTCGAGGGCCGCTTCAATTCCGTTGGCTCCATATTGGATAAAATAGTCCGGGCCCGACGCCGCCGGCGATTTGTGTTCACGGCTGTTTACCAGGCCGAGAACGGGGGCCGCCATGCCACCGTTTGGATAATGCCGCGTCTGCACTTCGCGGCTCACGTAGACGCCCCGGCTGCGCACATTTTTCAGGAATTGCCGGGTGTCCTTCGGCAGGGAAGAAACATCCCAATCCGCGCCGATTGTTTTCAACGCCGCCCTAATTTCCTCCAGAGTGTCGTGAGAAACGGCGTTGGCAACACTGACAAATCTTACGGGCCTCATCTCGCCGGTTTTCGTGTCAAGATACTCGGCAGGACCGATCCGCCGGGTGAGTTGCTCCTGAGGAATACCGAGGATCGGCGAGATCACTCGCGCGACTTCCGGATAGAGCGGCCCGTTGAACTGGGGATCCACCCCGATGTTGTAGTGCCGGACCGACGCAGCCAGCGTGCTGCCGCTGCGATCTGTGATCTCGCCACGCCACGGCATTTCGATCTCCTCGACGATCGAGCGCTCCTCGAATTTCCGCCTGGTTTCCGCCGCCGTGAGGTACTGCAGGTCGACCAGCCGCCAGCCCAGCCCAAAAAAGGCGATGATGACCAGCAGGGTCATCCACATCAATCGATGGTATTGGGCTGATTTGATCATGGTTTTAAGTGCACCGGTCACCCACGGCCATCGGTTCCTCCATAGAACGAAAGCAGGCCGCAGGTGCCGGTGTATGATTGTTATGGTTTAACGTCGTCATTAAAATTTTAGTCACTGCCGCACCAGCGACATCTTCGTATTTCTTGCCGAATACTGCGGCTCCCGGACGGTGACAACTTTTCGCAGATCCGTCTGCTGCATCTGAATCCTGTGGCCGAACAGGTAGGCATTGATCTGCGGACTCGTTGTGGCACGGTTAAGATCGGTGTTCGCCCGGCGCTGTTCGTTCACGAATCCGTCGATGGTCTTTTCGTTCTCGTCCCGCTGGTTTTTCAGATCGCGGATCTGCCCTTTCTGCAAAACATACCCCACGCCCGAACCGCCAAGAAACAGGCTGACCAGAAGGACCTTTGCAACGGTGCTGAATTGGACGGACTGTTGGCGCTTGTTCATGCGGACCCTTTCAGTTTTTCGTAGACACGCAGCTGAGCACTGCGGCTCCGTGGATTCTCATCCAGTTCCACAGCGCCCGCCTTGATGGCTTTGTTTTTCACGATCTTCAAAATTGGTTGTCTCGGTCTTGACCAGTCCGGCCGCATCGCGTCATCGTCCCATTCATACTCGGCGCTGAGCGCCCGCCCGAACCGTTTCACAGCGCGGTCTTCCAACGAGTGAAACGTGATGACCGCCAGCCGACCGCCCGGCTTTAACAGCGTCGTCGCGGCATTCAGCCCACGCATCAGCCCGCCCATCTCGTCGTTCACCGCAATTCGCAACGCCTGAAACATCCGCGTCGCCGGATGCGATTTCTTGCCGCGCCTCGGCAGAATCCGCTCGACCAGTTCCGCCAACTGCGCCGTCGACGTGATCCGTCCGGTCTCCCGCACCCGCACGATACGGTTGGCGATCTTCCGCGACTTCGTCTCGTCACCGTATTCCCAAAAAATATTGGCCAGTTCAGTTTCGCCGTACTCGTTGACGATTTGTTCCGCCGTGAGCGGCTGACGCTGGTCCATCCGCATGTCGAGCGGGCCGTCGTGACTGAAACTGAATCCGCGTTCCGGAACATCCAGCTGTGGCGAACTCACACCGAGATCGAGCAGCACTGCGTCACAACTTTCACCCGGCACCCAGTCCGCGAGCTCGCCGTAATGCCCGCGCCGGATCTCAAAACGACCGGCGTACTGCGCCAACTGCCCGACAGCCGCTTCAATGGCCACGCCATCGCGATCGCAGCCATACAGAAATCCAGTCGGCAAAACCGCCCGAAGCATGGCTTCCGCGTGACCAGCTCCACCCAGCGTGCCGTCGGCGACCCGGCCGCCGTCCGACAACTGCAGGTTCGCCAGCACTTCCGCCAACAGCACCGGTTTGTGAGTGAATAAGGACACCTGGCATTATTCCAAAAACCTCGATCAGGTTTTGATGATGAAATCCGTGTCGTGCAGCTCGTTGCACACGACGCGCACGTTCTCGAAACGAAATTCAGCCTGAACCACTTTTTTCTCCGTCCGGTGGAACGGGTTGTAACCCGCGAACCGGGCAAACCGACCGCCACCGTCCGGCTTCGAATCGACCGCCTGCGCAGTTGCGACCGACACTTCCGGCACAACCTCGCGAACCGGTTGCAGCTCCGGCTGGTTTTCCACCGGCGCGGCTTTCGCGTTCATATCTGACGAACTGTTTCGCCCCACCCAACCCACCAGCCGACGCCACATCGAGCGGCCCGGCTTCTGGGGTTTCGCGTGAACTTCCGGTTTGGTCGCGACAGTTGCTGGTCGTCGCTCGTTGAGCACCGGAAGCATCCCGGGCTCGCGCATCTGAAAACGTCCGACACAGTCTTTTCCTGAATCCAAACTGCGATCCACCGCTAAAAATTTCAGTGCATTCATCATATCACGCAAGTTCATCGAAGTAATCCGTTCCAGCCACCGCAGTGTAGCTTTCGTTCTGCGGGGCATGCCGTTCCGGACTCCAGATCTCGAATTTATTTAACAACCCGACAAATACGGCTTCTTTCTCGATGCCCGCCGCCTTCGCCATCCGGTCAGGCAGGCAGACACGACCCGACTTATCCACCATCACACTCTCCGAATTCGCGCCCACGACCCACTCGAGGGCTTTTTTTTTCGGATGGTTGCTCTCCATCCCAATCACTTTATCCCGCAGCGCCTGCATTTCTTTCGGCGGAAACACCCGAAGGCAGGTGCCTTCCTGATGCCCCTGCCAGATCAACATGGTGAGCTCAATCTTGGACGCGGACGGACGCCAGCGAGCCGGGATCTGCAGCCGACGTTTCTCATCAACGCCATGCCGGGCATATCCCAGGTAGTTCTTTTCAAAACTGACTTCCAGTTCAGTCACTTTTCTATGTATCGGTCGACGTGCACACCACTTTACAGATATCTGCGGGAATTTATGGTATATTAACACTCTGTCAGTCAATTCCTAAATCAACCTCTGTTATTCACACTTTGTTCACCGGAGTTACCCTGATTCCGAACAAACGTTACCGTTATCGCAAATTTGGAATTCTCTGATGAAATCCAGTAAGCCCCCCACTTCGCCCCTTTTCGCGGTTTGATTGACTCGATTTCCGCCCCTCTTCATATCATCCTGAACCCGTGAACGGCGTTCAATCCAAGTCCGGCTTGTCAAATTCAGCCCCTCAATGCCTTGCCCGCGAAATGTCCCGGGTGCTGGTGGAGGAACCGGGACTCGAGGCGGTCGTCGTCCCCAACGCGGGTACCGAACTCACCATCGCCACCATGGGCCGGGATATCCCCTCGACGCTCGAGGCACGAGTAGGGGAAGCCGTTTCGGCCGGAACCAGCGCGGGAACAAACGCGGGTTGCGGCCTGATTGATGGAACGAACGACTGCCGAACCTGCCCCAACCCGCTTGAGACCGACTCGCTCCAACTGCTGGACGTGGTGCGAACGCCGGAGTCGACTCGTTTCTCCAGAAAAACCTGCCCGACCGCTCCGAAATTCTGGCAGTGGCGAAACATCCCCTTTCCGCGTTTTGTTCAACGCGAAGTCGAACTCCCCGAACACGTCCATTTCGACGAATGGAAATGGCAACTCTTCGCCGCCGTCCTCTGTGGCGTGCTCGGTGTCACCGCATACTTCACCTCGCATGAAACGGTTCGTGTCGTTCTCTTCGCGGCTTCGTATTTGTCCGGCGCGTGGTTTCCTGCACAGGAAACTTGGGAACGTTTGCGCGAGCGAGCCATCGACGTGCACTTCCTCATGCTCGCTGTCGCGGCCGGCAGCGCGTCGATCGGTGCTTGGAGCGAAGGAGCCATGCTGCTTTTTCTGTTTTCGATTTCAGGCGCGCTTGAACATTTCGCGCTTGGCCGGACGCAGAAGGAGATCAACGCGCTCTTTGCCGACGCGCCCAAGACCGCCACAGTCATCGATGCCTCTGGAAATGAAATTGAAACACCGGTCGAACGATTGTTGCCCGGCATGATGCTCGCCATCAAACCGGACACCCAGTTTCCGGTCGACGGCCAGGTCACCAAGGGAACGACCGCCGTCGATGAATCGACGTTGTCCGGTGAATCAACGCCCGCCGACAAACAAACTGGTGACGCAGTCATGGCCGGCACAATGAATCTGTGGGGAGCAGTGCGGGTGGAAGTTACGCGACCTGCCGCCGAAAGCGCGTTGCAAAAAATTATTCAACTGATTCGCGAGGCGCAACGTAGCAAGGCACCATCGCAACGGTTCACCGACCGGTTCGGCAGCGGCTACACCGTCATCGTGCTGATGCTCACGTTGATCATGTTTTTCGTCTGGTGGCTTGGCTACGGATTGCCGCCGTTCATTTCCACGGAAGCCGTCAGCAGCGCGTTTTACCGGGCGATGACATTGCTCGTCGTTGCCTCGCCATGCGCGTTGGTGCTGTCGATTCCATCAGCGATTCTCGCGGCCATCGCGAGTGCGGCGCGGCGCGGTGTTCTGTTTCGCGGCGGTGCGGCGGTTGAAAAACTTGCTGAAGTCGACATCGTCGCGCTCGACAAGACCGGCACTCTCACCACGGGCAATTTGACGGTCGAATCGATTGAAACGAATCCGCCCGGACACGAACAGGAACTCGCGACGATCGCGACGTCGCTGGCGAAGCATTCCACCCATCCACTCTCGCGTGCGATCACGGAACACGCCAAACGCCAGCACTGGAATTCCATCGAACTCGACCACTTCGAATCGGAGCCCGGACAGGGAGTTTCAGGCCGGAGCGAGGATCATGTTTACCTGCTCGGCCGACGCGAGTTCATCGAGTCGCTGAGTGATCGGACTATGTTTGATCGCACGACCATACTGAACGCCAGCGAACGTCCGCAGTTCGCTCAACCCGAAGTGTGGGTCACCGGAAACAATTTTGCCGGCGTGATCCGAATGCGTGACGACGTGCGCCCCGAAGCGGCGGCGCTCATTGACGATCTGCGAGCCCAACATTTGAAGACCGTTCTGCTCACCGGCGACAATTCAACCAACGCCGACGCCGTGCGAAAACAGCTGAACCTCGACGAGGTACTGGCCGAGCTTCGTCCCGACGACAAGCTGCGCTACATCGTGAAGCAAAACGAAAGCGGGCATCGGGTCGCCATGATCGGCGATGGCGTCAACGACGCGCCGAGTCTGGCGGCCGCACACGTTGGTGTGGCCATGGGCGCCCGCGGATCGGACGCCGCATTGGAACAGGCGGACGTCATCCTGATGCGTGACAAGCTGGAGAATTTCCTGATCGCTTTTCAACTCAGCCAACGCGCCAAAAAAATCATTCAGCAAAACCTCTTCGTCTCTCTCGGCACCGTCCTCGTCCTCGTGGGATTCGCGCTTGCCGGTGAAATCCCGCTCACGCTCGGAGTCCTGGGTCACGAAGGCAGCACGGTGATCGTCGTCATGAACAGTCTGAGATTGCTGTTCGGTCAGAACAGGTGACGCGGCGGTGACCGTTCCCTATCGCAACCAAGGCAACCGGTCCAAGTCTACGTTGCCACCGGTCAACACGACGCCGACTTTTTTCAGGTTCCCAATTGATTTAAATTCATCGCTCAATACCGCAGCCAACGCCACCGCCGAGCTCGGTTCAACCATCAGCTTCGCCCGCTCCCACACCAGCCGCATCGCGCCAACGATTTCGTCCTCGGACACACGAATGATCTGTTCGACGTGATCGCGCACAAACGGCCACGTCAAGTCACCGAGACTTGTGAGCAGGCCGTCGGCGATCGTCCTTGGTGAGGTCTGCGGAATGATCGTTCCCGCCAGCTTTGATTGAAACGCATCGTCCGCGCCGGCCGGTTCACCGCCAAAGATTCGAATGTGCGGCTTGATCGATCTCGCGGCCAGGCAGATTCCACTGATCAACCCGCCGCCACCGACGGGTGCGATGATCGCGTCAAGTTCAGGAACTTGTTGGAGAAATTCCAATGCCACCGTCCCCTGCCCTGCGATCACGTCCGGATAATTGTACGGCGGAACGTAAATCGCCCCGGTCTCCTCGCACACTCGCTCCACCGTCGACTCCCGCGCAACCAGCGTCGGTTCGCACTCGATCACGCGCGCACCGTATTCGAGGACCGCGTTCTTCTTCACCGACGGCGTTGTTCGCGGCATGACGATGTGTGCGGTGATTCCGCGCAACTTCGCGGCGAGTGCGAGCGCCTGAGCGTGATTCCCCGAACTCTGCGTCGCGACCCCGCGCGACGCGTCTTCTTCCGACAGTTTCAGAACCGCGTTGCACGCTCCGCGAAATTTGAACGCGCCAACCTTCTGAAACAGTTCGCACTTGAAAAACAACTCACGGCCCGACCGTTCGTTCAACACCGAGCACGTCATGACCGGCGTCTGGTGGGCGTATCTCCGGATGCGTACGGCGGCGTCTTCAACGTCAGAAAACTGAGGGATCAAATCGGACATCCTCAGAAGCTTGATCAAGCCGCTGCGAAAAGTCGAATCCGCTTTGCCTCGCTGACGCCCCGCATCTCCGCGAGCCAATTCCACTTTGGAGCCCTCCTCCTTTCGGCTGCGGAGCTTAACGAGAAACGCAAACGAACGCGGGGGTTGGTTTTCCAAGGCATTTCGCAGCTTCCCTATTTTCAGCGGATGGAGTAGCCAGTCCAGTCTCATCGAGTGAACGAAGAGACCGCCAGAACAGATCGATCCGAGCGCACAGCCCAGACGTTTGCCACAACGCACTGGACCGTGGTGCTGTCCGCCCGCGAAGCCCGCGTGCGGCCGGCGAACGAGGCGTTGACCCGTCTTTGCCGGACCTACTGGCCGCCGTTGTTTGCGTTCCTTCGCGGCAAGGGTTGACCACACCGGCTCGCGCCGCGAAACCTGATCACGATCGTTCGATCCGTAGATTCAGCCACCGGATCAGCGTGCGGCCCGGATGGTTGCGAGTGAATGCGTTCCATTTCCAGCAGTTGAGCCTCGTCTGTCACGTGATTCGTGCTGTCAAAAATTCCAGCGTCAAATCGTTCGACCGTCAGCCGCCGCCGAATCCCCGCCAGTGTATTTTCTTGGGATGACCGATCGGTTCAACGAAGCGGAGCACCCTTTGCCTGAATCCGTTTGCTCGAAATTGCACGAGCCCAACCAACGCCCGATCTGGCTCTCAAGTTGAATACGAAGATCCCTGGTCATGGTTTCCCGAGCCGCATTACTGTTGCAGCCACGGAAACTTGATCAGGACGCGATAAAATTCGTTGTCCGCATTCCCTTCGATCGGGGCGGTGTGGCTCTGGGCGCCGCTCTTCAACACCGGCGTCGGAACAGGCTGCCAGTTGATCAGGTTGATTGAGGACCACAGCTCGTAATCCACGCCAAAGGAACCGTCCCACTCCACCGCTGGCCCTACATTGGAATCAAAGGCCACTCGCATTTCACGAGGAGTGGCCGGAGGACCGGTAGGGATCAGCAGACTGTTTGAGGGATCGGTCCCGGCGAACAGTTCCTCGGGGTCGAGGTAGCCATCACCATCCGTGTCGCCGCCCAGCGGCGAACCGAGACCACCCAGGAAGATTTGTTCCCAGGCGTCGGGCAGACCATTGCCGTCGAGGTCCGCGTAACCAGCTTCCGGCATTGCGGTGATCTGGAACTCGAGCACCTCGATTTCACCGACAGTGCCGGCTGGCGGCGGACCGGGCAGCAGGAATCCACGCACGTCGGCGGTCGCGCCGGGGACAAGCCAGCCAGAGCCGGATGCGCGCACCGGCTTGCCGTCGGGCTTGAAGAGAGTGTAGCGGCCGCTGATCGTTTCCAGTTCCACGTCGTGCGCGTTGTAGGCGATCTCACCGGTGACTTCCACCTGTGGACGTGGATCAACGAGCGCCAACATCAGGTCGCGGAGGTTGATGGCCGTCGCCTGCACGATCGGAAACAGGTAACCGGCCGGCACCGGATCACCACTGATCAGCCGCCGGAGGGCGTCGATGGGCGGATCGAGTGGCGAGTCCGTTAGCGCGGCCAGCATCGCCTGGGCGAAGGCCGCCTCCGCCGCCCGACGCAACGGCTCGAACTCGGGTTCAAGCTGGATGGCCGTGTTGAGCAGTTGCCAGACCTGGGCGATATCGTGCCCCGGTTGCAACAGCGTCGCGGGTTGCTGGAGCGCGTCGATGTCCGCGGCACTCATGAAACCGACGGACGGCGAGTTCGGCGAATCCGCGAGTCGCGGCCGTTGTGTGAGCGAGGAGATGCGGCCGAGTTCGAGCAGTCGGCTGCCGTACCAGTATTCGATGATCACCGCCCCCATCGTGCTGGCGGGGCCGACGGTGAACTCCGGCGGCTTGGCGTGGAAATCGTCCAGCGCCGCCTGCGCCGCCACGAGCCAGGCGGCGACCGGGTCGGCGGCATTCAAGTCGATCGGGATCGCAGGCACAGGCGGAAACTCGATGCCTACCAATGCGGTCATGGCCGGCCCGAACCCGCCGATCCCCTCCACTGCGTAGCCGGCCGGAAACCAGGCCTGCTGAGATAGAATGCCGCGCTTCAACGTCACGTCCGAGACCCGGTGCAGGCCGGGAATCTTCGTGCCCTTCTGGGGCGCCTGCCCCGGGCTGGCCGGATCGGAGAAGAACAGGTCCTGATCATCCGCCGGCAACACCGCCGATAGCGCGTCGTTCCATACGAAGCTGAACAACCTTCCGTCGAACACCTTCACGTGAGGTCCGGCCCGACTGGCGGGATCGTTGGGATCACTGCCTCCGATCAGCTCCTTGAAGTCGCTGTCGCCGTCGCCATCGCTGTCGGCCTTCGTGAGATCGGTGCCCGCGAGCAACTCAATGGCATCGGGCACGCCGTCGCCATCGGCATCCGGTTGCTGATCGATGAAATAAGCGGCGGTCTGGATTGGGCTCAGTGAGCCGCCATTGTGTTCGCCGTAGAATTCAACGGTTGCGCTCTGCGCCAGCCAGACCGGACCCGCACCGGTCTGCCATGCGCCGAGGTTGACGCGATAGTGAGGGGTGACCCCGACGCCGGGTTGAAAACTTATCTGGATCGAGTTCGGATAGTTCCCGGCCGGCGGGTTGATCGCAACGGTTGCCAGTCCGTTGGCCACCGGAGAGCCGAAGTAGTAAAGGCTCGATGAACGCTCCCACTGGTTGCCGAGAGCCGTCGAGCCAGCTCCGGGCGCGATGCCGGGTTGGAGGCTCTGCGGCATGGGGCTGCCGAGGCCCGCTGCCGGGCCACCGAAGGTCTCGACCACGGCGTTGATCTGATTGCCGATGACTTGCGCGCCGGCCGCCCAGTTGCCGGCGGCAAAGGACTCGATCAACAACGGCGGCGTGCCCCCGAACGGTGTGCTGGTGTAGAGCGCCACCGTGACGTTGTCCTGTGCGGCCGGTGCGGCCGGCCAGTCGCCGGTCTTTACCAGCCCGTAGCCGGTCGGGCCTTCGGACCACAGTTGGAATTGCGCGGAGTTGCCGTTGGGATCGCTGGCGATCGTGATCAGTTCACCGTCAGAGCCCACCGCTCCGGCGAATTGCAGCCCGGGCGGTGGAGTCAGTTGTTGCAGCAGCGTGAGCCCCTGACCGGGAGTGAAGTCGTAACGGCGAAGCTCTCCATTCGCGAACACTACGAGCACTTCATCATCAACATCCGGCAGAAACTTCACCGACTGGACGGGGCTGCCCAGATCGATCCAAACGGAATCGCCGACGCCGTACGGGACCAGGGCAATCGTGCTGAGGCCATCGGCGAAGGCGAGGAACCAGCCGGGCTGCGTCGCTCCGTTCGGATAGCCGCTGGCGAGTTCGTTGAAAGCGTGGGTGAACGGGACCCGCCGGATGGAATTGCCGGGGCCATAACTCGGCACCGGGTTGCGGGCAAAAATGCTCAGCGTCGGCAACCCGCCCGAACCGGCATCGCGGTGGAGCATCCCAATCCCGCCAGGAGTGGTTGAGGCCTTTAGGCCGCTGATCATTTTCGCACCTGGCAGGCCTTCCTGCGCGAACCCAGCCTGGTACGACGTGACGGGCGTGAGCGGTGTTCCCGTGACGAGGTTCCAACCGCGCAAACCCAGCTGCGACGAGCCGGCCGTGGCGATCAAAAGCTCAGCCGGGCCGCTGCTCGACCGTTGTCCGATCGCGACGGCCAGAGGGCCGGCCCCGACGTCAAACGTCTCGGGAACGATCTGCGGTTGATCGAGAGTGTGCCCCCAGATCACGAGCAGTTTGTTGGCGGCGTAGCCGGGGAGGATGAGGTCGTCGAGTTGGTCGTTGTTCAAATCGGCCGCCGTCAGGAAGCGGCCGTCGAAGTGACTCAGGTACCGCCGAATCGAGATGTATTTCCATTCCGGATCGGAACGCTCCAGGTGTCGTCCGATCGTGAGGATACCGGTGTCGTCATCGTAGACCGCCGCTGCTGATTCCCCGTCGATACCCTTGATGTCCAGAAGGAAGTCGACCGCTGAACGACCGGTGGACGGCGCCGCGATGAGCAACCATGCGAACAGCAAGCAGCAGATGGCGCGCAGCGATCGGCCCGGCAGAAGGCACGAGATGGAAGGCGATGTGTTCATGGCTGAATCGGGTTGGAAGCGTTGACGACGCGGGTCCGGAGGACCTCGATTGGTTCGCGGTCCTCGCCGTGAAGGACCACGGCCGCGCGGTAGTTGCGGTTGGCAATCAAGGGATGACGCACCCGGAACCACAGGCAGGGCGGTTCGTTGATGCTCAACCCCCGGACGGCGAACGCGCGATCAATGATGTCGATTTGACCGGCAGCCGGAGACGTGGTGAGGATCTCATCCACGTAGTGACTGACCTGCAACATCGTGCCGCGGCTGCCCGGATCGGTCTGATGCAGATACACCGTGAAGGCGAGCGGCACCTGCAGCCGCGGCGTCAGGTCATCAAGCAGGATGCGTGGCGGCGTGGGCGCGGACTGGCCGGGTTGCGATGAATTCACGACTTCACTCCAATCGAAGCATCCAACCCGAATCCACAGCTCGGTGGCCGGCTGCGGACCGGTTCCCGGAATGACATCGGTCCAGTTCACCAGCAGCGCTTCGAGCTCGCGGGCCGGGTCAATGATCAACGCGGGGACCGCGCGTGCCGGCCAGGGCACCGGGCAATCGACGGGTGGGCCGCCGCCGGCCGGGTCTTCTTGCAGCCAGGTGATCTGCAGTTCATCGCTCCACTCGCCCGCTTCGCGTTCGCCGTATGCGCCCAATCCCACGGCGCGCACGCGGGCGCGATAGTTCTTCCCGGATTCCAAGCCGAGGTTGATGGCGAAGTTTGGCGAATCATCACCGAAGCCGATGGCCAGCCGTGGTGAATCCACGACGCCCCAGAACTCGCCCACACCTGCTTCGTTGCCATCCTGAAAGATGTGGGCAGCTCCGGGCGGTGGCGGCGTGAGCGACAATTCAAATCGGTCCACTCCCGGCCGCGGTGAGAACCACGCGATCACGGAATCGGTCACGGGTTGCCCCGGAACCACCGGTGCCGCCGGCATGAAATGAGTGAGGCGCGGCGTGGGGAACCCCTCGGTGCCCGGCGTGTCCACGCAGCCCACCAGCGTCAGCACGCTCGGGTTGCCATTGCGATCGTAGTATTGCAGGAAGTAGCAGGCGCGTCCCGGATTTGCAGGCGGTGCCGTTTCACAGATGTTCGCGAGATCGGGCACACCGTCGCCGTTCGTGTCCACCCGGGCGCGGTGCTGCAGCACGAGCGGGCCATCGTCGCCCAGCCGGCGGAAGAGAGCGGCATCCCACACCTCGGGTGGCATGCCTTCGATATTGACGCAGACATCGACCAACTCGCCGGTGTCCGGATCGACCGGATCAATGAAGCCACCTGGACAGCCAGATGATGAAGTGCTGCAGTTCAGGTCGCCATTCCAGATGTGCTCCGGGTAGTTCGGACCATTGAACTGGGGTTGCGTGCCGAACCAGGTTGAGACCTTGTCGTTGGCGGTGCCAAAGCGGGCCTGGAACCGTCCCGCTCCTGAAAACGCCGGTTGGGCAACGATCTGGTTTTGCGCGCGGAATTGATAGCGCCCCAGCAGATCACCGGAGAGCTGGTCACGAAACTCCACCCACGCAATCCGATGGTTGAGGCGATTCGCAGTGAATCTCAGGGGTCCGAGGACTGTCGTGTTCAACGACTGATTAACGTCGATCTGGCAGCACGGCACGCGCAGGCGGCCCTGCGGTTCACCTGGACCGGCGAGGTCGTAGAGGGCGCCCGGCACTGGTCCGCTGGCTCCGCTCAGGTTGCCAAAACCGGCGGGCGACGGACAACTGGTCGCGTCCTCGGCGACGAGCACGAACCAGCGGGTGCGTCCGTCGTCCGCGGGAAGTTGTGAGGCACCCGGCGTGAGGTCGGCGATACTGACGCGTTCGCTTGTTCCAATGTTGTTGATGACGGCGATCCGGTTCGGCGTGGCGGGCCAGAGTGCAGAGGCGCGTTCGACGAAGGCGTCATCCGGGTTATCGAAACGGTAGAGATGGTAGCGCCGGACCTCGGCGGGATCATCTCGCAGCCAGCTGATCCGCAACGCGTGATCGGCCGCGCCTTCCTGTTTGTAAATGTTGTCCACGCGGATGCGCGAGGGCGTGGCGGGCGGCATCCGGTCGCAAATTTGCACCGGCAGGCCGGAACTCGGATTGCCAATGCGTCCAAAATGGTCGAGCGCCGCGACGTAATAGGTCGCCTGAAAGGCATCGGGGAACTCCACGCCGCCGGGTGCGAAGCCCGCTTGATCAGCCGAGTCGTTGTCGTCGGTGATGAAGAACGCGTCGTTCGCCGGCTGGACCGGGCAACCCAGTGGTGCCGTGATGACCACCGGCACACGGTTCACCGGGATTGCGAAGCCATTGTTCACGGCATCCAGAAGCGCGGCCCGCGATAGGTTGAGCGGCGGTTCAGCGCCATTGGCGGCGATCCATTGCTGGCGGGGAATGCGATACACTTGATAGCCGCTCCAGTGGAAGGCCATCTCACTGAGCGCCGCCGGCAGGCACCAACGGAGGTGCACGCGCAGGTGACCTCGTGGCGTGGCTTCCAGTTTCTCAGACAGGCCGCCGGGTGCGGGAAGGTAGGCCGGCGTGGCGGGCGTGGTGACCCGTCCGATCACCGGCCCTTCGACCTGAGTCACGGGATCAATGACGCGCACTTCGAAAGTGTTGAAACTGGTGTCGGGCACGCGGGCGATGTAGGCGCGGCCCTCGGCCAGGTTGATTTGCGGATGCACGCGACGCATCGCCTCGCGTTGCTGCAGGTCGTAGCCGCCCGGCAAATCGGTGCTCAGAAATGCGGACAGCTTCTGTGCAAGACTGGGATAAGGGCCGGCGGCGAGGATGCCGTCCAGATCCTGGTCCAGTTTGACGTTGTTGAAGCCGGCCGCCGCCGCCCGCTCGAGCAAGGCATGCAAGGTGGGGGCGTGCGCCGTGGGAGTGAGGACGGCGAGCCGTAGGTAGTTGCCCGGGTCGGTGGCCAGTCCCTGCTTGTGATACACGGCGTAACCGGCGTGCTTGGTAGCGCCTTCCAGGAATTGCAACTGGATGAAAACGTAGCGGGTTCCGGGCGTGGCGACATTGCCGACCTGCGCCACGGCCACGATCTTGGGCGTGGCGGCCTGCGTGTTGTCCGGGCCATTGAGGACGGCAACGCTCAAGGCCAGGGCAGCCAGCACGCTGCGTTGAATGCGGCAAAGAGTAGAAGTGTTCATGAGCGGTTAGAAGTCGACGGAAAGCGCGGGGTTGCTGCTGGTATCGAGAGTGACGCCGAAGTCGGAGTCCACCTTGATGCAGAAGGGGCACGGCCCAAGTTCGAGATCGGTTTCGATTTTGCCGAGCAGACTGGCTCCGTCCTGGGTTGCTGAGCCGCTGAGTTCGACGGCGCCGCTGCCCGAAAGCAGGCAGAGGAATTCGCCGCTGACTTCGCCCCGCAGGAAGCCGCCCACGCCGAAGTTAAAGTTCGAGTAGTCGGCCGGGTCGGATTGAAGAAAGCCAAAGGCGCCGACGCCCGCCCCCGCCTTGACCTTCAACAGGCAGCCGACGTCGTAGAAGGGAAACTTGCCGTTCACGCTGGCGATCACGCCGATGAACGGCGGCGTCAACTGGTCCTGGATCAACTGCGGCGCCCACGCCGCGTAAGGCAAATTAGTGCAGGTGCGGCCGACGAAGAGCCCGCCGTGCATCGTGTAGTTGGAGAACGGCAGTTGCACCGGGCCGGAGCTGCCGAAGAGCGTCGCCTCGGCTTCGGCCGCGAGATAGAACTCGAAGTTGGCGGCGCCCTGGTTGGCGCTCACCGCAAGGGTCGCGCTCATCCGGTCGAAATTGACCGGCTGCAACGACAGACCGTCGGTCAAGGTTTCGAGGTTTCCTTTGAGACCAATCAGCTTGCCGCCGTCGGTGAAGGAAAACTGGGTCGAAAGCGTGATATTGACGTTGCCGAAGGGAACGTTGGCCGGAGCGACCGTGGCACCCATGGTGATGCGGTTGAACATCGCCGGAACCAGAGCCGGATCGCAGGCGGCCGCGCCGTCCGAATACAGTTGCTGGTATTCGAAGAAAGGATCGAGGGCGATGGCGATCGGCTGGGTGTGAATCACCGTGTGCGCGCGCAACGACAGGTAGGTCAGGTCCTGACCGGTGATGACGGCCTCACCCCGGAGGCTGGCCGCCTGGAGGTAATTGCCGACGCCGGTGAGTTCACCCAACGTGCCGTCGAGATCGACCACCTCGGCAACCGCCTCGGTGATGGCTTCGTTGATCTGATCCAGCGCACTGGCGAGCACCTGCTTGACGAGGTGGTCCAGATGATAAAATCGGAAGCGCAGAACGTTCTGCACCTGGCTCATGACTGGCAGCGCGTAGATGCGTGCCTTCACCTCCGCCCGGATGCGCGCTTCAATCTCCTCGACTGAGAACGAACCCGGATCGAGGGACACGGTTTCAAAGTAGTCCTCCAACGAATCCTGAACGTCCATCTGCAGTCCGGCAAACTCGACATTGGCACCCGTCAGCAGCCCATCCAGTTCGCCGTCGAGACCGGTGACGTTCTGCACCAGTTCGCGAAGTTCCTGCATGCGGGAGCGCAATTCCTCCAACCGTTCCCGCATGGGACCCGCCTCGATGCCGGCGAGCTGGATCAGCTCGGGCACGCTCAACAGGTCAAACCCCTCGGGGAGATTCAAGAAATCCATCGCCTGCTGCATGAAGCCGCCGACCTGAGCCTCCTCGCCGGGCGCAAGGAAAGCGCGCATGCCTTGCAGCCCGTCGCCGAGCGGGCCGAGCCGGTCAGTCACATTACCGGCCACGGCCTCGGCGATCAGGCTTTGCAGAGTCAGATTGAACTCAATCTTTTCCAGGGCACCAGCCGTGTCTTGCGTGGTCTTCAGCACGTTGGCTGCGGCCTGGATGAACGCGTTGTCAAAGATCGGGCTCAGCGCGACGTCCAGGGCTCCATCGACCTGTTGCGAGAGGAGACTGTCCAGTTCGTCGAGGCCGGCGTCGATGTCGGTGAACGCTGCGCCGACCGACAGATTGCCGAAGCCTTCCATAATTTCTCCGGTCGCGAGCTCGAGCGCGTTCGCAAAAATGTTGTTCAGGCTGAGCCCGAACGTGGCGCCAAATTCGATGGCCGCCTCCCGGCCATTCAGGCGCGGCACATCGGCATCGGCCTCGGCGATGATGACGTTTATTTTTTTCTTCTCCAGCGAGCGGAAGGTGCGCGTGAGCGCGTCGTAGCTGACGGGAAAGTCGAACGGGATGATACCAAACCAGGTCTTCTCGGCGCGGGGCAGGTAAGTCTCGTTGTTGCTGGTAAGATAAGGCACGGGTTCGTCAAACGCGGGCGGGAGGCCCCGATGGACATTGTCGAACTCGATACTGCTGAAATAGGTCTGGTTGTTGGCAGACCAGCCGCCTTGCATTCCCGGGATAACGTCCGGATCGAACGGGGGATTTTCGATGCCATGAATCTGCGCGTGAGTTTCCATCGCCTCGAAATAGGGAAGAGCAACCATGCCCGCCACGTTGATCCAGCCCTCGTCGGCGGCCGGCGAAATGGGCGGATCGTTGTAGTAAGCGTGCCGCACCGGTTCGATGTGGTAGTCGCCGGCGAACGGGCTGGCGGAAGGCACGTGCAGGGCGCTCGCCGCGAGGGCGGTTTCCTTGCCGGTGGTCATGCGGCCGTTGCCCCGGAAGATCAACACGCCGTCGAGTTCTGCGGGAAAGCCGTTGGCACGGGCGCGGACGGCCAGTTCCAGACCGGAGTCGTCCATGGAACATGCGGCGGCGGACACGAAACGCGCGCTCTGGATCGCGATGCGGCTCTGCTGCCAGTAGGCGAGCTGGCGCACGGCCTCGCCTCCGGCGAGCGACATGCGATCCAACGCGCCGCAGCACTTGAACTCGATTTGATCAAACGCCAGCGAGAAGTCGGCCGGGTAAGGCAGCGTCAGGCCACCGGCGACCTGGCTGTGCTCGAACTGCGGCTGGTTGCCGATGAGTTGAAAGGCCCATTCATTGATCGTCATTGTGAACGGATCGGGCCCGCCCACCTGCACCGAAGGCGGCAGCGTCGCGGCGTCGGCCACCCAGCGACCGCTCACACCGGAAGCGCGGGCATAGAGTTTCTGGCAGGTGTCGAGTTGATAGGGACCGAGCTGGCCACCACCGACGCGGGAAATTCCGTGCAACCCGGCGAAGCCCCGGAAGTTGGCGCCCGCATAATCGCCTGCACCCGCGAAATAGTCCGTCGTGCCGGGGTGTTCCAGGACATCGCCAGCGGCGGGACGCAGGCCGGTGAGGAGCCAGCGGGCGGGATTGAACTCAGCCGGTTGTTCGCCTGGTTCATCGACCGTGTTGTTGCTGTCGTCCGTCCGGTCAAATCCATCCGCGGCGGCGACCACCGGGCCGGGAACAAGGATCTGGATGTTGTTGGCGACGTAGTTGTCCGTCTGATGCACGGGCAGTCCGGTGTCGGGATCAGTGCCCGAAGCAGCGCGACGCGTGATGATGAAGTCATCGAGCGGATTGGGATCGGCCACGGGCAGCCCTTCCGACCACAGGCTTCCTTGCGCGGTGAAACGCAAGGGCCGGGGACCTACTTGAAACCCTTCACGGGTCGCCGGATCGGGCAGGGTGTGCGGTGCATCCTCTGGCCGGCAGCCGCGATAGGTGATCATCGTGACGGTCGCCAGCGGGAAGGACGATTGCGCCGACAAGGGCTGGCTGTTCACCAGTTGCAGCGAGCCACCCGTGTGCGCGACGAAGCCGTGCGGGAAGTGGGTTGAGAAAACGCCGTTGGCAAACGTGAGCGTGGTGTTAAACCCGCCCGTCATGCCCGGTGCAATCAGGAGATCGCCGCTGGCGCTGGCGTTCAGGCGATCCCAGAAGCCGTCGTTGCTGTCGGGCAGTTCACCCTTAACTCCCGGGTCCTTCCATTGATCGAAATACCAGGCGCGGAAGAAGCGCGTGGCTGGCTGCGGCAGCCGCAGGTGGAAGAGATCCCACTGCCAGCCGGTGCCGGAAAATCCGACGGCCAGCCGCTCATCGACAAACTGGCGGGGCGCGTTGAAGGCACCCGTCGCGCCGCCGGACGGTTGAAAGTTCGCGCCCAGGTTCAGGACGACGCCTTCAGACGAGAACACCGGGTTGAGCATTTCTGTGGTGGCGGGGTTTAAGTCGTTCAGACGCCAGCCCGTGCCCGGCGGCAACATCAGCGTGAAGGACTGCGCGAACATGCCGGCGGAATTGATCAGCACCGGTCCCAATCCCACCACCCAGCCGTTGACGTTGAGCGGTCCCGGCGGCGGCGTCACATTGACCGAACCGGTGGTCAGCGTTGCCGCACCGGTAGCGTCGTTGCGGAGGACATCGATCGAAGCCGTGGCCGGCGCTCCGCTGTTGAAGGGGGCGCCACCGGCGAGCAGGCCGGACTGAATGAAGAGACGCCACGACTGGTCGGCGGCCAGTTTTACCGGTGCGCTGGAGAAGGAGAACATCGTGCCGCTCAGCCCGCCCAGGGAGAGGCTGCCATCGAAATGTCCAAAACTGTGCGGGCCGTTGATGACCGTGTGATCGGTCTGGATTGCGCCGCCGGGAGGATCGTCGTTGTGCAGGACCGAGACGACGATTTCGTAGTTCAGATCTTCACTGAGCACCACCGTGGGATCGAACTCCAGATTGACGGCCACGGGCAGCGCGGCGACCACGCCGGGCACGAGAACGTTGACGGTCGTGTCCGCCGAACCGACGGACGTCGTCGTGCCGACCACGCGCAGGCGGGTGCGGAATGTCACCGGAATGGTCCGGGCGAACGCGGCCGGCTGATTGCGACTCAGACCCACGGTGACCCCAAACCGGATCGTGTCGTTGGCCGAGTCGGTGTCGAGCAACCAGTTGTTGTCGAGCGTCACCTGCGGAATGGTCACGGTCACATTGGCAGGCGCGGCGACACCGGCGAACGGAGCGAACAGCAACGCCGTCAGCAACACCAGCCAGATTCGCGGATGACAGCCTGATTCGGATGAAATGTTCATAATCTCGGCAAACAACGCGGGTCGGCAGAATTCAGCGAAGAGCGCGCGAACGCCGTTACCCAAGACGGTTCATGTATAGGCTTAAGCGTTTGCCGCGAAAGGTTACGAAGAGTGTGCGAAGTAACTGAAATCGGGGGAGGCGAACCATCTGTCGGCGACCAACTTGGTAGGGCGTGTCGCTCCGCGCGCGCCGTTGGGCGTGTTGACGGGTCCAAATTCACCGGGCCAGTCCGAGCGTTCGAGAACTCGCCGCCGGCCCCGCCTGTAAACTTCCACAGCCTTCCTGCGCATCCTCATCCCGCAAAGCCCATCCCGGACCGCGCGGAGCGACGGTCTTTACCTTTTGGCTCTCTCTCTCGCGCGACGACTTCGCATCCTATGATTGCGGCGTTTGGACGGCTGTGTCAGCTTTTGTGCGCGGAGCTGCCAACATGTCCGAGCCCATCAACAAAGCTGGTGTTTTCGCGACCACGCACTGGACGGTGGTGCTCGCCGCCGGTGATTCCGGATCGCCGGAAGCGGCGGCGGCGCTGGAGGAGCTTTGCCGGGGTTACTGGTATCCGCTCTACGCCTACGCCCGCCGCGCCGGTCAGGACGTGGAAGCCGCGGAGGATCTGACCCAGGAATTTTTCGCGCGCCTTTTGCAGAAGGATTATCTGCGCGTGGCCGACCGTCGACGCGGTCGGTTCCGCTGGTTTCTGCTGACCGCCTTCAAGTGTTTTCTCGCCAACGAATGGGACCGTCAGAAAGCCCTCAAACGCGGCGGTGGCCAGCGTCCCATCGCGCTGGATTCGCTGACCGCCGAACAACGTTATCAACTGGAACCGGCGGACCGGCTCAGCGCGGATCTGGTGTTCGAACGTCGCTGGGCGATGACCCTGCTGGAGGCCGCGCGGTTGCGGTTGCGGACGGAATACGAAGCGTCGGGCAAGGGTGACCGGTTTGAATTGCTGGAAGGCAACATGCCGGGTGAGCGCACGGAGAAAACCTATGCGCAGCTCGGCGAGCAACTCGGCATGTCCGAGGGCGCGGTAAAGACCGAGGTGCATCGCATGAAACGGCGTTACGCGGAACTGATGCGTGAAGAGGTTGCCCGCACCGTGGCCGATGAGGTGGAGATTGATCTGGAACTGCGTCACCTTATCGACGTGCTGGGGCGGCAGTGAGCAGTGCGCTGCAGTCGGTAGGGCGAAGCTCCTGCTGAGCCCATTTCAAAGTCCCAAAGGGACGGCACGCTTTTGGTTTCGCTCCGATGGAGCTTTGATCAGGGCTCCGCGGGAGCGTCGCCCTACCGACGTTGAAATGTATCGGATGTTGTGACTTTTTTTCGCGTTTGCTTAATGATCAATGGATGACTCATCTGAAATGACGCCGACTACACATACCTGTACCGAGTGCGGCCGGGTGTTGTCGTCGAATTCGTTGGGCGACCGTTGTCCCAGTTGCCTGTTGTTGCTCGCGCTGACTCCGCCGCCCGAGGAATTCATCGAAGAAACGCCGGTGCTGCCGCAAGGAACGGCGGCCGCCGAACGGCGTTTCTTCGGTTCGTATGAACTGGTCTCGGAGATCGCGCGCGGCGGCATGGGCGTGGTGTATCGCGCCCGGCAGTTTGATCCCGAACGCGAGGTCGCGTTGAAAATGATTCATCCGGCAGGACGTGCGACGCCGGCCGCGCGGCTCCGTTTTCAGGTCGAAGTGGCCGCAGTCGCGCGACTGCATCATCCGCGCATCGTCTCGCTCTACGAAAGCGGTGAGCAGGAAGGTGTCTGCTACTACACGATGCGGCTGATCCAGGGTGCGGGACTGGATGAATGCCTGGCCGATCGAAAGCTGGCGGGCGATCCGGCGACGCGCGTGGACCTGTTGATCAAGGTCGCGCACGCCGTTCATTACGCGCATGAACGCGGCATCCTTCACCGCGACCTGAAACCGTCAAACATTCTCATCGATGCCGATGGCGAACCATGCATCGCGGACTTCGGCCTGGCGAAGTTCCAGGAATCTGACGCCGGACTCACGCAGGACCAGTCGGTTCTGGGTTCGCCGAGTTACATGGCGCCCGAGCAGGCCGCCGGCAAAGGCGACGCGGTCACGACCTCCGCCGACATCTACAGTCTCGGCGCAATCCTCTACGAGCTGCTGACCGGCACCCCGCCCTTTCTCGCCCGCACGCCGTTGGAGACCCTGCGGCAGGTCGTCGAGCAACCTCCGCTTCCACTGCGAAAACGAGTACTGGGATTGTCCCGCGATCTGGAGTCCATCTGCCTGAAAGCGTTGGAAAAGGAACCGTCGAGACGTTACTCGTCGGCGCTCGCACTGGCCGAAGATCTCGAACGCTGGCGACGCGGCGAACCGGTGCAGACACGGCCGGTCTCCACGATGGAATCCGCCTGGCGCTGGTGCCTGCGCAAACCGGCGTGGGCGGCGTTGCTGGGGGTCAGCCTGTTGTCGCTGCTTACGCTTTCGGTCGGGTCCACACTCGTGGCGCGCCGTCTGCAACTGGCCAGCGACGAGACGCATCAGGTGGTCCGGCGTCTTCAGCTGGAGAATGCAGAGGGCTATCTGGCCGGCGATGAAACCGCGAAGGGACTGGCGGTGCTAGCGCATCTCCTGCGCGATCAACTGGACGACGACGTGGTGGGCACCAGGCTCATGTCCGCTTTGAGCCAGCGCTCGTTCGCCGTGCCATTGGTCAGTCCATGGGGCAGCGGCGCGGAAGTGCTCGCAGTCGGGTTCACAACCGACGGGCAATTCTCCACCGGCGTCGCCCGCAATGGCGCGTTCCGACGGCTTGAACTGGCCACCGGCCAGACGTGGGATGCGGCCCTCGCGGGGCCGGATGAATGGTTGTCGGCTGCCGCCATCCATGAGAACGGCGAACTGGCTGCATCCGCTCATGCCGACGGATCTGTCCGGCTGTGGCGAACTGCGAAACCGCAGGTGTCAATTGCCGTGTTGGTTCACGAATCACCGGTGAGGCTGCTGCTCTTCAACCGCGACGCCACCATGCTGGCCACGGTGGATCAGCAAAACACGGTTCGTTGGTGGCGATCAGCCGCCGGACGCGGCTGGACCGGGACCCGGCTGCCAATCCCGACCGACGACACTGTCAACTCCGTGGACTTCAGTCCGGACGGCAGCTGGTTTGCGAGCGTATCGGAGTCTGGCGTTCTGTCTCTTTTGCCGGTGACAGACGGTGCGGAAAAACCTCTCCAATTTAATCTCCCCGGTCGTGGTGAGATGCTTGCGTTTGATCCCGCGAGCCGTCGATTGGCGGTCGCCTCCGGCTGGAGCGCATTGACGATCTGGGCGCTCGACGATCTGGATGCGTCCCCCATGCGTTTGGTCCTGGAGACAACCTGCACCGATCTGGAGTTTAGTCCAGACGGTCGGTTCCTCGCTGCCGCAGGTTGGTCCTCTCACAATCGGGCATTCGTCTGGGACACTACTACCGGCGCACAAATCGGACCGCAATTGCTTCATCAGGGCAATGTGACGTCGGTGAAGTTCAGTCCGGACGGCCGGGAGCTGATGACGCAGGGGCACGACCACAGGGGACGCCGTTGGGATACGGTCAACTGGCAGCCTCTGGGCGCGACGCTGGTTCACATAACGGCGCCGTTGCAGGTGGCTTACGATGCCACCGGACGTCGACTGGTAACCGGCAGCTACTCCGGTGTGGCGTGGTGGGATTTGTCTCCACCGGCCGGCAAACCAATTCTGCTTGCACATGCTGACCGGGTCATCCGTGGCGAATTTTCGCCCGACGGCTCCACCGTGGCCACCGGCACCACGGCTGGCCGTGTCCATTTGTGGAACGTGGGTGATCGCTCACTCAGGCGGGTAATCCAGGCACAGCAGGACGCCGTGCTTTCCCTGCGCTACAACCACGGTGGCGATCAATTTCTCACCTTCGGTATTAAAGGAACGGTAAGAATCTGGGATGCCGGAACCGGTCAGGCCACGGGGTTCCCTCTTACTCATCCGGCACCTATTTACAGCGCAATATTCTCCTCCGATGACCAACGGCTGCTTACGGCCGGAACGGACGGTATTGCGCGCTTGTGGAATGGCGCTTCGGGAGAGCGGACCGGGCCCGACATGAATCATGGCGCTCCATTGATCGGGGCTGAATTTGATCAGGGAGGGAAACGAATCGTCACCTATGGCGAAAACCGCGAGCTTCGATTGTGGGATGCGCAAACGGGCCGGCCGGTGGGGACACCGTTGCTGTTTGGCAGCGTGGTGCGTCATGCAGATTTTAGCTCCGACGGTCAATGGCTCGTCGCAGCGGGACAGGAAACCCATGTGGGCTTGTGGGAGGCCGCGACCGGCAGATTTGCGGGTGAGCCGCTGCGGCATCAAAACTCGGTTCTTATGGCCGCATTCAGTCCGGATTCCGCCTGGCTTGCCTCGGCTTCGACAGATTCCACCGCGCAGGTTGTGCGGCTGGGCGCGGGGACGGCTCCGGTCCTGATACAACACTCCGCCAGCGTGACGCAACTCAGCTTCAGCCCGGACAGCCGCTGGTTGTTGACCTGCTCGCAGGATGGCAGGACCCGCGTCTGGGATCCGGCGACGGGATCGCCGGTGTCGGAGCCGCTGCAAAGTGATGACTCGTCGGAAATTTGGGCGGCATTCAGCCCGGACGCATCGTTGGTCCTGACGGTTGGTGGCGACCGAAACGCCAGGCTGTGGCCGGTTCCAAAATATCGCAGTGCGTTCGGACCGACCCTCGCCACCGTGGCGGAAGCCGTGGGTCGGATGACGGTGGGAAAAGAAAATTTGTTCCTGATCGCCCAACCGCCTGATTGGGAATCGTTGCCCAAACCTCTTGATCTGTCGAAAATGCTTTATCCTCCCACCGATGGGCGCCGTCAGGAACCGGGCGGTCACCACTGACTGTGATAGTTCCCGGTCAGCGCCGCCGGCACGTTGGTTCCTCGTTTCTGCGGCAGTTGCGTATTTGCCGCTTCAGTCAGCCCACTGGACGAAGATCTGCGAGGAGAAGATTCAGGTGAATCGCGCTGATGCAGCGCTACCAACTTGTTGCCGCACCTGTGGTTAAAGAATGGAGCCAATGGTCGGGATTGAACCGACGACCTGCGGTTTACGAAACCGCTGCTCTACCACTGAGCTACATTGGCTTCCGAAGCGGCAGAAAATAGTGCGCCTGCCGGATACGGCAAGCACTTTTCCTGTCGCGCTTGAGAATCTTGTCTGCTCAGCCCGCAAACCCCATCCATGAAAGCCGCAGATTTTCGTCCAGGAACAACTGGTATGAGCAATATTAAAGTCGTTGCCCCCGTCCATCTCCGGCTGTGCCGGCCGCCTATTTCACCGGCTTGCTCAACTGCGCGATCACGTTGAAATCCTCAAGCGTCGTCGTGTCGCCCTTGATCTCCACTCCGGCGGCGATCTGTTTGAGAACGCGACGCATGATCTTGCCGGAGCGCGTTTTTGGAAGCGCCTCGGCAAACCGGATGTCGTCGGGCTTCGCCACGGGACCGATCTCTTTCCCCACGTGATCGCGAAGCTGTCGCACCAGATCCGGACTAGATTTCACGCCGGTCTTCAACGTCACGAACGCGACGAGCGCCTGTCCCTTGATCTCATCCGGACGACCCACCACCGCCGCTTCCGCGACGTCCTTGTGGCTGACCAGCGCGCTCTCCACTTCAGCCGTCCCGATGCGGTGCCCTGACACGTTCAAAACATCGTCAATCCGGCCGACGATCCAGAAGTTTCCAGCCTTGTCCTGACGACAGCCGTCGCCGGTAAAGTAGCTGCCCTTGACCTCGCTCCAGTAGACTTCGCGGAAGCGTTTTTTGTCGCCCCAGATTCCTCGCAACATGCCCGGCCACGGTTTGCGCAAGACCAGCTTGCCGCCGGTATTCTTCGGCACGGCTTCCCCCGCATCATCGACGACTTCAGGTAGAATTCCGAAGAACGGCAGTGTCGCGGTACCGGGCGTGGTCGGGGTTGCACCCGGCAACGGAGTAATCATGATGCCGCCGGTCTCGGTCTGCCACCAGGTGTCGACGATCGGACACCGCTTGCCGCCGATCACCTCGTGATACCACATCCACGCCTCGGGATTGATTGGTTCGCCAACGGTGCCGAGCAGCCGCAACGAGCTGAGATCATGTTTGTCCGGCCACTCCCTGCCCCATTTCATGAATGCTCGAATCGCAGTGGGCGCGGTGTAAAGAATGGTGACCCGATATTTGTGAACAATGCTCCAGAAGCGATCCAGCCCGGGATGATTGGGAGCGCCCTCGTACATGACACACGTCGCGCCGTTCGAGAGCGGCCCATAAACGAGATAACTGTGACCGGTGATCCACCCTACGTCTGCGGTGCACCAGTAAACATCGTCCTCCCTGAGATCAAAGACGTACTTCGCCGTCAATTTGGTGTAGAGAATGTAACCAGCGCTTGTGTGATAAATTCCCTTCGGTTTCCCGGTGGAACCGCTCGTATAAAGAATGAATAACGGATCCTCACTGTCCATCGGCACAGCCGGGCAGTCGTCACTGACTTTCCCAAGCTCTTCATGCCACCAAAGGTCGCGGCCCTTTTTCATCGTGATATCGTGGCCCGTGCGGCGCAGCACGATCACACTGGTGATCGACTTGGTCAGCGACTTGCCATTTTCCTCCAGCTTCATCGCGTCGTCGACATTCTGTTTCAGCTTCACGATCGAGCCGCGCCGATAACCGCCGTCCGACGTGACCACCATTTTCGCACGGCAATCGTGAATCCGGTCGGCCACCGACTGCGCGCTGAACCCGCCAAAAATCACCGAATGCACCGCGCCAATTCGTGCACACGCCTGCATTGCGATCGCGGCCTCCACCACCATCGGCAGATAGAGGATGACGCGGTCGCCCTTCGTGATTCCATTACGCTTCAGCACGTTTGCAAAGCGGCAGACTTCGCGGTGCAGCTGCCGGTAGGTCAGCGTGCGTTCCTCGCCCGGCGTGCCGTCTGCGGCGGGTTCGCCTTCCCAGATGAGAGCGGCCTTGTTGGCGCGGCCTTCCTCAAGATGCCGGTCGATGCAGTTGTAGCTGACATTGAGTTGCCCGCCCAGAAACCACTTCGCATCCGGTGCCTTGAACTCCATCACCTTTTTGAACGGCGTGACCCATTTCAATTCGGCCTTCGCCTGTTTGCCCCAAAATTTGTCCGGCGACTTGATCGATTCGTCGTAGAGCTTCCGATACTCCGCCATCGATTTGATGTGCGCTTGTTTGGAAAACTCCTTCGCGGGTTTGAACACGCGATGCTCGTGAAGCATGGACGTGATGTTGATCGCAGCCTTTTTCTTCGCCATAAATTCAATGTGGGTTCCCAGCCATCTTTATGAATCCGCCGTTGAGCGTCAACGTTTGGATCATTTTCAGGAAATATATTGCCGCCCTACAGCCCGCTTCCTAAGGTCGGTCCGTGCCGGTTAGTTTCACCATTTTGGGCAGTGGTTCCGGGGGCAATTGCGCCTACCTGGAGACGGATGACGTGCGCCTGCTCATCGACGTCGGCTTCAGCGGACGCCAGATCCGCAACCGACTCGCCAGCATCGGTCGCTCGCCCGAAACGCTCACCGGCATCCTGCTCACCCACGAACACAGCGATCACACGCAAGGGCTTGGGATGATCGCCGCGAAGTTGAACATTCCGCTCTATTGCAATCGCCTCACTCGTGAAGCGGTGGAGAACCAGTTCAAGGTTCAATTCGATTGCCGGATTTTTTCAACGGGTGCGTCGTTTGAAATTGGCGATGTCGAGGTCGGCACATTTTCCGTCCCGCACGACGCGTATGATCCGGTCGGTTTTTTGATACAAACCAACGGGGGTAACATCGGCTTCCTCACGGATCTGGGTCACGCGACGAAGGCAGTCATTGATCGCGTGAAACCTTCGAACGTCCTCGTGCTCGAAACGAACTACGATCTCAAGTTGCTTCAAGAAGACACCAAACGACCCTGGAGCATCAAGCAACGCATCATGAGCCGGCACGGGCACCTCTCGAACGATGCCGCGGCCGAGGTATTGGAACAGGTCGCGTCCGATGATTTGCGTCAGGTTTACTGCGGGCACCTGAGCCGGGATTGCAACACCCCGGAACTGTCCACTCAGGTCGTCAGTGAAAAGCTGAAATCCATCGGTGCGAAGGGAATTCAAGTATCACCCACTTCGCAGAAGGAACCTTGCCCGAGCATTGATTTGAATTGGGCGCGGAAAGGCAAACCCGACGCACCCGCCGCCAATCCCGTTCCCCAAGTTGTCCAATCGCCCTTCGATGGTCTGAACGGCACCCCCGCCCTGCCCGGTTTTTGAAAAAGAAATTTCATGAAGCTCGAACTCCGCAAAACGTTTCAATTTGAAGCCGCCCATCTTCTCCCGCATCTGCCCGAGGATCACAAATGCCGGCGGCTCCACGGCCACAGTTTCCAGGTGGAAGTCGTCGTGGAAGGCGAGAACGATCCGAAGCTCGGCTGGGTGATGGACTACGCCGATATTTCCTCCGCGTTCAATCCGCTCTGGAAACAGCTCGATCATTTCTATCTGAACGAAATCCCCGGCCTGGAAAATCCCACCAGCGAAAACGTCGCCGTCTGGATCTGGGACCGCCTGTGCCCCGAACTGCCGCTCCTGAAAGAAATCGTCGTGGCCGAAACCTGCACCGCCCGCTGCGTATATCGCGGTTGATGAAACGCTCCGGGGCACACGGTTATCAGCCGGACGAACACGGTGAAGGGCGAACTCAACTGCGTCTGGTTTCCGGCTGAAGACCTGAACCTCCGCGCGCGCCGCCGCACGTATTATTGCGTCTCGGGGATGTAGCAACCGACCGCCTTGGTGGTGCGCGGTTCCAGTTTTTCCCCCGCCAAAACAGCGTCGAGTGTGTCGCGAAGATCAGACTCGGTGGCGGCCGGTCTTCGTTTTCCCAGCGCCGCCTGCCGATCGTCGATGCGTCCCCGATAAACCAGTTTTCCGTCCGGCAGGAGCACAGCTGCTTCCGGTGTCATTTCAGCACCGGTGCGTTTCACGAGCTCGTGCTTCCGGTCAATGATCACGGGCATGGTGTAGCCGTAATCCTTCGCGTGTCGTCGCGCCTTTTCCACTTTGAGATCCGGGTCGACCTGAACCAAGTAAACCGCCACATCGCGATCCTTGTAATCCTGATAAATCCTTTCGATCTCCGGCGCATAGGAATTGGCCACCGGGCAGGTGTGCCACACGAAAACAAGAACGGTCGCCTTGTGATTCGCCGTATCAAGCGGGTGCTGTTGCAAGCCCGCCAGATCCACGTACTCCGGACCGGCATCCGCCGCGCCCGCGTGGCCACCTGTCGCGAGCAATATCGCCGCTATGGTGATCAATCGTTTTGCGTTCATATTCTCGGACAACACTACGTGAAGTCGGCAGCGATTGCATGCCAATTATTGAGCAAGTCCCTTCCATAATTGTGCTCCGACCTGTACCAAAAAAGGCGGACAAATCTCCGTCGGCAACCCACCATGTCCCCCGTTTAAGAAACCATGACACGCCGGAAACAAATTTACGTGCTCGCGGTCGCCGGTGCGTTTGCCGTCGTCGCAGCCATCATTTTCGGGGTGACTTTTTTCGGCGAACCGCGATTCGATGAGCTGTCCTTGAGTCAATGGCTGTTGGATCCACACGTGAGCGAACCGGATCGGAGGCATGCGGTGCGGGCGATTGGAACAAATGCGATTCCGTATTTTCAAGAATGGCTGGAGGGGAAGCCCAAGTGGCTGGAAACGACGGTCAGTCGAATCAACGGCGCGCAACACCATTTCCAGTTTGACTACACGCCGCACGTGGACCGGCAGCTCGCCGCCATGCACGGTTTCTTTAATCTGGAGGAGCTCGCGCAACCGGCGGATCCGTGGTTCCGGAAGGGGTTGGAAAAGCAGGACTCCCTGTTTCTGTTTTACGCAGAGGCACTCATTTCATCGCGCGGCGAGGGGCTGAACGTGTTGCTCTCACTTTATTCGAGTTTGAGTTACACAGAAAAATTTCAAATTGTTTACTCGGTCTTTTTCAGCCTGAAGCAGCAACCGGAACTGGCGGAAACCTACCTGCGGTTCATGAACGACCCCGACCCGACAATTCAATCCGACGCCATCCAATTGCTGAAGAATCTGAAGCAATGCCCACCCGAGCTTCTGGCAGAACTCATCGTCCTTCAGGAAGACCCGAAAGTGGCGCCGCTCGCAAAGAGTATGCTCGACCATTTTTCGCAACCTGAATTCGAGCCGGTCCAGCCGAACCAAGATCAGTGAATTGAACCTCGTTTCCGCCTAACAATCCGACGATCTCGAGACTTTTTGGAAGCCTTTCGGAACCGGTCATTTCTACCGTCAAATGAGCCGACCTTCCAGCCCGTGATCCAATGACAGCTGTTAAAAAGTTCCTTCTACAGTCAGTTGGTTACAACCCGTTGGAGATTAGAGGGATGAGTATTGTGACGGAATGTCTTTTGACAGCAACGGTGGGAATAACTATCTCTTGATACAACAACTGAAGGGATTTTTTACGGGCTTGTTCAAGAAGCCGTTCGGGCCATCCCGGGTCTTCCCATTCGTTCCAGTTGACGAGTCGTTCCAAAGTAGTATTCCGAATTGAAACTGGCGTTGCCGTACCCGGCTGCCGGCTTGTTCAAGCCGTCGGCCAGCGGGAGGTATCGTACGTTCATTTCGATTTTTGGAAAGGGCGTTCGATCAACGCCCGTGCCGGTCAGACGTGCCAACAAACTAGAATGACATGTTCCAGTAGGAGCCAAACAATATGCCACCCACACTAACTTATCCCGGAGTTTACATCGAGGAAGTCCCCAGCGGCGTCCGCACCATCAGCGGGGTCGCCACCTCCATCGCGCTGTTCATCGGATGGGCCGCCCGCGGCCCCACGGATCGCGCAGTTCGCCTGACGAGCTTTTCCGATTTGGAGCGGCAATTCGGCGGGCTTGATCTGCGCACGCTTCTGCCCTACTCGGTGAAGCAATTCTACGACAACGGCGGCGGCGACGCCTACGTGCTGCGCATCGCGGACGCGGCCACCTCCGATTCCGCTTCTGCGGTGGTGGGCGATCTTACCTACACCGCCAGTTCCCCCGGTGCCTGGGCCAACTCTTACAGCATCCGCACCACACCCCGCGCCGTGCCGAATGCCGACCGCTTCCGACTGGATGTGATTTTCGAGCCAGCCAACAACGCGGTGGTCGAATCGTTCGAAAACCTGTCTGCGAGCGCGGCTGACCCGCGTTATATCGAAACGATGGTCAACCGGCGCTCACAGTTCATCTCAGTGGCCGCGGCCGCGGCCGCAGCGGCGCCCGGGCTGGCTACGACTCCTCTTGATAACGACACCGCAGGTGACGATGGCAACGTCCTCGGACCCGCAGATGCCGCCTTTCGGACGGCACTGCTCGCATTGTTCGGCTTGGGCACGATCACGGATCGAATCGACCTTTTTAATCTGGTCTGTGTCCCCGGTCTGATCGATGCATCGACCATCACCACGCTGCAAGGACACTGCCGCCGCCGTCGCGCCTTTCTAATCGTGGACAGTCCGGACGGTGAAACGGTCTCCAACATGCCCGGCAATGTAACTCCGTTGGCCGGCCCCGACGGGATGAATGCCGCGTTGTTTTATCCCTGGGTGCGTTCGCCCGATCCGATACAGGAACGCGCGCTGCGCGATTTCCCTCCGTGCGGGTTCGTGGCCGGCGTGTGTGCGCGAACGGACGCGCAACGCGGGGTTTGGAAAGCCCCGGCCGGGAGCGAAGCCGGTCTCAACGGCGCTGCGGGCCTCGCCATTGTAATGAGTGAGGCTGAGAACGGTCAGTTGAATCCGCTGGGGATCAACTGCCTGCGCACACTTCCAGTGTTCGGCTCCGTTCTGTGGGGTGCTCGAACTCTGCACGGCGACAACGCCCGCGGTTCCGAATGGAAATACATCCCGGTCCGGCGCACGGCGTTGTTCATCGAAGAGAGTCTTTATCGCGGCACGCAGTGGGTCGTGTTCGAACCCAATGATGAACCACTCTGGGCCCAGATCCGGCTGAATATCGGTGCTTTCCTGCAGAACCTATTTCGTCAGGGTGCGTTTCAAGGCCGGACGCCGCGCGAGGCTTACTTCGTGAAGTGCGATTCCGAGACCACCACCCAGAACGACATCAACCAGGGTATCGTCAACATTCACGTGGGATTTGCTCCGCTGAAACCCGCCGAGTTTGTCGTCCTTCGCATCCAGCAGATTGCCGGTCAACTTGAATCCTGAACCCCAAAAAAGCCATGGCACAATTTAGCGTCAACGCGAACCGATTCGATCCCTACAAAAACTTCAAATTCCGTGTGAAATGGGACGGCCGCTACGTGGCCGGCGTCAGCAAAATGGGCGCACTCAAGCGGACCACCGAGGTCGTGAAACACCGCGAAGGCGGCGACCCCAGTTCGAGCCGAAAATCTCCCGGGCGGACGGAGTTCGAAGCCATCAGCCTGGAACGCGGCGTCACCCATGACACCGAGTTTGAGAAATGGGCCAACAAGGTCTGGAACTTCGGTTCCGGTCTCGGCGCGGAGGTGTCCCTGAAGGACTTCCGCAAGGACCTCATCATCGAAGTTTACAACGAAGCGGGCCAGCAGGTTCTCGCGTACAAGGTTTACCGTTGCTGGGTTTCTGAATTCCAAGCACAGGCGGATCTGGACGCCAACGCCAACGCGATCCTGATCCAGTCGCTCAAGCTGGAGAACGAAGGTTGGGAACGCGACTACGACGTAACCGAGCCGGCCGAGCCGTCGTTCGTCGAACCGGCCTGATGAAAGGAGCCATCGACGTTGGAGCGCGGACGACACGTCCGCCAAGTTCCAATTTCTGTGATCATGCGCGCACTCACTGAACCGGACATTCTGAACCTGTGGGATCAGGCCGCGAACCAGCATCCGCTCGATCGGGCCTTGACGATTCTGCAGGCGGCAGACCCGGCGATGGAACGGGCGTCCGCAGCACGGCGGACGATCGGCGAACGTGACCGCCAATTGCTACACGTCAGCGAGTCGACTTTTGGTCCCGTGATGGACGTTGTGACTCATTGCCCGAAGTGCGCCGGGGAGATCGAATTCCAGTTTCAGACCGACGAAATTCATGCACCGAAGAGCGCCGCCGCCCGGCCGGTTCATGAACTGATTCACGAAGATTGGCGCGTCCGGTTCAGGTTGCCCGACAGCCGGGACCTCGCTGCGCTTTTGCAGACGGACGAAACGCAAGATCCGGAGCAGCGGCTAATGTCGCGTTGCCTGATATCTGCGGAATGCGACAGAGCGAACCGCGACGCGGCGGATGTGCCGACGTCGTTGTGGGACGACCTGTCCGTCGAGATGTCGAAGCTCGATCCGCAGGCAGAAATTGATTTTTCACTCGCGTGCCCCGCGTGCGGCCATCAGTGGAAGGCGTGGTTCGATATCGCGGATTTTCTCTGGCGCAAAGTTTCCGTGACAGCGCAGCTGTTGCTGCGGGAAGTGGACGCACTGGCCCGCACCTATCATTGGAGCGAATCGCAGATCCTCGCGCTCAGCCCGGCCCGGCGTCGGGCCTATCTCGAACTGATCCAAACATGAGAGGTTACCTTTCCAACCTGACGTCGCGAGTGCTCGGACAGGGCTCGCCGATCAAGCCCCGGAGCGCTTCACCGTTTGAAAGTGGAGGTGGCGCGATCAGGGCAATTCAACAGACGCCGATGGTCGGAAAAGCCACAGGCGACGCGGCGGGGCAAAGTTCGCCTCATTCGGAATCCGGTCGTGATCTTCAGCCAACAACCTCAGCTAGAACACGCGATTCATCCCAACAAGATCCGTCCGTTAATCATCGGGCCAGTTCCGGCGAACTTTTGGTGCAGACGGACCCCGGGACGCGCCACCCGTTTGAGCGAACCCAGTCGTTCGAAAATGACGAGACCGGCCACGATGCTCATCCTTCGGCAGGGTCCGTTCGAACATCGGGCCGCGATTCAGCCGGGCGGTCTGTTGAACAGCAGACCCCCGCTTCCGAGCAACACGTTGAGCGAAACCGCAAGGAGCGATCGCATGATTCCAAATCACAACCGACGGAACGCGCGGATGCAAAAACGATTCAACACGCCAGCATTTCCGAGAATGTTTTGGTTCGACAACCGTTGAATACGAGTTCCGTCAGAGACAAAGCTCACGGTCCGCAAACTCCAAAGTCAGTACCGGACACGGTTCATATTCACATCGGCCGGGTGGAAGTTCGCGCGCAGTTTCCCCAACCCGTCGCACCACCTCGAACGCCGTCGGCACGCGCGAACAAAACGGTATCGCTGGAGGATTATTTGAAGAGTGGAACGGGAGGTGGCCGATGAGCAATTTCCTCGCGATGGGCGCGGTGACGGCGGTGATGCGTGGCTTGCTGGAAGCGAGTGTCACGCGTCACAACCTTGCCACCATTTTGGGTGCCGCCCCCGAAGTGTCAGCGCTGCCGCCGGACCGGATCACGAGCGCATCCGGATCCCCGGACCGCATCAATCTCTTTCTGTTTCAGGCCACCGAAAACGCTGCGTGGCGAAACCAGGGGCAGCCTGCCCGCAACGCGCACGGCGACAGGTCGAGCAATCCCTACCTCGCTCTTGATCTTCACTATCTGGTGACCGCGTATGGGTCGGCCGATTTTCGGTCAGAAGTTCTGCTCGGGCACGCGATGCATGTGTTTCACGAAACGCCGGTGCTCACCCGCCAGACCATCACGGATGTTCTCGCATCGCTGACTCCCGGTGCGCTGGCCGACGCGCTGATTTCTGCGGGACTCGCCAATCAGGTGGAACAGATCAAGATCGTTCCACGCGTGATGAACATGGAGGAGGTTTCAAAAATCTGGACCGCGCTCCAGTCACAGTACCGATCGACCGCCGCCTATCAGGTTTCCGTGGTGCTGATCCAGTCCGACCATCCTGCCCGGTCCGCGCTGCCGGTGTTGACCCGCGGACTGCCGGTGCCCGCGACCGGCGCTGATCAGGGCGTGCAGGTCCAGGCGGGTTTGCTGCCCGCGTTCCCCACCTTGGAATCGCTGACGCCGCCCGCCAGCGCCCCGGCGATCCGGTTGGGCGAACCGTTGGATCTGCATGGGCATCACCTTTTGGGCAACGCCATGCGCGCCCGGTTCCGGATGGTTCCCGGAACGGAAATCCGCGAGCTGAACACCGAACCCGGCGCAACCGATTCCGACTTCGCCGTGCAAATACTTTTGAATCCGGGCGACTGGCGGGCCGGGCTTTACGAGGTGAGCGCGCTGACCGAACAGGGTGGAACGGTCCGGGAAAGCAACCGGTTGCCGGTGGTTCTCGCGCCCCGCCTCGACGCCCTCACAGCGGTGATGAATGGTCCGCAATTGCAATCGATTCAAGTCACCTGTTCGCCGCCGGTGCGGCCCGGGCAGTCGGTCGTGTTGATTGTCGGTTCGCGCGAACTGCAGACTGAACCGTTCGCGACCGCCACGAACACGTTGACCTTTCCCGCACCGGCCGCTCCGGCAGCGTTGCCAACCGGCCAACAATGGGTGCGGCTCCGCGTGGATGGCGTGGAAAGCCTGCTCGTGAACTACGCCGCCACTCCGCCGGAATTCCAGAATTCCCAATCGGTGGTCATACCATGAAAGGCGACCAGCTTAAATCGTCATGGGCCGACGCCAATCAAAAGGCGTTGATGGCGGAGCTGGCGTTGATCTGGAACGCGCTTCATCGGGGCACTCAGGATGATCGAGCGGAGAACGGCGGCAAGGAGCAGCGCGAGACGGATACCGCCTTCATGTTGAAGGAATCGCTCCGTGAAGCGTGCGGTGTCCTGGACGGGCCGACGACGATGGACCGGCTCACGGAATTGTTCGGACTGTCGCGGTTCGAGCGGGCAATTCTGTTGTTGTGTGCCGGGATCGAACTGGACGGTTCGTTTGCCAGAATATGCGCCGACTTTCAGGAGGACCGGAACCGTCCGCACCCGACGTTCAGTCTGGCCCTTTCGATTCTCCCGGAACCGCACTGGAGCGCGCTCAGTCCGGGTGCGCCGCTGCGTCACTGGAGATTGATCGAACCGGCCGGGGCCACGCCGTTGACGACCGCGCCACTGCGGATCGACGAGCGGATTCTCCACTATCTGACCGGCGTCAACAGTCTCGATGAACGGCTGGTCGGTTATCTGGAGGCCGTTCCGCAGGAGGAGCCTTTCACCGATTCCGCGCGAGGAATTTCGTTGCAGCTTGCCCGGGCCTGGGCCGGGTCGGGAGGAGCAACCCTGCCCGTGCTCCAACTCTGCGGCGGCCCGCTCCGGAGCATGCGTAACGTGGCTTCCGCCGCCGCCACATTGACGGGCTGCACCCTCTACACGATGCCGGTGGAGCGCCTGCCCGGATCATCGGTCGAGTTGGAAATGCTGCAACGGATCTGGCATCGCGAAGCGGTCCTGAGCAACGCCGTGTTGCTCTTGGAATGCCCGCAACGATCGGGCGCGGAGAACCGTCACGATCTGCCCGTCAAATCCTGGGTCGAACGAAACCGCAGCCCGCTTCTCGTCGCCACGCCGGAACCGATTTCCGGCTGGTCGTGCCCCAGCTTGCGGTTCGACATCACGAAGCCGACCACCGTCGAACAACGCGCGCTCTGGAAGCATTGCCTGGGCGAAGCTGCCGTGAAACTCAACAGCCAGGTCGAGCGGCTGGTCAGCCAGTTTGATCTTGAGGCCCCGGCCATTTCGGAAGCCGCCGCCCGGGGATTGTTGCAGCTTCAGGCCGACGGCAAGCCTGTGGAGAAAACCACGTTGAAAGGCGTTCTCTGGGATACCTGCCGGAACGCCTCCCGGCAACGCCTTGATGAACTGGCACTCCGGATCGAATCGCAGGTGAAGTGGGACGACCTCGTGGTGCCCGAACGAATCCGCGACGCGCTGCGGGAGATCGCCGTGCATGTGAGCCGTCGCTCCCGCGTGTACGACGAATGGGGGTTCGCCGCGAAATCCAAACGCGGTCTCGGCATCACCGCCATGTTCAGCGGAGCGAGCGGCACCGGCAAGACACTCGCCGCAGAAGTGCTCGCCAACGAACTTGAACTTGATCTCTACCGGATCGATCTCAGCCAGACGGTCAGCAAATACATCGGCGAGACCGAGAAGAACCTGGCCCGCGTATTCAATGCGGCGGAGGAGAGTGGCGCGGTGCTGCTGTTCGACGAGGCGGACGCGCTGTTCGGTCGGCGCAGCGAGGTGAAGGACAGCCATGATCGCTACGCCAACATCGAGGTGAGCTACCTTTTGCAGCGCATGGAGGCCTATCGCGGGCTCGCCATTCTGACCACCAACATGAAGGACGCGCTGGATCCGGCGTTTCTGCGGCGCATCCGGTTCATCGTCCAGTTCCCGTTCCCCGACGACAAATTGAGGAAAGAAATCTGGACGCGCGCGTTCCCGGGAAAAACGCCGACGCGCGATCTGGATCTGCAGCGATTGTCCCGACTGAACCTCGCCGGGGGCAACATCCGCAACCTGGCGATGAACGCGGCCTTTCTCGCGGCGGACAAGGATGAGCCGGTGCAGATGCAACACCTCGTGCGCGCCGCCCGATTTGAATTTGCCAAGCTGGAGAAACCCTTTTCAGAAAGTGATCTCGTGGGATGACCCTGACTCCTCAAATCCGATTACCGACTCCCGCCCGGTCCCCGGCGGTGAAGCCGGGATTTGACGCAACGCCGCAGAATGGCCGTCGACAAACCGCTGTGACCGGCAATGCCGAACCAAACCGCGCGGCGGTTCAAATGCAGATTGATGAACTGGTGTTGCACGGGTTCGCCACGTCGCAACGTCACGCGATCAAGGACGCGGTTGAGCAGGAACTCACCCGGCAACTTTCCCTTCGCCGGGTTTCAGCGCCGGACGCGGACCGGTCCATTCCGTTTGTTGATGCCGGGCGTCTCAGTTTATCCAACGAGCTGACATCCGCCGAGATCGGTCGGCGCATCGCCAAAGCGATACTGGGAGGGATGTTGCCATGAAGACTGCCAGTCATGTCGCCCACGCCAATTCCGAATCATCGACCGCCAGCTCGAATCCGTCGCTGGTTCAGACGTCATTGCTGCAACGCAAGTGCGCGTGCGGAGGTTCCGCCGGTGCCGGTGGCGAATGCGAGAGCTGCACGAAAAACAAGAGCCTCGGAATGCAGACGAAGTTGCGCATCAACGAACCCGGCGACGCTCACGAACAGGAGGCGGATCGGTTGGCCGATGCGGTGGTTCGCGGCGGACCCGTTTCGTTGTCCGCGTCGCAGCCTTCGCTGAGCGTGCAGCGAAAAGATCCCGGAGCCATCGCCGCGCCCAAGGCGGAAGAAACCTCCGAGGAGGACAAGTATAAGGAAGCCGCCAAGAAGATCGGCGAGGCCTTTCTGGAAACCGAACAGGGGAAGGCGCTCAAGGACGGCGCGTTGAAGGTTGGCGAAAAATTTGTCGAAACTGTCGAGGGCAAGGTGATCGCCGGGACCGCGCTGGGCGGCGCATTGACCGCGATCATCGCGAGCAATTCCGAACTGCCGGTTCCCATTCCGGAGATCCCGCTGGATTTCATTTCGAAGGGATTGAAGGCGAAGATCACTTATGAAGGGCCGGTTCAAAAACCCACCAACGTCTCGCTTGTCCTCACCACGGCGGGCGGCGTGAGTGCGGGCGGTTATTACAAGTATGCGGAAGCAGCCGACGGCAAGCCCGAGGACTATCAGGCGGGCCTGAGTCTTTCCATTCCACTTGGTCCAACGGCACCGACCAAACCGGGTCCGTCGGAAAAGGAGAAATTCCGTTCCAAGACCGCGCGAATGGCCGAGGACCAGCGAAAGTTTCGCGAATCGATGAAAACTCCGCAACAAAGAGCGGAGGAAAAGGATTTTGTGATGAACTACGTCCTGTCCCAGCAGCGCGGAACTTTGCCGGGCACTCTGCCGGGATTGAGGCCGTTGCCCGGTGATTGGGACCCCTCGAAAGATCAGGCCAAAAAGAAAAAAAAGGACACTCCGGTTCAACGAAAGGCGACGGGCAACAACACCGCGACTTCAAACGTTTCGAGCACCGCACCCGGCGTGGTGCATGACGTCGTGCAATCGACCGGACAACCGCTGGACGCCACGAACCGTTCCTTCATGGAATCGCGCTTCGGACATGATTTCGGCAACGTGCGCATTCACGCCGACAGCCGGGCCGGCGAATCAGCGCGATCCGTCAACGCCTTGGCCTACACAGTCGGCAACCATGTTGTTTTTGATCCGGGCGCGTATTCTCCACAATCGACGGAAGGCCGCCGGTTGCTGGCGCATGAATTGACGCACGTGGTTCAGCAGAGCGGCGGTTCGCCGAAATCCGTGCAGCGCCAGAAAAATGCGGACATCTCGTCTGCGTCGTCCGTGCCCGCCCGAAAACTTCCGGATCACAAGTCCACAGCCCCGAGAATGCGCCGGGTCGACGCGGTGGATGCCGACGGCTTTCCGGTCACGGAGAATTTCTGCGGCTGCGAGGACACGGTGGACATCATGGAGGAGCGTGTGAAGCGGTCAGTGGACTCATTCAAATCGTGTTACAAACCGGGGATGTTGGTGAACCGGCTTTACGATTGCGCGAGGCAGCGGCTTTACACGCCATCCGTCGGAGCGAAGCAGGCGTCGACGGTTCCGTCGGCGGCGCACACGTCGTCCAGTTCCGGAGCCGTCACCTGGCCGGAGAACGCAGAAGTGAAGACAAGGATGGCCGCGCTCGGGCATCGAACGCCTTGCTGGCCGCTGGTTTTTCAGAGTGTCTATCGACACGAGAAACAGCACGTGGCGGACTTCGATGCGGTGGCAAAGGACATCAATCCGGAATTTTTCGAGTCCTTCAAAAAACTGGAAGGTGACGAGGACCGGCTGGAGAAACTCCAGGCCGAAGGTTTTAAAAAGGAGACCGCGCAGTACGAGGCCCAGGCTGTGAACACGTTTACGATGGGACCGGCAAAGGCGCTTCGGTTTGAACTGAATGCCTACGATGTGGAACTCAGGTTCATCACAAAACTCAGGTCCGCGCTCAGCCAGGTTTGTCGCAAAAAAACACCCCCACCACCGCAGCCGGACGTGCCCCGCCCCGAAGTGGAGCATCCGAAACAACCGCCGCTCTGGCCGACCATTCTGGAGAACCGGATCGACTCCGATTCAGGCCCAGCTTCGGGAGTGGAGATGCAGCGAAAAAGCGCCAGCAACGAAGAAATGTACGCGCGGCCGGACACCGCGCCGCCGATCGTAAACGAGGTTTTGAGCAAGCAGGGAGCCGCTCTGGATGCACGTGTTCGCGCGGAGATGGAATCACGGTTTGGCCATGATTTTGGCGGAGTGCGTATTCATCAGAATGGACGCGCCGCAGAATCCGCGCAGGCCGTTCACGCCTCGGCCTACACGGTAGGTTCGGACATCGTGTTTGATGACGGGAAATACTCACCGCAGTCGACGGAAGGACGCCGGTTGCTTGCGCATGAACTGACGCATGTGATCCAGCAGAGCGGCGGCAACGGGAAGGCGTCCGGCACGCAAATCGAAGCGGAAGCCGTTCGCAACGCCGACCGCGTGTTGACGGGCGGGACGACCTCGGTGCGGTCCGGCGCAGGGCCGGGCGAATTGCATCGCGCCCCGGCGGACGATAACAAGGAGATCGATTCGATTCTGGCGGCAGCCGCGAAGGCCCGCAGCGCAAAGTCTAAGACGGACATAATGATTCATTCGTCGAAGGTGATCTATGAGATGATTGCCCGTTACCTGCCCACCTATGGCGGCCGGGTGAGCGGCGGCGATTACGACGCGGCGGTCAAACGCCTCGACGTCAAGGGGTCCGCGGATGGAAAGAACATCGCCATCACCGTCGGCAAGGATTTCATCGGGGACGTGACCGATGCACGCGCGCTGAGGCCACTCGCTGCGGAACTTGAGAAGGCATTGGCCGGGACGGGCGTTAAACCGTTGCCCGAGGAGGAACCGGAGGTCGGCTCCGTTGCCACAGCCGCCACCCCCGTCCAAGGCGTTCGCACCAAAGGCATCACCTTCAAACGTGATGACCTGAAAGCCGTTGCCGCGGAGAACTACTGGGAGGCCAAAGTCGGGAAAGTGTATTTCATGATCCACGGACAAACGGCGGGCAAGCGTTTCAGCGCTGATACGGAGGAACACGACGCGGTCTTTTCCGTGCTGTGGAACGTCCGACCCAAAAAGCTGACAGCGCCAGTGACCAAGCTAATCAACATTCCGTCGCATGACAAATCGGCCGCAGGTGCCAAGACCGCGCCGCTGTCCTACCGGTTTACTTTCAAGCCCGCCGCCAAAGACACGGCCAATATGCCTTCCGTCGAATTTGAGTTCGTCGCCGAAGGTGCGGCCACCACCGCAACGACCGCCCCCGCCCCGGCAAAAGGCTACACGCCCCCGGCGCTCGGATTGACACACATCGGTTTTCCCGGTGCGGACATGGACAAATACTGGGCCGCGCATCCGGACGAGCATGGCCAACTCTACAACTGGATCGAGAACCTGGCATCCGATCCGTTCGACCAGATCGTCACCACATCGACCGGCAAACCGGCCCAAACCACCACGTTCAAAGTCAAGGGCACAAAGCAATTGGGCAACGTCTCCGGCCTGAAGATCCAGTTTGTGGGCCGCGTGGCACATCAGTCCGAAGCCGCGCCTGCGGATTACCGCGCCAAAACCGATGTGGGCGATCTGGCGCTCGAAGCGCAGCAGGACAAGGCCAAGGACAAACTCGGAAGAGTGAAGGTTCCGCGGGATATTTCCACCGCCGAGGCGGCCGAGGTGAAATTCTTGGTGGCCGCGTATTTTAAGGACGGCACCCGCAATGCAGAAGTGGACGTGCTGGTGCCCGCGCTGGATACCGGCGGCGAAGTGATGTACACGTTCCGGTTCCTCCCCGGCAACGACGTGGAAACCGTCCGAGTCGGCGAGCCGAAGAAGGGCACCCGGCTTGACCGTGACCGACTGGACGCCGGTCGTTCGCCGGAGTTCCTGAGTCTCTACAAGGCGAAGGATGTGACCGGCCTCGCCGCGCACATCAAGAAGCGTTATCCGGGCGCGGCGATCAGCGGCAAGACGGTCGCCGACCTTCGGTTGGTGCTCAACAAGGAAATCACGGCCCACGCGGGCGACGTGTCTTGGTTCAAGGACAACTATGATCTGAGCATACTGGACAGTACGGACGCGGAAACCCGCTTGAAGGACAAGCACAGCTTCGCGACCCGGCAGACTGCCGACATGAAAGATTTCGCGGGCGACGAATTGCGCCAGCTGGAGGCCACGCTCGAAACCATCAGCCTGGCCGTCCTGGCGCGCTTGAAGGGCGTGCGGCTGGTTCGGCAGACGATCGCCATCGAGAAAGACGGGAGAACATTTAAAAAAGTCAAAACACGAACCGGGCGGACGCTGACCAACGGCAGCAACACCACCGTCATCCTTTTTGATCAGGCCGCGGTCAACGCCGACACTTTGTTCACCGGTGGGCGGCTTGGCGCGTTGTCGACTCCGAGCCTTACATTCGCCCATGAGTTTGGCCATGTGGCCGGAGACCAAGACGATATCCAAAAGGAATTCAACAAGTTTGTAACAGCCAAGAAGATCAACCCTGTCACGTCCTACGCGGGCTCCGACGCGAGCAAGGAGTTCTTCCCGGAAGCATTCGCCCTGTTCAGCACGGATCCAGAATGGATGAAATCCAACCAACCGATGCTGTTCACCTGGTTCGAGACACTGTCCACGACCGGCAAGCCGCCCAAGCCATGACGGTGTAGCACTCAAAAAATAACTGTAACCATGTCTTCATTTCCCAATTCACCCCGGCTCCTGAAGGGCGGCATCGTCCTGCTGGACGGCGAGTCGGGCGCGGTGTTGCGCACGGTCCTGTTGCAGTACAACCCGGACACGTTGTCGCGAACGTTGCAGGTTCAGGGATTCAGCTCGGATGGCGGCGACCGTTCGGAGTTGTTGCGTTTGAAAGCGCCGCCGGTGGAGACGATCAAGCTGGAGGCCGAGATCGATGCCACGGATCAATTGGAGTTTCCGGACCAGAACGCCGAGGTCGCCTCATCGGGAATTCAGCCCGCGCTCGCCGCGTTGGAAACCATCATTTATCCAGACAGCGGGAAACTTCAGTCGAATAACGCGCTGGCGGCCGGCGGCACGCTGGAGATCATTCCGATGCAGGCGCCGTTGACGATTTTTGTCTGGAGCAAAAACCGCGTGATGCCGGTGCGCATCACTGATTTCAGCATCACCGAAGAAGCGTTTGACACGCAGCTCAACCCGATCCGCGCCAAGGTCAGCCTGGGGCTGCGCGTGTTAAGCGTGAACGACACCGGCTTCGATCATCGCGCCGGGAGCCTGTTCATGAGTTATCAGCAGCAGAAGGAGAAACTGGCCGCGCTGCATCACAGCGGCGCGCTGAGCCAGTTGGGAATTTCCAGCCTATGAACGATCCGCAAAAATCCATCCAGGAGCTGCTCCAACCCAACGGCGCAAGCTCGCTCCGGTTTCCGCCGACGAGCCGTTATCACGGTGTGGGCGTGAAGGTGAAGGTGACGCCGGACGGACGGTCCATCGCGTATTTGAAACGCCGACTGGTGCCGGCTCCCGAGCGTTTTGAACTCCTGACGGAACACGAGGTGAAGCAGGGCGAGCGCCTCGACAACATCACCGCGAAACATCTCGGCGATCCCGAACAGTTCTGGCAGGTGTGCGACGCGAACGGCGTCCTTCGTCCCGCAGAACTTGAGGAACCGGGACGCCGGTTGCGCATCACGCTGCCGGAAGGCATTCCCGGAAACGGAGGTGCCGATGGTTAACGGCGTGCAAATGACATTGATGATCGGGCCGGGCGTGCCGTTGCCCGTGCCGAAGGAGGTCGTGGAAGCTCTGACCGAGGTGAAGGTCATCGCTTCATCCGGCGAGACCGCGAGCGGCTTTGAGCTGACGTTCAACCTCAGCCGGCGTTCGCCGTTGCACACGGTGTTTCTGCTGTCGGGCGGCTCGGCGATTCCGGTGGTCCGTGTGGTGATCATCGTCACCGTGAACGGCCGGGCCGACGTGTTGATGGACGGCATGATGACGCATTACGAAGTGCAGACCGGCGCGGCGGGCGGCCAGACCCAGCTGACCGTGAAAGGAAAGGATCTGACGGCGCTGATGGATTACATCGATTTCAGCGGCCTCCCCTACCCCGCGATGCCGCCGGCGCTGCGGGTGTTGCTGGTGCTCGCGAAGTATGCGCAGTTCGGAATCATTCCGCTGGTCATCCCGAGCATTCTTGAGGACATCCCGTTGCCCATCGACCGCATCCCCTCGCATCAGGGCAAGGATTTGGAATACGTACAGAAACTGGCGTTGGAAGCCGGGTACGTTTTCTATCTTGATCCGGGACCGATGCCGGGAACGAGCGTCGCCTACTGGGGGCCGGAGATCAAAGTCGGTCCCGCGCAACCGGCGTTGAACGCGGACATGGACGCGCATCGCAACGTGGAATCACTAACCTTCCGTTACGACAAGGAAAGGAAGGAGATGCCGATTGTTTACCTGCACGAACCGATCAGCAAGGTGTCGATCCCGATTCCGATTCCGGACATCAGCCCGCTCAGTCCGCCGCTCGGATTGGTGCCGCCAATCCCTCCGAAAATCACCATCCTCGAAGACACCGCCAAAATGTCGCCGTTGAACGCCGCGTTGCACGGCATCTCCTACGCAGCCCGGCATTCGGACGTGGTGTTCGGCGAGGGCTCGCTGGACGTGACGCGTTACGGCCGGATTTTGAAGTCGCGACAACTCGTTGGCGTGCGCGGTGCCGGGGAGGGATTTGACGGACTTCACTACGTCCGCAGCGTGACCCACCGGATCAAGCGCGGGGAATACAAACAGAACTTTTCCCTGAGTAGGAACGGACTCCTTTCAACCACGCCGAAAGTTCCCGCATGAGTGAAAAACGATACTACGGAAAATACCGAGGCACGGTATTGAACAACATCGACCCGATGCAAACGGGCCGCGTGCAGGTGCAGGTGCCGAGCGTCACGGGCCTGATGATTTCGACCTGGGCGATGCCGTGTTTTCCCGCGACTGGAAAGCAGATGGGCACGTGGGCGTTGCCGCAGATCGGCACCGGTGTCTGGGTTGAATACGAGCAGGGAAATCCGGACCATCCGATCTGGACCGGTTGCTGGTTTGGCACCGCCGCCGAGGTACCCGCCCTGGCGCTCGCCGGCAATCCGGCCAGCCCCAGCATCGTCCTCCAAACCGCGCTGCAAAACACCGTCATGATCAGCGACGTGCCGGGTCCGGCGGGAGGCATTCTGCTAAAAACCACCACCGGCGCAATGATTTCGATCAGTGACACCGGGATCATCATTTCCAACGGCAAGGGGGCCATCATCAACATGACCGGCTCGATCACAGACATCAACGCGGGAGCACTCACCATCACCTGACCATGCCCGGACCCATCGTACATCTTGGAGCCACCGTCCTCTGCATGCACGCAGGCACGGCCCAGCCGACCGCGCCGTTTCCCCGCGTGCTGGTGAGCGGACAACCGGTCGTCAACCTGACCAGCCCGTATGTCGTGGCCGGATGCACGTTGGCGAGCGTCCCGAGCCCGCCGTGCGTGACCAGTCAATGGGTGATGGGCGCGATGCGCGTGTTGGCGGGTGGCGCGCCGGTGGTCATTCAAGGAGGTCAGGCGGTTTGTGTCCCGACTGGCACCGGCCTCAACGTGGTCGTCGTTCAACCGAGGGTCATTGCAACATGAAACATTTCGACTTCCCCTACCAGCTCGATGCCCGCGGACGCACCGCCACGGCGGAACGCGATCCGCACATCTGCGACCTGATCGAGCAGGTACTGTTCACCTCGCCCGGCGAACGCGTAAACCGACCGACGTTCGGCTGCGGATTGTTGCAACAGGTCTTCGAGCCAAACAGCGAAACGCTCGCCGCTACCACGCAATTTCTCATTCAAAGTTCGCTCCAACAGTGGCTCGGTCACCTGATCCAGGTGGATGCCGTTTCGGTGGAAGCGCTGGATGCGACGTTCAAAGTGACCGTCGCCTACACCGTCCGTCGCTCGGGTTCCAGCGAGGTCGCCGAGTTCAACTCTGGAGGAACCAACGCATGATCTACCTGTGCTGCAACAAACGTCGTCGGCTGCTTCTGCGGCAAGAGAACGAACGTCGCAAGGCGGACGGCGATCCCATATTGAACGGCGCGGATTTTCTCGAAGTGCTGGATCAGGACGCCCCGTCGGGAATCGGAAACATCGAACGGCAGAACACGCTCCTCGTGCGGATGTTTGAACCGGGCTTCACGCTGGATGGCAGCAACGTGATCATCACCGGCGGCCAACGCATAACGCCCGTCCGCGTGCTCTGGGCGCACACAGCCGACGCCATTCCCGCCGCCGTCGCCCCGCCGCCCGAGCGTGCTTTATTCGCAGCGTTGCCCGAGCCCGACCGGACGTTGGTGGTGCGCACGGATTCGACCGGCGATTATTCGACCTACCGGCTTTCACTGGTTCAATCAGCGATCAACCCTGTTCCGCCCGACGGGTTCGACCCGCTGTTTTCCTCCATTGATTTTTCTTTCAAGGTCGAATGTCCGAGTGACTTCGATTGCGCGGATCGGAGAGAATGTCCGCCGGTCGCGGAGCCGCTGCCGCTGATTGATTATCTGGCGAAAGATTACGCGAGCTTCCGTCGGCAGATGCTGGATCGGATGTCCTTGTTGGTCCCCGGCTGGACCGACCGCACACCCGCCGATCTCGGCATCACGCTCGTGGAACTGATGGCCTACGTGGGCGACCGCCTGAGCTATCAGCAGGACGCCACCGCCACTGAGGCGTATCTCGACACGACGCGGAAACGCGTGTCGGTCCGGCGTCACGCGCGGTTGGTGGATTACTTCATGCACGACGGCTGCAATGCCCGCACCTGGGTGCAGATTCAATGTCAGCCGGGCACGAGCGGCGCGGTGCTTCCGTCGGCGACGCAGCTTGCCACGAAAGTGTTTCCCGATACGCCGGTTATCGCACCCGATTCGCGACCGCACGAGGATCTGCTCATTCAACGTCCGGTGGTATTCGAGACGATGACGCCGCTTGAACTGTTTTCCGAACACGAACGGATGACATTCTACACCTGGGGCGATGCTCAGTGCTGCCTGCCAAAGGGTGCGACGCGCGCGACCTTGCTCGGGCATTTTCCCAACTTGAAAACCGGCGACGTGGTGATGCTGGCCGAGGTGTTAAATCCGCGCACCGGCACTGCTGCGGACGCCGACCGCACGCGACGCCATCCCGTGCGCCTCACACAGGTTCAATCTGACGGGACCGGCGGCGGCCCGCTGGTTGATCCGTTGAACGGCGAGGAGATCACCGAGATCACGTGGGCCTCCGCCGATGCTTTGCCCGTTCCGTTTTGTCTCTCGGCGGTAACCGATACCGACCACGATTCAACGGAGGTTTCCGACGTGAGCGAACTCCGGGGAAACCTTGTGCTCGCCGATCATGGTCGAAGCTTCGTCGACCAACCGCTTGGAACCGTGCCCGACTCGTTGCTATTCCGCCGGATGTCGGACGGCGACTCGTGTTCACCCGCGCGGCCGCAGATGATTCCGCCGCGTTTCCGTCCACAACTGGGCGAAGCGCCGGTGACGCAGGCCGGCTCCTTTGATCGAATGCACCCGGTCAGCAACGCGCTGGTTCAAGATCCGGCGGAAGCGCTGCCGGCAGTCCAACTGGAGAGCACCGATCTGGTCGGCGACGCGGCGCCGTGGAATCCGCAGCGCGATTTGCTGAACAGCGACGGGGCGGCGAACGAGTTTGTGCTGGAGGTGGAATCGGACGGATCGGCGTCGGTCCGGTTCGGCGATGACGCGCACGGACGGCGGCCCGAATCAGGTTCCACATTTGCGGCGACGCGTTACCGCATCGGCAACGGCACCGCCGGAAACATCGGCGCGGAATCGTTGTTCCACATTGTCACGAACGAACCGGCGGTGGCGGGTGTCCGCAATCCCATGCCGGCAAAAGGCGGGACGGAACCGGAGACGATGGAGGAAGTCCGGCAGCGCGCGCCCCATGCATTCCGCAATCAGGAACGCGCCGTGACCGAGGCTGATTACGCCGACAAGGCCCAGCTCAATCCCGGCGTGCAACGCGCGGCGGCGACGTTCCGCTGGACCGGCAGCTGGCACACTGTTTTTCTGACGGTCGATCCGTTGGGCGGCGTGATCACGAACAAGGCGCTCAAACAGCAATTCAGAACCGGCGTGCTGGGTGGACTGGAACGCTACCGGATGGCGGGTCACGATCTGGAGGCAGACGAACCGCGTTACGTCCCGCTGGAGATCGTGATGCACGTGTGCGTGAAGGCTGGATATTTCCGGAGCGACATGCGCGGCGCGCTGTTGTCCGTGTTCCACAGCCGGTTGATGTCGAACGGCCGGAAGGGCGTGTTTCACGCCGATAATTTCACGTTCGGTCAGGCGGTTTATCTGAGCCCTCTCTACGCCGCCGCGCAGGAGATCGCAGGCGTCGGCTCGGTTCACATCACGACGTTTCAGCGACAGGATCAGCCCGGCACTCTGGCGCTCGAAACCGGCCGGCTTGAACTCGACCGTCTGGAAATCGCGCGCTGCGACAACGATCCCGGCTTCCCCGAGCACGGGATTTTTCAACTGGATCTGGGAGGTGGAAAATGAGCGACACACTGGACCCGAGCCTGGCGGGATTGAACGATTGCGGCTGCTGTTCCGGCACGACCGCCGAGACACCCGGCCTGCAGTTCAACCGCGAGGGGCTGGACGAAATTCAATACCGGATCGGCGACCACGGTTCGTTCAAGCGGACGATGTTGTCCGAACTCACCACCGCCGACCACCCGCTGCTTCAGAACCTGACCACGCGGTCGGACGACGACTTTTCCATCGCGCTGTTCGATGCCTGGGCGACGACCGCCGACGTGTTGACCTTCTATCAGGAACGGCTGGCCAACGAATCCTATCTGCGGACCGCCACGGAAAAAGGCGCGGTGCAACGGCTGGCCCGGCTGATTGATTATCAACCCGCGCCCGGTGTGGCTGCCGACACCTGGCTGGCGTTCAACATGGAATCCGCACCCGGCGCGCCCGACGCCGTCCGCATCGATGCCGGCGCGAAGGTGCAAAGCATTCCCGGTCAGGACGAGAAACCGCAGACCTTCGAGACGCTCGAAACGCTGGACGCGCGGTTGGAATGGAACGCGATGGCACCAGCGTTGACCCAGGCTTCGCCGATTCTTCGCGGTGCGCTGGATTCCGAAAACATTCGCGAAACGTGGTTCAAGGGAACCGCCACCCGGTTGCAGGCGGGCGATGCGATCCTAATCATTGGCGACGAACGCGAGAAAAACCCGACCGCGTATCCGGACAAGGAGCGCTGGGATTTTCGCATCCTGACGCGGGTAACCGAGAGCCCGGAGAAAAACTGGACGCACGTTGAATGGGAGGAAGGTCTCGGGCAGGTTCCCATCCAAGCGGCCGCCAAGAATGTCCGTGCCTACGCGTTTCGTCAGCGCGCCGCACTCTTCGGCCACAACGCGCCGACGCCCAACCTCGTTTACGATTCACATGGCAACCCGATCAGTTCATGGCCGAGCTTCCAAATAACGAACAACCTCATCGAACTCGATGCGGCTTATTCAAAAATTGTTCCCGGCAGCTGGGTGGCGTTGATGGCGCCGCCCACTGACAGTCATGAACGCGGTTATGTCGAATTGTTCAAGGCGGACAAGGTGTCGTTTCCATCGCTGGCAAAGTTCGCCCTTTCCGGCAAGTCGACACGCATCAAGCCGGATTCCACGGAACATTTGGGCGACGACACCTTTTCGTTGCAAGACACACTCGTGCTCGCGCAGACCGAGCCGTTGGAAATCATTGAGCCACCATTCACCCAGCGACCGGCCGAAGCACCCAGCAAGTTGGTTGCTTTGGATCCCGGTGTTCTGGCACCGGTGGAAGGGACACGGATTCTGGTGTCGAAGCAGTTGACCGATCTTCCATCGGGCCGGCCTCTAATTGTTACCGGAAAACGGATGCGGGCACGGGTCAGTTTTGATGCCACCAATGTGATCCTCATGGATGACAGTGGCGCGACGTTCAAGGTGTTGAAACCTGGTGAAACTTTCATCGTAGTCAAGCGTCCGGGAATTAAACCCGGCGGGAACATCGAATGGCGATTGCGTCACAACGATGGATGGGAGGGAACGCTCGTCACCGCCGTGGCCAATCTTTCATTGATTGGTTCACTGGCGGACGATGAAACGATCAATGAACGGGTGGAGGTGGATACAATTTCAGGTAATCCATCGGAAATTCTGCTGCGCAACGACGGTCTGGCGAATCTCTACGACCGGTCGACCGTGACGATTTCTGGCAACGTCGCCTACGCCACGCACGGGGAAACCGTCGAGGAGTTTGCCGGAAGCGGGGACGCTACGCGGGTGTTCCAGAAATTTTCACTGCTTCAAAAGCCGCTGACATTCGTACGCGCCGACAATCCGAAAGGAATGGAATCGACGCTCGACGCACGGGTGGACGACCTGCTGTGGAAGGTCGCGCCCAACCTGTATCAACGCGGTTCAAACGAGCAGGTTTATGTGGCCCGGCTCGGCGTGGATGACCAGCCGACGGTGACGTTTGGTGACGGCGTGTCCGGCGCGCGACTTCCGACCGGGCAGCAGAACATTCGTTTCAAATACCGCAAAGGCAGCGGGCTGGCGGGCATGATGAAGGCGGGTCAGTTGACGCAACTGCTGACGCGTCCGCTGGGCGTGAAGTCCGTGACCAATCCGTTGCCGGCCGAAGGCGCGGACGATGCGGAATCGCTCGACGACGCGCGAACCAACGCGCCGTTGACAGTGCTGACGCTCGACCGCGTGGTGTCGCTGAAGGACTACGAAGATTTCGCTCGAGCCTATCCCGGCATCGCCAAGGCGCTGGCCACGTGGACCTGGAACGGCCGGGTGCGCGGCGTGTTTCTGACCGTCGCCGGACCCGGTGGTGCGGCGATTGATCCCAAGGGGACTGTGGCGGAAGGATTGTTGAATTCCATCCGGGCAGCCGGTGATCCGTTTGTTCCCGTTCAGGTGGACACCTATCGGCTGGCTGAATTTGAAGTGACGGGGACGATCACCGTGGATGGGCAGTTTGAGAAGGACAAGGTGCTGACCTCGGCCCGGGACAAACTGCGGGAGCGTTTCTCATTTACCCAACGCCTGTTTGGTCAACCGGTTGTGTTGAGCGAGTTGATTGGCGTCCTGCATTCCGTGTCCGGCGTCGTCGCGGTGGACGTCGATCATCTGCAGCGAACGGATGTGGCCGACCCGGTTGATCCCGCGCCACGATTGCTTGCCGAACTGCCCGTCGGCGGTGCCGACACAGAATTGAAACCGGCCGAGCTGTTGTTGCTCGCACCCGGAAACCTGGAGGAAATCACGAACGCATCATGAGCACGCAAAAACCAGATTTGATGAAACTGCTCCCGGCGATCCACCGGTTGCGGGACGCGGAGGGCGGCGGTGCGTTGCGCGAACTGCTGGACGTGATCGGCACGCAGGCCGCCGTGTTGGAGGAGGACCTTGAACAGCTCTATGACGACCTGTTCATCGAGACCTGCTCCGAATGGGTGGTGCCTTACATCGGCGACCTGATTGGTTATCAATCATTGCACGGGCAGTCGCCGGGCTTGGGCAGCGCGCGCTCGGAGGTCGCCAACACCATCGGTTACCGACGACGAAAAGGAACCGCCGCGATGCTGGAACAACTCGCGCGCGACGTCACGGGTTGGCCGGCGGCCGTCGTGGAATTCTTTCAACTGCTCGCGACCACGCAGTACATGAACCACGTCCGCCGTCACAATCAGCTGACGCCGGATCTGCGAAACTGGGAGGCGCTTGAATCGTTGGACCACGCGTTTGACCGGCTTGCGCATTCGGTGGACACCCGCCGGATCGCGTCGGGTGAAGGGCGTCACAACATTCCGAACATCGGCATTTTTATCTGGCGGCTGCTCGCGATGTCGCTCACCGATTTCCCGGCAGTCGCGGTCGACTCGCAACGTTTTCTGTTCAGCCCGCTGGGCATCGATCAACCGCTGTTCACGCGACCAGAGACCGAGCCGACCGTCACCCATCTCGCCCGGCCGTTGAACGTGCCGGACCCGATCAGCCGACGTCGGATGTTTGAGCGGCCGGAGGATTATTACGGCGCTGGAAAAAGCGTTCACATCGAGGGCGTCGATCCCGGCGACGTGATGATTTGCAATCTGTCGGATGACGCCGGGAGTTGGGCGCACACGCCGCCGCCCGCGGGCAAGGTCGCGATCGATCCGGTGCTGGGCCGCATCGCGTTCGGAGATGCCCCGGACGGGCCGCCGAGCGTGACCTGTCATCGCGGCTTCAGCATGAACCTCGGCGGTGGCGAGTATGAACGCGCCGACACCTTTGTTCTGCCCGCCCTGCCCTTCACCGCCATCACGGACGCGGACCTCATCCAGGACGCGATCACCAACCGCGTTCCCGGTCAGCCGCTGCAAATCATCGACAACGGACGATACGCAGAAACCCTGCAACTGTCGGTGAACCCGGGCGAACGATTTGAATTGCGCGCGACCAACGGTCGTCGGCCGACGCTGGTGCTGGGTGGCGATCTGGAAATTCTTGGCGGCGACGACGAGGCGGAAGTGACGTTGAGCGGACTGCTGATTCAAGGCGGGCGCATCCGGGTGCTCGGATCCCTGCGCCGGTTGCGGCTGGTTCATTGCACTCTGGTGCCCGGCATTCTTCTCGACGCGACGGGCGCGCCGCAGCAACCGGACGAGCCCAGCCTGATCGTCGAACACGGCGGCATCACGATCGAGATCAGCCACTGCATCACCGGCGGAATTCGCTGGCATGATCTGTCGCGACTGGAGCTGAACAACAGCATCGTGGACGGTCTGGACGAAACTGGAATCGCGTTTGCCGGTTCCATCCCAAGTCCGGCCGGAACGCTGGCCAACGTGGCGGGAACGTTGCGCATGGAAGAGACGACCGTCATCGGCAAGGCGCGCGTCACGATCATGGAGCTGGTTTCGAATTCCATCTTCTTCGCGCAAACCGAAACCGGCGACGGCTGGCCCGCTCCGGTTCTGTCCGAACGCAAGCAGACCGGCTGCGTGCGGTTTTCGTTTGTTCCCGATGAATCACGCACGCCCCGTCGTTATCGCTGTCAGCCGGATCTTGAAGCGCAATTGAAAATTCAAGCGGCGGTCAAGGCCGCGCAAAAATTGAACCAGACCGTGTCGCCTGCACAACGCGCCGCCCTGCGCAACGAAGTGGTCGCCTGGATGAAACCGGCGTTCACGTCCACGCGTTTTGGCGACGCAGCGTATTGCCAGCTCCGTTCGCGGTCGCCGAAGCAGATTCGCGAGGGCGCGGATGACGAGGCTGTGATGGGAGCGTTCCACGATCTTTTCGAACCCCAGCGGTTCACCAACCTGCGAATACGACTCAAGGAATATCTCCGGTTCGGACTGGAAGCCGGGGTCGTCAACGTGACCTGAGAAAACGCCATCCCCCAATATCATTATGAGCTCTGACATCAGCCGACAACGATTCGATCACTCAAGAAATTATGCCGGGGTCCTCATGCAGCAGGGGCGCGTGCTGCTCGACGCCGACTGGAATGAATGGCTTGAGATCATGGACCGACATGCTCGCGCGGAGTCGCTCGACATCTTCGGGCCGTGCGCGGTGCCCAAACAGACGCCGGACGGTTTCCGCATCGGCCTGTCCGGCGGCAACATCACCATCGGACCCGGTCGCATTTACGTACACGGAAACCTCGCCGAAAATCACGGTCGCGCACCGACCGAATGGGATCCGGTGCTCGCCGAACTGACGGGTACCGCCGACGTTCCGTTGAACCAACAACCGTTCCTTCCCGACCCGTCGCTGCTCAATCCGCAACCGCCAACTTCCGGTGGGCAGCACCTCGCGTACGTGGACATCTGGCAGCGCGAGGTTACTCCGTTTCAGCAACCGGATCTGATCGAAAACGCGGTAGGCGTGGACAGCACGTGTCGCTGGCAGACGGTCTGGCAGGTCAAAATGCTGCCGAACGTTGGCGGCGCCACCGACAACGGTGCGATCACCTGCCGCACCGAACTTGGCGCATGGGATGACTTGATCCGGCCGAGCGCCGGACGTTTGTCCACGGACACCTTCAACGCGCCCGGCGATCCCGATCCGTGTCTGGTGCCGCCGTCCGGTGGCTACAAGGGGTTGGAAAACCGCCTGTACCGCGTGGAGGTTCACACGGTGAATGTGGCGACCGGCGCGGCGACATTCAAATGGGCGCGACACAACGCGAGCTTCGCCAGCGCGGTGAATTCAATCAACGGCGAAGACCTCGTGGTGGAACTGGTGGGGCGCGATGCCGACCTGCGATTCTCAGTCGGCGACTGGGTGGAAATCACCGACGATGCCCGTGAGCTCGCCGGGCTTCCCGGTTTCATGCGCAAGGTGAAAAACGTGGTTGATGCCACGCGTGTCGTGACGATTGACGGCGCGTTGCCGGCGGGATCGTTTCCCTCCGGCGCCGGCGGAACGACGCTTCCGGAACGCCACACGCGTGTCCGGCGCTGGGATCACAAAGGACAGATTCGTTCAGTGAACGGAACCGTACATCACGATTTGAACGTCGCGGAAAGCGATGAATTAAAAAAGGGCGTGATGCCCGTGAACAGCGACGGCCCGGCGTTGCTGCTGGAGGACGGAATTCAGATCGCGTTCACGCTGGACGCGGGAATTCCGGGCGGACGTTTTCGGGCGGGAGATTATTGGGTGTTTGTCGCGCGAACGGCGGATGCGTCCGTCGAGATTTTGGAGGAGGCCCCGCCGCGCGGGATTCATCATCACTATTGCCGGCTCGCGCTGGTGACGTTTCCCGGGACGGTGATCGATTGCCGGAAACTCTGGCCGCCGGATCAGGGCGACGGGCATGGATGCGACTGCACCGTCTGCGTGTCCGCCAAATCGCACAATGCGGGAATTCTGACGATTCAAATGGCGGTTGATCAGGTCGCCGCGACCGGCGGAACGGTCTGTCTGGGCATCGGCATTTTCAACATCAACGAAGCCGCGATTCGTGTGCTGGGCGCGCGGTCGGTCCGCATTCGTGGTCAGGGCTGGGGCACCGTTCTCGCGCACACCGGGCCGGGCGCGGCGATGACCGTTTCCAGCTCCATCGGTCTGGCAATTGAACGTCTGTCTTTTCTCACCAACCGGCAGGAGCAGGGTCCGGCGGATCTCATGCTGGAGAACAGCGCGGACGTCGCGGTTGAGGATTGTTACTTCGTCCAGATTGGCAACGCGGAAGGCATCCGTGCCGCGATCGCCTTGGCCGGCGCTTTGATCCACACGCGCATTCAAAACAACGTCGTGTTCGCGAGCGCGGGAATCATCAACGCCGACGCGAATCAGAAGGACGTGGACCTCACCGCTCGACGGGCGCGTCCGCTGATGACGCTCGGATTGCACATCGAGGACAATCAGCTGCTCTGCGACCGGCTCGGCGTCCGGCTCGTCGGGATGTGCCTGCATCTGGGCAACACGTCCATCCGCAATAATTTTGTGAACGACGCGCGCAACGGCTCAGTGCTGGCCAGCGGCGCAGTCTCGACCGAACTGTTCGGCGGCTCACGGCTGGACATCACGGGCAACACCCTCCGCTGTTCCGGGGACGGCATCGGCGTCGGTACCGACGACACGCGAATCAGCAACAACGACATCGGCGCGGAAGGCGCCCGGTCTGGTCACGGGATTTTTGTGGATCAGGGCATTCTCCAGAAACCGGTCAACCGGTTGCAGATTTTTGAGAACCGGATTTTCGGGTTGGACGGCGACGGGATTTTCCTGCGCGGACCGGTTCAATCCGGATTGATCAAGAGCAACCAGATCGAGCGCGTTCAGGGTGGCGGCATCGTGATGGGCGAGGACGCGGAAGCCGGGGAACTGGTCGTGGAAAACAACCAGCTCATCGAAGTGATGAACGTCTCCGCCAACCAGAGCGCCAATCTGCCGTTCCTCGCGGCGATCCATCTCATACGCGTTGAGCATGCCGACGTGTTGAACAACGTCCTTCGCGGAACAGCGTCCACCGCAACACTGGCCCCGCGACTGGCCGGAATTCAACTAACCGCCTGCGCCCAGTCGCGCGTAGAGGGAAACCGAGTGCATGGTTTGGGTCCGGACGGAGTGCCCGTGAGATCCGCTGACGCCATCGCCATTCTCGGCCTTCACGAACATACTTCGATCGTCGGCAATCTCGTGGACCGTCCATCCACATCCGAGCGTGATCGCGCGTCACAATGGCGGGCCTTGAGAATTCTCGCGAGTGCGGCGGCCGTGTCGGCGGACGGCGGACGCGTGACCGCTTTCTCAGACACCGTCGGACGCCTGACGATGGCGCGCGTCAGCGATTTCGAAGCGATCATCACCGAGCGCAACGTGTTCTTCCGCACACTGCCCGCCGAATTCGCGCTCGTCCGTGGCAACCGGCTTTCTGCGTCGGGGGCCGCACCGGCGGTTGAAATCGCATCGTCCGGCCATGTTCAAATGTCCGACAACCGGTCCAGCCTGGTGCCGCCCGTCAAGATCCCGGTCGTGTTGGTGCGCGCCCAAAGGATCATTTTCAACGCGAACTCCGTGGATGCCGATCACGGCGAACAGGACGTCGTCCGCCTGGAGTTCATCAATCAACAATCCAAACAACCTCCCGTGACCGTGCTCGGCAACATCGTCAGCGGTCTGATCCGGATCAACGGCGCCGTGCTTCCCGATCCGTGGAAGTCGCTGAATGTCCAGTCAGCCTGAACTCGAGATGAGATGCCGTCATTGAAAGGAACCCAACGCATGAACATTCACATTGTTAAGAACGATCAGAATCTCAACGAACTCGCGCGCACGTTGTTCAAGATCGAAGGCGCGAACGCACCCGCCCTGGAAAAAAAGGCCGTCGCCGAACTGAAGCGCACCAATCCGCAACTCAGCGCGACGAAACCGTTGCCGACCGGTGTGCCGCTGGTCGTGCCGGAAGTGGAAGGACTGAAGCGCGCGGATGAAAAGGGCGATTCCGCCGGCCTCGACGAAAAGCTGCTCAAGCAACTCGCCGGTGCGCTCAAAAGCGCGGACAAGACATTGAACGAATCAATCACCCGGTTGAAGGACCGCGATCAGCAGATGCTCAAAGACCTTACCGCGAACCAGCGGGCCTTGAAGAATGCCCACCCCGAAGTCTTCGAAAAATTGGCCACCACCGCCAAGACCATCAAGGCGCGTACGAAGGATTTTGATCAGGAGGCCAAACTGAACGACGCCGACCTGAAACAGTTGTCCACCGATCTGAAGCAACTCCAGCAACTCGGCGGCAGGCGTTAAGTCGTTTTTCCACCAACGAGGCGGGGAATACCCCGCCTCGTTTCCCTCCTCAGATTAGACGTGAATTTAGTCGCGAATCATGTAGAGTGCGGCGCACCATCACCCGTGAATTAAACACCCGCCGGGATCGTTATTGATCCATCCTTTATGCGCTTATGAAAAAACGAACCGCCATCTCCCGCCGCAGTTTCATCCGCCGCGCCGCCACCGCAGCAAGCCTGGCCGCCATTGCGCCCCAGATCGTGCCCTCATCGGTTCTCGGGGCCGACGGTCACACCGCGCCGAGCAACCGGATCACCGTCGGTTTCATCGGCACCGGAAGCCACGGCATCGGTTGGAATCTCGGGCCCTATCTCCGGCACAAGGATGCCCAGGTGGTCGCGGCGTGTGATGTGGATGCGAGCCATATGTTCCGCGCCTCCGAGACGATCAACGAGCGGTACGGCAACGAGGATTGCTTCACCACCAATGATTTTCGCGAAGTGCTGACGCGCACGGATATTGACGCGGTGATGATTTCGACGCCGGATCACTGGCACACGCTCATCAGTCTCTACGCCATCCAGGCGGGCAAGGATGTGCAGTGCGAGAAGCCCACGCTGACCATCCACGAGGGACGGGTGCTGGCGGACGCGGTTAGAAAGCACAAGACGGTGTTCCAGACCAGCACCGAGGACCGCTCGGTGCCGGAGTATCATCGCATGGCCGAGCTTGTACGCAACGGCCGCATCGGCAAGCTGCAACGCATTGAAGTCATTTTGCCCAAGCAACCCACCGGACCGGGCGACGCGACGCCGCAGCCGGTGCCTCAACGGCTCGATTATGAGATGTGGCTCGGCCCCGCGCCGTTCGCTCCCTACAACCGGGACCGTGTTCATTTCAATTTCCGTTGGATCCAGGATTACTCCGGCGGAATCATTTGCGACTGGGGCACGCACCTCTTCGACACCGCGCAATGGGCGAATGACACCGAGCTCAGCGGACCCGTCGAAGTTGAAGGCATCGGCAACTATTGGGAGGGCGGCCTCTACAACACCGTCAAAGATTACGACGTCACCTTCCGCTACGCCAATGGTGTGGTGATGACCTGCAAACCGGGCAATCCCAGTCTCAAGTTCATCGGCACCGAAGGTTGGGTTGGTAACACCGGCTGGCGCGGACCGGTGGAAGCCAGTTCAAAAGAGATTCTCGAATCGAAGATCGGCGCGGACGAAATTAAGCTCTACACCAACATCAATGGCGAGCACGACGATTTCCTGAAATGTGTGAAGAGTCGCGAAGATCCCTATTTTCCGGTTGAGATCGGGCATCGCGTCGCTACCGTCTGTCATCTGGCGAACATCGCGATCGCAGTTGGCGGCAAACTGAAGTGGGACCCGGTTGCGGAAAAATTCATCGGCAACGATCAAGCCAACGCGATGCTCGATCGCAAACGCCGCGCGCCTTGGCAGTTGCCGGTGGTTTAAAAAATACACGTCCCTGAAATTTCTATTGGAAGCCCATGAATCCGAAATCAATGTCAGCATTCTCACCTCGTCCGGGAGCATTGTCCCGTCGTCGCTTTTCCAGGCTGCTCGCCGGTTCTGCGCTGGGCACGCTCGTGGCACCCGCATTTCTGCGCGGGCAAAATCTCAACAGCAAACTGAACGTGGCCGTCATCGGTGCGGGTGGTCGGGGCGGAAGCAACCTCGCCGAAGTCGGTCGGACCGAGAATATTATCGCCCTCTGCGATGTGTCGGAGAATGCCCTGGACGCGGCCCAGAAGAAGTTTTCGCAAACAAAGCGTTTCACGGACTTCCGCAAACTTTACGAGATCGAAAAGGAGTTCGACGCCGTGGTGGTCAGTACCTGCGAGCATACCCACGCCTTCGCGACGCTGCCGGCGCTCCAGTTGCGCAAGCACGTCTATTGCGAGAAGCCGCTCAGCTACAACATTTGGGAGGCGCGCGTGATTCGCGCGGCCGCTGATCAGGCGAAGGTCGCCACGCAGATGGGCACACAGATTCACGCGGGCGACAATTACCGTCGCGTGGTGGAGCTGGTCCAGAGCGGCTCCATCGGTCCCGTGCGCGAAACACATGTGTGGGTCGGGCGGGCGTGGGGTCGGCAGTCAGAGGAGGCGGCGAAGCGGAACAACGACATTGTCAGCGTGCGCGAACGTCCCACCGAAACGTCGCCCATGCCGCCGGGGCTCAACTGGGATTTGTGGCTGGGGCCGGCACCGTATCGTCCTTTCAACCAGGTCTATTATCCGGGACCGAAGTGGTATCGCTGGTGGGACTTCGGCAATGGCACGATGAGTGACCTCGGTTCGCATTGGAACGATCTGCCTTTCTGGGCGCTGAGACTTCAGGCCCCGCTGACAGTCGAGGCGGGCGGACCGCCGCCGCATCCCGAGATCGCGCCGGCCTCGATGCACGCGATCTACGAATACGGCGCGCGCGGTGAAATGCCCCCGGTGCGATTGACGTGGCATCAGGGCGAGGACAAGCCGGAGATCTGGACGGCTGGCGGAATCCCGCAGTGGGACAGTGGGGTGCTCTTCATCGGCACGAACGGGCGGATGTTGCTCGCCGATTACGGCAAATACCAGCTGTTGCCGGAGAAGGATTTCGCGGACTTCAAGCGACCGGAACCGTTCATCCCCGCATCCCTCGGCCACCACGCGGAATGGATTCATGCGTGCAAGACCGGAGACCCGACCACCTGCAACTTTGAGTATGCCGGCTGGCTGACCGAGGCGAACCACCTCGGCAATGTCGCCTATCGCGCCGGCCAGAAGCTGGAATGGGATTCCGACAATCTGCGCGCCACCAACACGCGGGCGGCCGACCCGTTCATCCGTCGTGAATATCGCGCGGGCTGGAAGCTGGTGTAGCGCGGCGTGAATCAGGAGGAGCGAGATCCCTCCGGTGCGCTCCAAACCTAATGCGTTTCGGAAACTCGATGGAATGTCTCGGAGGGACAACATGAGAATAGCTCAGCGTTTCAACGCTGAGCCATACGGGGGGAAGCTCCGGAGTCCCGCAGGTCGTCCGCTCCGGACCGCTCGCCAGCAGCTCAATGGCTTGGGCCTTGAACTCCGGGCTCTATCCCTTTCGTGGTTGTGAGGTCTTCATGGCCGGATTCTCTTATATCGTGGTCCAGAAATCTAGCTCACCTCAGCCCCCCCGACGCTGTTGGACACGGATTCACCACGACCGGTATCGCGGCCGGGAATGGTCGCAATTCCACGGCTGGAAAATTTCGGGGCCATGGCTCCCAAGGCGTCCATCATTGCGGTCAAGGTGACTTCCAATGGCGCTCCCGCTCACGACGGGCAATCCGCCGAAACCGGCTTTTTTGACATGAATTTCGTCCTGAAGGGGATGGACTTCGTGGTGGCGAAGGCGGCGGAGCTCAGCATGCCGGTGGTCATGCTTCCCAACATCGACAGCAACGGCGGTCCCACCGACGGGACCAGTCAGTTGAGTCGGAAAATTGATGCCACGGTCGGCTCGGGAATCAAAGGTGTCGCGTTTCTCAACGGTCCCGGCGACGAAGGCGGAGCTGACAACCACGCTCAGGGTACCATTGAGCCCGGACAGACGGTCTCGCTTGTTGTTGAAACGGCGCGGGCGGACGAGTTTACCGGTGAAGTTCCGAACACCACCTGGGGCTACGGAAAAGTAGATGCCTACAAAGCGGTCAAAGCGGCCCTCGCAAGCGTTGATCCGGACCCGGAAATCCATGCCGCCATCGTTCTTACCGGCGATGACCCCAAACTCTCTTTTTCAAGCACGGCGGGTCTGACATACCAGATCGAATACAAAGACGATATCAACGATGTCGAATGGAAGGAGCTGGTATCTGGCCTCACAGCAACCGGGCCGGAAACCATTTACCTTGATGAAACCCTCGGCGCGAACGGACTGGCGGTTCTACCGCATTGGCGGTGCTCTGCCATGGTTGGAATGACATGAGAGGAAAGCGGTGACGATTGTTCGTCGTCAGTTGGTCGCGTTTATCGGGGAGTGCCGGATATTCGCCAGGTTTTGCGCCCAGTCCTCTGGCGCATTCCTTGTGGGTGACGGTGGGCGAAGGGTGGAAGGAATGGGGGGGTCAGGCCGGTGCTGCAACAGAGGGGTACAGGACTAACGCACCCCCCCGCCCTGCGGCTGCAATGATTTGTTCTGTTGCCCGGGCTTGCAGAGCCTTCCTCGTGACGCTTGAATGCCGTCATGCGCCCCGTCCATTCTCTGTTGCTCGTCGCCTGCCTCGGCGCCGTCACGTCTGCTTCTGCGGCACCCTCTTTTCGCGCGGGCGCCTTCGCCGTGGAGATTTCGCCTACGAATTTTCCAGTGCGGGTGAACGCCATGTTCACCGAGCGATCGGCCGAAAAGGTGGTCGATCCGCTGTTCGCCAAGGCACTCGCGCTCGATGACGGTTCAACGCGCCTCGTGCTGTGTGTGGTGGACACCTGCATGATTCCCCGCGACCTGATTGATCGCGCGAAACTTGCCGCAAGCCACGCCACCGGTATCCCCACCGACCGAATGCTCGTGTCGGCCACGCACACGCATTCCGCTCCGTCGGCCATGGGGTGCCTCGGCAGCCGCGTCGATCCACGCTACGCGGCGTTTCTGCCCGCGCGCATCACGGCGGCGATCGTGGGAGCGGTTGAACGACTGGCCCCGGCGCAGGTGGGATGGGCGCAGGCGGACGACTGGGAGCACACTTTCAACCGACGGTGGATTCGTCGGCCGGACAAGGTGTTTGCCGATCCCTTCGGAGAACTCACCGTCCGCGCGCACATGCATCCGGGCCACGAAAGCCCCGATGCGATCGGCCCAAGCGGACCGGTGGATCCCGAGCTTTCCGTGCTCGCCGTGCACAGCGTCGACGGCAAGCCGCTTGCGCTTCTCGCCAATTACTCGATGCATTATTACGAGTCGGATCTGCTTTCGTCGGACTACTACGGCCGCTTCGCCGCGTATGTGGCCACGATGCTGGGCGCGGATAAATCGTTCGTTGGCATCATGTCACAGGGCACCAGCGGCGATCTGATGTGGATGGACTACGGCGCCCCGCGCCGGCAGATTGGCTACGACGCGTATGCGAAAGAGATCGCCGAACGCGTGACCGGCCTGGTGAACCGAATCGAGTGGCACGACAGCGCGCCGTTGAAGATGGCCGAACGCAAACTTGAACTGGGCTATCGCCTGCCCGACGCGGCGCGTCTCGACTGGGCCCGCGAGATGGCGACCAAACTGGGGGACAAGCTGCCGCGGTCGCAGCCGGAGATTTACGCGCTGGAGTCGATCTATCTGCACGACCGACCGCGCACCGAGTTGGTGATGCAGGCCTTGCGGATTGGTGAACTGGGCATTGCCGCCCTGCCCAACGAAGTGTTCGCCATCACGGGATTGAAGATCAAACAGCAGAGCCCGCTGGCGGCGACGTTCAACATCGAACTCGCCAACGGTGCCGAGGGTTACATCCCGCCGCCCGAGCAACACAAGTTTGGCGGTTACACCACCTGGGCGGCGCGCACGGCGGGACTCGAGGTGGGCGCTGAACCTCGTATTGTCGAAACCGTGCTGGCATTGCTCGAAGAGGTTGCGGGGACATCGCGCCGAAATGTGTCCACTGAAAATGGTGCTTACGCCCAGGCTGTCATTGATGCGAAGCCGGAGGCCTACTGGCGCCTCGAAGAGCAGATCATCCCTACGGCTTACGATGCGACCGGCCGGCATGATGCGGTGATCGAGGATGGCGTCGCGCTATTCCTGCCCGGTGCCGATGACCGACGCGGACATCAACCTCCCGCGCCGCCGACTCCGAACACGTTTTCCGGGGAGCGCATCAATCGAAGCGCTCACTTTGCCGGTGGTCGCCTGCGGGCGAACGTGCCGTTGGGAGATAATTACTCGGTCGAACTCTGGCTCTGGAACGGACTGCCGTCCGACGCCCGGGCGGTGACCGGTTACGTCTTTTCCCGAGGCCCCGAGGGCGATCCGGCTGCACGAGGCGAACATCTGGGCATCGGCGGGACTTATCGCGCAGATGTCACCGGCAAGCTGATTCTGTTCAATGGAAACGACGCCAACGACGTCCTGGCCGGGCGCACCCAGCTCGCTTTAAGCGCGTGGCACCACGTTGTGCTCGTGCGCAAAGGCGATCAGGTCCGTGTGCATCTCGACGGTCGGGCAGTGCCGGAAATTGCAGCAACGTTTCAACACACCGTTCCATCGGGTGAGAACACTCTCTTTGTCGGCGGCCGAAATGACGGCATGTTCAACTTCGAGGGCAAACTTGACGAAGTAGCAGTTTACGATCGTGCTCTCGGCGCAGACGAGATCAGCGCACATTACCGCGCGTCGGGACTGACTTCGCCCGTTGCCGTGGTGGCGTCTCCTGACATTGAACCGCCGCTCTCGCCGGCTGAGTCGTTGAAGAAGCTTCATGTGCGCGAGGGCTATCGCGCGGAACTGGTCGCCAGCGAACCGCTCGTCATCGACCCGGTGGCCATTGACTGGTCGGCGGACGGACGCCTGTGGGTCGTCGAGATGGCGGACTATCCGTTGGGCATGGACGGCAAAGGCCAGATTGGCGGTCGCGTGCGCGTGCTCGACGACACGGACGACAATGGCACTTACGACCACCAGACCTTGTTCGCCGAAGGCCTGAGTTTTCCGACTGGAATTCTGGCCTGGCGTGACGGCGTCATCGTCACCGCCGCACCGGAGATTCTCTACCTGCGCGACACAAACGGCGACGGCCAGGCCGACACCCGTGAAGTGCTCATCAGCGGGCTCAGCACGGGCAACCAGCAACTCCGCGTCAACGGCCTGCGCTGGGGACTGGATGGTTGGGTTTATTGCGCTGCCGGTGCGCACTACCGCGGATACGGAGCCGACACCCGGCTGCACACGCGCGCCGGTGATTTCTCGGTCGGCTCGCGCGATTTCCGGTTCCGGCCCGACACGGGTGAACTCGAACCCGCAAGCGGTCCCTCGCAGTATGGGCGCAACCGTGACGATTGGGGCCATTGGTTCGGCACGCAGAACTCGCGTCCACTATGGCACTACGTGCTGACGGACCGTTACCTGCAACGGAATCCCTACGTTGCCGCTCCCGATCCCACCTACCAGGTCGTCGTGCCGTTAAACCCGAAGGTGTGGCCCGTCAGCGCGCCGGAGAAACGCTTTCATACATTCGACAACACGGGCCATTTCACCTCCGCCTGTGCGGGCATGATCTATCGCGATGATCTGCTGTTTCCCCTTCTGCCAGGGGAGATGCACGCCTTCACCTGCGAGCCGTTTCATAATCTCGTTCAACGCAATGTCATCACCGACGATGGCGTCACGTACGCCGCGCACCGTGCACCCGGCGAAGAACAGAGTGACTTCTTCGCGAGTGAAGATCGCTGGTGCCGGCCGGTGATGACCCGCACCGGACCCGACGGCGCGTTATGGGTTGTCGACATGTACCGTTACATGATCGAACACCCGGAGTGGTTGTCGGCGAATGGCCGCGCGGAATTGCTGCCCGGTTACCGGCTCGGCGATGACCGAGGCCGAATCTATCGCGTGCTGCCCGAGAACCAGGCGCCCCGGAAACCGGTCCGGCTCGATCAACTCAACACCCGGGAACTCGTCGCCGCACTCGATTCGCCCAACGCGTGGCAGCGCGACCGCGCACAGATGCTGCTCACCTGGCGTGCCGATCCAGCGGCGGTGGATCCACTCGAACAGCTGGCCATCAACAGCGCAAATCCCGTTGCACGACTCCAGGCGCTCTGTGCGTTGGACACGGCGGGTTTCCTGCAACCGGCGATGGTCGCCCGCGCACTGAAAGATCCGCATCCCGGCGTGCGCGAGAACGCGTTGCGGCTGGCTGAGACACGCGGCACGACGGAGGTCATCGCGATGGCGGTCAAACTGGTGGACGATCCGGATGCCAAGGTGCGGCTCCAACTCGCGTTCTCGCTCGGCGAGTGGACCAACGCGGTCGCCGGAGAAGCACTCGGACGTCTCGCAGTTGCCCGATTCGAGGAACCCTTTACGCTCGCCGCCATCCTAAGCTCCGCTGTGCCACACGTTCGCGCACTGGTGGCGGCGTCAACCCCGGACGCCCGCGCCATGAACGCTTTGGGGGAACCACTCGCGTACATCGCTCTGGGTCTCAACGACCGTGCGGCGCTCGCCGAATTGCTCGCTCCGGCGCTGACTCCCGATCGGCGTGGTTATGCAGAAGCCCAATTTTCTGCGGCGACGCGCTTCCTCGACACGCTTTCAAGTCGTGGCACATCGCTCGCCACCCTCGCCAATGGCGACGATGCTCTGGCCGCATTGCTGACGGAGTCTGCGGGAGCCGGCGAGGACTCGGTCTTTGTCGCGGCCCACCGGGCACTGATTGACGAAACGCTAACGGAGCCAGATCGCGCGGCAGCGGCGGGTCTCATTGGGCGGAATGAGGCCCGCCGTGCGGATGCGCTGAAAGCATTGAAGGGAATGCTGACGCCAAACATTGCCGGCGGTTTGCAGCGGGCGGCCGTCAAAGCCCTGGCCGCCACCGGTGACGACTCCGTTCCGCAGAGTTTGCTCCTGGCGTGGATCTCCTTTTCTCCGCTGACCCGCGCCACGGCACTCGATGCCCTGTTGGCACGCGAGCCCTGGGCGTTCGCATTGCTCGAGCGCCTCGGCGCCGACGATACCATCGCGCTCGACGTCACTCAACGTGCCCGGCTGCTCAAGCACAGTTCCAAGCGGGTGCGGGAAATGGCCGCCGCGGAATTCACCTCGACCGGGAGCCGCGCCAAGGTGATCGAGCAGTTTCAATCCGCACTCCAACTGACGGGTGATGCCGGCCGCGGCCGCGCGGTGTTCACCCGAGCTTGCCTTGCCTGTCACAAGGATGGAGAGACCGGCGGCGAGATGGGGCCGGACTTGAAGTCCGTGGCAAACCATCCGCCGGAGAAATTGCTGGCCAACATCCTCGATCCCAGCGCCGATGTGCAGCCGGGGTATCACGCCTATCAATGTGAACTGACCGACGGCTCGGAGCTCTACGGTCTGATCACCGCCGAGACGGCCAACAGCCTCACGATCAAGACGGCGGCCGGCGATTCGCGGGTGGTGCTGCTGACGAACATCAAGTCACTGCGGAGCGCCAATATCTCCCTGATGCCCGAAGGTTTGGAAGCCGGACTGACGCCGCAAGACCTGGCCGACCTCATTCAGTTTGTCCGCACGATTGGGACTGCACGTTAGCTCGCGCAACGCCGCCTGCTCCAATTTGAATTCAACGAGTGAGCGGAAACGTTCACCACGATAAATATTCTACCGGTGCGAATCCGAACAGGTTCTCAGGGAACCGCTGATTAAATCCACGCAAGAAGGAGAAACCGCTAATTGCCGCTCATTCGCGCTAATCTTCGGAAGCTCTTGCCTGTGAAATTAGCGGTTCCTTAACGCGATGGGCTGACGAGTTTGTTGGGGCGGGACCAGATCACGCGCGCAATGAAGGTTGCTCCGTCGGCACCGCGCTTTCGTGAATCGTCCGCGAACAGGCCTTCCGAAACCGTGATCCAGGATTCGGATTCGCTGATTGCCGCGGCACCGAAGTTCCCGAGTTGCGCTCCACGCTCCGGGACGACGATCTTTTCTGTGCTACGGATCACCCGCAAATTAGTCGCGTCCACCTGCGCCATAAAAAGCGGAGCCCGATGGCGCATGATGTGGTCGTTGTCCGCGCCGCGACGGGTGTAGACGAGAAACAGTCCGTCACTGTGCGCGAGCCAGTGTTGTTGGGTGTTGTAGCTGCCCAGCTCCGCGCCATCGTCGAACAACCAGGGCTTCGGTTCGTCGAATTGCAGGCCGTCGTCGCTCACGCTCACATAGCCCCGGTCGTCGTTGCGGAGCGTCAGAAAATAACGACCGCGAAAGGCGATCAATGAGGGTTCGTACAGCCCGCGCGCAAGATTCAGTTTTAGCACGTCGCCATGTTTCACGTAACTCAGCGTCGCGCCGTCAAAGCGGCATTCGGCGACCGTCGTGCTGAACGGCTCGCTGGAGTTTCGCCCGATGTAGAGCGGCACCAGCAGTCGGCCATCGGGTGGGACGAGCCATTGGGAGCAGGCGTTCCGGGCAAAGTTGAACTGTTCATCCGGCGGCAGCTCAACCACCCGCCAGCGTGACCACGCTTCGGTGTTTGGATCAAACACGGCATAGACGGTCTGGTGCGCGCGCGTGACGTCGTCAAGTTGCTCGCCCTTCGGGTCGTAACGAACCTGACACCCGATGGCGATCAGCTTACCCGTCGGCGCGTGCCAGCCGGGGGTGACATCGGCGACGCTGATGGTGACACCGTTGGGTTGTCGTTGCCAATCGAGTTCCGGAGGAAGCGACGGCCCGTTCCACGGTGCATTGGGATGCGCACGTCGCATCACGTGGAGCCCCGAGTAATAATCCGAAATCTTCAGGTGCTTTTGAATCGTCATCACGATCGCCGGGCCCGCAGGGTCAGTCGAAGGAATGGCCGCCGCGCGCGGATGAAACCAAAGAAACTCGCCGTCGTCGTGTTTCATCGCAGTCTCCAGTTTCACAGAAAATTCTGGAGCTGCGACTTCCGCTGCCATCAAGATGCTTCGCGGCGCGCAGGTAAGCGAGAAAGCGCCTATCGCGACACCGAGCGACAATCTTAGAATCTTGGTCGTCAATATTGATCGGGATGGGTTCATGGTGAAAGGGAGTGTTTCACAGATGGTGTACGCGAACACAAGTCTTGTCACTGACCCGGTGTTCACCAGCGCTGCAGCCCAATTGAGTCGCTTTGATCGCGAAGAGGATCCCGGAACAAAGACTCTGACGGACGTTCTGCATCATCTACTCGAAAATGTTTCATACATTCTTATCAATCAACGTCCCCCCAACGCCGGGCTGAACGATGCAACTCCGTTGGAGTTTAATACGTGCCGGGTCGAATAAGTTCGACCGTCTTCAGCATTCAATGCACCAGCGGCGATCAATTGGCCGCCCGCGATCTGTTCCTCAAAACCGCCACGTATCTCGCCCGTGATCACGGCAAACGCGTGCTCTTGGTGGATTTCGATCCGCAGCTCAACGCCTCGCTCTCGTTGATGACAGAGCCGGTCTGGGGAAAGTGGGTGACCCAACACGGTTCCATGGCCGATGTGCTTGAAGCCGAGGGGACAAAAAGCACGCCGAGCTGACCAAGCTCCCCGATTGCATCGTCCACGACGTGGTGCCGGAGGTGCCGGGACTGGATCTGATCCCCTCGCATCTGGCATTGACGTTCATCGATCTCGACCTGGCTGCGCGCCCGGGCCGCGAGCGGATCTTCTCACGCAAGATCGCCAAGGTCCTCGATCAGTACGACGTGATCCTGTGCGACTGCCCGCCGAATCTGATGTCCTCGGCGCAGAACGCCCTTTACGCCAGCGATTCCTATCTCGTCCCAATGCAACCGAATTATCTGTCGACGCTTGGCCTGGACTTATTGAACGACCGGTTGCGATATCTGAAACGCGAACTGGAATTCAAGATCAGCTGTCTGGGCGTGGTTTTCACCCGGGTGCGGGGCTGGGTGCGTTATCAAGCGGAGACAATGGAACGATTGCGCACGGAGCCGGGCTTCAAGCGGCTGCATTTTTTTGACACGGTCATTCCTGAAAACATCGAACTGGCCGAGGCGCCGATGGAGGCCAAGCCCATCGAACTGCACGACCGCGGGGCTTCCGGCGCCGAGGCGTTCCGCGCCCTGACGAAGGAGTTGGTCGGCCGACTGGGTTGAACAGTGTAGATGGAGTTCAAGTTTCAGATGGTCCGGATGCGGCAGGGAACAGCCTGACGGATGAACTCTAACCGATCGGGTGGCCCTGACGGGATTGCGCTCGTCAGGGCTCCCACACCACCGGACGTGCGGTCTTCCGCATCCGGCGGTTGAACCCGGCTTCGGTCGGGCTTTCACTCCCGCCTTGGCGTCGTCCCACGGTTTTGTTTCGTGGTGACTTCATTGGGCATCTTCTGCT